>JBOGDS010000030.1:0-38627 GCA_050743075.1 Jiangellaceae bacterium | reverse complement strand
GCGGGACCGTGTGCCTGACCGGGCCGGCGCGGGTGGCGCCGGCGGGGGCACCGGTGACGGCGCCGGCGCCGGCAGCGTGCCCAGGATCTCGGCCTCCAGGCGCTGTTCTTCCGTCATGCCCGCGTACGGCGACGCCGGCTCTGCCGCGTCCGCCGGCGCCCCGTACGGCGTCGCCTCCACCGGGGCTCCCGGACCGGCGGCGATCTTGCCCGTCAACCGTTCGTACGCCGACTCCCGGTCGATGCTCTCGGAGTACAACGGCGCCAGTGGTGACGCCGCCACGACCTGGTCCAACAGCGCTTGCGACGACGGCGCCATCAGCGACTGCGGCGCCGGCATCATGGCGTGCGCCACCGGCGTCGGGGCGCCCTTTTCCGACATCACCGTCACCACCCCCTCGCCGATGCCGAGCGCCTGCAGCAGCGCCTCCAGGTCGTAGGCGGATGTCGGGTAGGTGCGAACCGTCGCCTTCAACGCGTCGGCGTCGTTCGGCGTGAACGCGCGCAACTGGTGCTGGACCCGGCTGCCGAGCTGGGCCAGGACGTCCTCGTGGACGTCCTTGGGCGTCTGGGTGACGAAGAAGACGCCGATGCCCTTCGACCGGATCAGCCGGGCGGTCTGGATCAGCGCGTCGAGGAAGTCGCGCGACGCGTCCTTGAACAGCAGGTGGGCCTCGTCGAAGAAGAACACCAGCTTGGGCTTGTCGACATCGCCCACCTCCGGCATGACCTCGAACAGCTCGGCCAGCAGCCACATGAGGAACGTCGAGAAGAGGACCGGCTTGTCCTGCACGCCCGGCAGCTCGAGGAGGGTGATCACGCCCCGGCCGTCGTCCGCGACCCGCATCAGCTGCTCGACCTCGAACTCCGGCTCGCCGAAGAACGCGTCACCGCCGGACTCGGCGAAGTTGATCAGCTCACGCAGGATGACCCCGGCGGTCGGCTTCGCCAGCCCACCCAGCTCTTTGAGTTGCTCCTTGCCCTCGTCGGAGGTCAGGTGCTGGATGACGGCGCGCAGATCCTTGAGATCGAGCAGCGGCAGGCCCGCCTTGTCGGCGTAGTGGAAGACCAGCCCGAGCGAGCTCTCCTGCGTGTCGTTGAGCTGCAGCACCTTGGAGAGCAGGGTGGGGCCGAACGACGTCACCGTGGCCCGCACCGGGACGCCGCTGCCGGAGTCGCCCAGCCGCAGCAGCTCGACCGGGTACGCCGTGGGCTGCCAGGCCTGGCCGATCCCCTCCGCCCGGGCGGAGATCTTCTCGTTGGACTCACCCGGCGTGGCGAGGCCGGACAGGTCACCTTTGACATCCGCCGCGAAGACTGGGACGGCGGCGTGGGAGAGCTGTTCGGCCATGAGCTGCAACGTCTTGGTCTTGCCCGTGCCCGTCGCGCCGGCCACCAGGCCGTGCCGGTTCAGCATGGACAGCGGCACCCGTACCTTGGCCTCGGCCCGCGGCGATCCGTCGACGACGAGCGCGCCCAACTCGACGCACGGCGCATCGAACGCGTATCCCTCGCGGACCGCCGCCACGATGTCGGACTTCGTCTTGGCCATCCGGCCCTCCCGCGCACCGAGTTCCGCCAGGCAGCCTGGCGGCGGACCTCTAGACTACGAGGGGTGATCTTCAAGCGGGTCGGAGACGGGCGACCGTACCCCGACCACAGCACCACGTTTCGCACGTGGTCAGACCTGCCGCCCCGGCAGGTCCGCCTTGACGAGCTCGTCACGACGAAGCGGACGCTCGACCTGGAGGCCCTTCTTGCCGAGGACTCGACCTTCTACGGCGACCTGTTCGCGCATGTCGTGGAATGGCACGGCGAGCTCTACCTGGAGGACGGCCTGCACAGGGCGTTGCGCGCCGCTCTCCAGCAACGTCCGGTGATCCATGCCCGGGTGCTCCCGCTGGGCGGCGAGTCGGACATTTCCTCGTTAAGCTCGCCGGACTGACCAGGCGATTGCCGACCGGGAGGCTCCATGGCCTTGCAACCCGATCTCGGCGAGGGGGCGCGTCCGCCCGCCGACCGGCGTCACTCGCGCACAGCGCTCACCCTGTTGGTGCTCGCAGGGTCCGTATTTCTGGCCGGCTGGTACGCCTGGAACAGTCTGACGAGTCCCGACGACGAGTCCGACGCGACCGCCCCGCCCGTCTGCCAGCCCGCCGCTCCCACCGACGCTCCGGCCCCGGCCGACGTCCGCTTGAACGTCTACAACGCCACGGACCGCAACGGCTTGGCCTCGGCCACGGCCGGCGCGATGCGTGAGCGCGGGTTCGCGATCCTCGACGTCGCCAACGATCCGTTGGACAAGGAGGTCACCGCCTCGGCGGAGGTCCGGGCCAGCGAGGACACCCAGGCCGTCGCGAGTCTGGTCATGGCCCAAGTGGCCGGCGCCGTCTTCGTCCCCGACGAGCGCACCGACGGCACGGTCGACCTGGTGGTCGGCGAGGCGTTCACCGAGCTCGCCGCGCCCGGGGCGGCGCCGGCACCGGTCCCCGGGGCCACCGGCACGGCCGCTCCACTGCCGCCCTGCTGACGTCAGTCGGGAGGACGCCGCCGGAAGACTCTGCGCAGCGGCGCAGCGTCTACATCGTCCGCATGTCCCTGTTCGCCGAACCAGCCGGCGAGCCGGCCGCCACGGCTCACTGCACGGATCCGGCGCTCGGTGGCGTCGCGCAGTCCGCGCGGCGCGACGATGAGCACCTCGTCGCCATGACGCAGCTTGGTGCGAGCGTCCGGAACGAAGGTCCGCTCTCCCCGCACGATCAAGGCGACCGACACGTCACGCGGCAGGCGTAGCTCGCCCACCTCGACTCCATGAAGCTCCGACCGCTCCGGAACGCGGAGCTGGATCAGGTCCGCGTCGAGGCGGTCCAGCGGCGCGGACTCGACGTCGGTCTCCCGCGACTGCGCGTCGCCACGGACACCGAGCTTCGACGCCAGCCACGGAAGCGTCGGCCCCTGCAGGGTCGTGAAAACGATCGCGACGATGAACACGACGTCGAACAACCACGGGGCGTCGGCAACCCCCGCGGCGAGCGGGATGGTCGCCAGCACGACCGGGATGGCCCCCCGCAGCCCGGCCCACGACAGGAAGACCTGCTCACCGCGGGAGAGCCGGAACGGCAAGGTGGACGCGACCACAGCGAGCGGTCGGGCGAGCAGAGTGAGCACCAGCCCGGCGACCAGGGCGGCGACGAACGCCTCGGGCAGCCGTGACGGCGAGGCCAGCAGGCCGAGCATGACGAACAGCCCGATCTGCGCGACCCAGGCCAGCCCCTCGGCGAATGACCGCGTCGCGGCCCGGTGGGGCAGTGCCGAGTTGCCCAGGACGAGCGCGGCGACGTACACCGCCGCGAAGCCGCTCGCGTCGAGCACACCTCCCGCGGCGTAGGCGAGCACGCAGAGCGTCATGATCACCAACGGGTACAGGCCCGACGCGGGCAGCGCGGCCCTGCGCAGCACGGCCGCGCCGGCCCACCCGACCACGTAGCCGATCCCGGTGCCGGCGACGAGCTCGTAGACGACGAAGAGCGCCACGCCACCGACGCCGCGCTCGGCGACCTCGCCGAGGCTCACCAGCGTGACCAGTACGACGGTCGGCGCGTCGTTGAGACCCGACTCGGCCTCCAGCGCGCTGGACAGCCGCGGCCGAAGGGGCACCCGGCGCAGCGTCGAGAACACGGCGGCCGCGTCCGTCGGCGCGAAGACCGCGCCCAGCAAGACCGCGAGTGTCCAATCCAGGCCCAGGACGTAATGTCCGGCCAGGGCCATGACGGTCGTGCTGACCGCGACGCCGACGGTGGCGAGCGAGATGCCGATCCCGAACGACGGCCGGACCGTGGGCCAGCGGGTGGTGAGGCCGCCCTCGGCGAGTATCACGATCAGCGCGGCGAACCCGAGGACCTGCGCCAGCTGGGCGTCCTCGAACTGGACGCCGATCACCGACTCGCCCAGGGCGACGCCGATCAACAGGTACAGGACGAGGCTCGGCAGCCCGAGCCGGACGCTGAACCGAACGGCGACGACCGCGGCTACCAGGACCAGGGCGCCCACCAGCAGGAAGGCGTCGAGCGCATGCACATCCAACGTCGCCTCCTTCCGCTGATGGGGAGGCGACGAGCCTAACCGAGCCGGATCAACGCGATGCGTTTCCGACCGACGCACCGCTCCGGCGCAAGGCACCCAGGTATACACGCTCACCAGCACGAGTGGCCCGCCGATGAGGAGCCCAGGCCCGATCGCTCGTCGTCGAGCCATGCGGCCCGCCCTCGGAGCTGGTAGGGACTATGGCCCATCAGCGGTGACGTGGCTGACCTATGCCTCACTTTGCTCCGCCGCAGCCGGTCGCGACGCGCCCGGTGGCCCAGCGGCTTCCTACGCACACACTGACAAGTACGGATTCGGGCACACTCCCACCAGATAGGGATGGTGGGCGTGCCGAGAGAGTCGACGTCCCTGGACGTCCTCGACGGATGGGAGAGTGGAGCTGTGACGACCGTGCTGGACCGTGAGATGTACACCGAGGCACACGCAGCCAGGCTCCTCGGTGTGGCCCAGTCGACCCTGCACTACTGGCTCGAGGGCGGCGAACGTCGCGGCAGGCAGTACCAGCCGGTCTTACGCGAGAGGACGCGCGGGACCAGAACAGTCATGTGGGCCGAGTTCATCGAGGCCGGTCTGCTGCGAGAGTACCGGCGTACGCATCTGGTACCGATGGCCGAGCTGAGGATGTTCGTCGATCTTCTCCGCAGAGAGTTCGGAGTGCAGTACCCGCTGGCGGATCGCCGCCCGTACGTGTCCGGCAAACAGCTCGTCCACGACGCTCAGACGGCAGCCGGTCTCGCCGCCGAGTTCTGCCTGGTCGCCGTCGTCAACGACCAGCTCTTGCTGACGCCGCCGTCCCAGACTTTCCTCGAGCGCGTGGTGTGGGACGGCGACTTGGCCGCAGAGTGGCGCCCCGACGCGAACCCGAAATCGCCGGTGCGGGTCAGCCCGACCATCAGGTTCGGGAAACCTGCGATCAAAGGCGTCAGCACCGAAGTCATCTGGGAGCAGGACGAGGCGGGCGAGATGATCCGCACCATCGCCGAGGTCTACCAACTGACGGTCCGGGACGTGCGCTGGGCACTGGCCTACGAGAACTCGCAGCGCGCGGCGTGACCCGGGTCAAGCCCGCGGAGGTCCACTACTACGTCGATGCTGATGTGCTGGGCCTCGCTCACGTACTCACAGCCCTGCGGGCCGACGTCACCTATCCGGGGGATCCCGGCGGCGTGGTCCACAAACGCAAACGCCCGCCGTGCCCGATTACCACACCGAACACTGACGACGACGTGTGGATACCCACGGTCACCGCGAACGACTGGCTGATCATCACTAGAGACAGCAAGATTCGGGTCCATCGTCGCGAAATCACGGCCGTGCGAGAGCACCATGCACGCATGATCACTATCGTCGGCGACGATGCAGGCGGAACCTTCGCGCAGCTCGAGATCCTCATGTGCCAGTGGCGCAAGATCCAGGGCTGCCTGGACCAGAGAGGCCCGTTCATCTATGCGGCTACACGCACGGCATTCCGTGCAGTGCCGCTCAACTGAGCGGACGTGATCAGAACCCCGACCGCAGACGTGCCCAGGACGTACTCGGACTCGCCGCCCTCTGTTCACCGCGGCCGCAACGGACCACAGCCTGCGGGCGTCGGTGAACGAGTTGTCGAAGGAGCAGTCGAGCACTACCGTCGGGGGTGGGCCGGATCGTCGTACCCGCGGCGTGTGATGTCGGCGCCGAACGGTGAGGCCGAAGCGACAAAGTAGTTTACGCCCATGTCCAAGAACTTTCTCGACCTGATCACGTCGCCGGAGATGCGACATGCCCACCAGGTCGGCTACTCGATCCGGATGATCAGCGACATCGCCACCGAGTACGACGCCGCGGTCGATCGCGGCGAGTACGTGTGTGCCCGGTCCATGCTCGACGCCCTCTACGTCCACGTGCGCCTGCTAGCCGACTTCCTCGTCAAGACCACGAAGGGCGACAAGGATTTCGGTCCAGCCGACTTCGACGTCGAGTGTACGGTGCCGACCACCGCCGAGGCGAAGCGGCTTGGTGAGTACTGGGACATTGCGAGCCAGTACGTCGTCCATTTTGGCCGGCCTCGGGTGCCGGAGAACCTCGACGGCCTCAAGGCCTTCGAGGTTAGCGGTCGGGCCTTCAAGACCATGGCCGGTGACGTCCTGAGGGTCTTCGCCGGGTTCCTGCAGCAGCTCGAAGCCCAAGCCCCTCCCTGATCGGAGGGCGCACGCGTTCCCGACAGCGAGAGCGAGCCCGAGGCCTGGCAGGCCAGGAACATCGCCGATCGGACGGCGTTGCTTCGTCAGGCGTTCGTCGAAGCGTGCGGCAAGGTCGGCCTGGACGGCGAGAACCTGCTCAGACCGGAGGACGACCCTGACACGTGAGACGCCAGCCGTTCCGTCACCCGGTCAGCGTCGGAGCAGCGCGGAAGATGTGGCGGTGGCGGTGGGATTTGAACCCACGGAGGAGTTGCCCCCTCACACGCTTTCGAGGCGTGCTCCTTAGGCCGCTCGGACACGCCACCGCGCACGAGGTTACCGGAGCACGTTGGTCCCGACGAACCACCCGATGTCGCTCACGACGAGCGGTGATCTTCGAAGTACTGTCGCAACACGAGGCCGCACTCGTCGGCGAGGACGCCACCCACCACCTCGGGTCGATGGTTCAGCCGACGGTCCCGGACGAGGTCCCACAGCGATCCCACGGCGCCCGCCTTCGGATCGACGGCTCCGTAGACCAGACGGGAGACCCTCGCCAGCACGGATGCTCCGGCGCACATCGCACACGGCTCGAGCGTGACGACCAGCGTGCACCCTTCCAGCCGCCATGACCCGCGCACACCGGCAGCCGCCTGGAGGGCGAGAATCTCGGCGTGGGCCGTCGGGTCGGCCAGCGCCTCCCGCGCGTTGCGGCCGGTCCCGATCAGGGTGCCGTCGCGGTCGAGGACGACAGCACCGACGGGTACGTCGCCGGTCGAGAGCGCGGCGTGCGCTTCGTCCAGTGCCGCTCGCATCGCTGCGTCATACGTCGAGAGCATGGTCCCGCGAGTCTGCCGTCACCGGCCGCGCGGCGTCGACACAGCGCCACGGTCAGATGCGGAACGTGGTCTCGCGCATGCGCGCCCGCAAGCGGGCCGCCCGGGTCCGCCACGGTGTCGCGCGGGCGAGCAAGGCGCGCGCTTCGGCGAGTTCACGAAGGAAGTCCGCACGCTGGCGCAGGCGCTCGGGGTCCGCCGCGGGATGGCCGGGGCGGCACCGTCCGACCTCCAACTCCATGGGGTCCAGGTCCGTGGGTTCCGGTGCAGGGACGGCACCCTCGGGCATCAGGCCTCCTCGTACACACGACGAGCTTCCCGGAAGCTAGCACCACGGCGGGCACCCGGTCGAGACCCTGACGATCTTCGGACAGGGTAGGTTCCCGCCATGCGGCTGCAAGCTGTCGATCATCCCCTGGTTGGACACAAGCTGACCGTGCTCCGGGACGAGCGCACCGACTCCCCGACGTTCCGCCGCTTGGCCGACGAGTTGGTGACGCTGCTGGCGTACGAGGCAACCCGGGATGCCCGGGTCGCGCCGATCGAGATCACGACGCCGGTGGGCCCCGCCACGGGCGTGAGACTGTCGCCGCCGAAGCCGCTCGTGGTGCCCATCCTGCGGGCCGGGCTGGGGATGCTCGACGGGATGGCCCGCCTGCTGCCGACCGCCGAGGTCGGCTTTCTCGGGATGATCCGCGACGAGGAGACGCTGCAGGCCACGACGTACGCCACGAGATTGCCCGACGACCTCACCGGCAGGCAGTGCTACCTCCTCGACCCGATGCTCGCGACCGGAGGAACGCTCGCCGCGGCGATCCAGTACGTCGTCGAGCGCGGCGCAGACCACATCACCGCAGTGTGTCTGCTCGCCGCCCCCGAGGGCATCGCCCACGTGGAGCGTATGACCGAGAGCATGGGCGTCCCCGTCACGATCGTCACCGCCGCCGTCGACGAGCGGCTCAACGACAAGGGCTACATCGTCCCCGGCCTCGGCGACGCGGGCGACCGCCTCTACGGCGTCGCCGGCTGAGCGCGGCTGAGCGCCGGCAACGTCGCGTCCGGCGGATAGGGAGACCGGCTGACGGCCTCCCGCAGGGAGAGCTTTCCGGCCGCGACGGCAGCGACCAGTCCGGCCACGGCTGCCAACTCCTCCCGCTGTCTCGCGACGTAGTCGCGGCCGACGGGCTCGCCGTGCCCGGGGACGACCACGGTGGGCTCGAGGCCCAGCACGGTGGCCAGCGTCGACGGCCACTCGAACGGGTACGCGTCGCCGCCGATCACCGGTGGTGCGCCCTGTTCGACGAGGTCGCCCGCAAAGACCGTGGCGGTGTCGGGCACATGCACGACGGTGTCGTTGTCCGTGTGCCCACGACCCGGGTGGCGCAGCACGACGCTCCGACCGCCGAGGTCGATCGTGGCCGTCGTCGTGAGGACGTCGGTCGGTACGACCGTGCGAGCGGCGGCCACCCCGGTCGCCAGATCGGTCTCGCCGGCTGCCTCGAAGTATCCGACTCCCCTGGCGCGCATCTCGTCGGCCCGGTCGGTGATGACGTCGCGGCAGCGCTCGTGCGCCCACACCGGGCACGGCGTGAACGACGCGGTGCCGAAGAAGTGGTCCCAATGGGAGTGCGTGATCATCGCTGCCCACGGCGATGGCGTCACCTCGCGGACTGCGGCCGCGAGCTCGGCACCGTGGGCCTCGTCCCGGCCGGTGTCGACGACGAGGCAGCCTTCACCCCCGACGACCAGCCCCAGCGTCTGGTCGAGCTCGGCGTACCGGCGGGCGTAGACGCCCTCGGCGATCTCGATCCACCGGGTCATACCCGCAGTATGCGGTCAGAGCGACTTGACAGCCGACACCAGCTTGGTGAGCGAGTCCTTGGCGTCGCCGAACAGCAGCGTGGTCCGCTGGTCGTAGAGCAGCTCGTTCTCGATGCCGGCGAATCCCGGCCGCATCGACCGCTTGAGGAAGACGACGGCCTTGGCCTGGTCGACGTCGAGGATCGGCATGCCGTAGATCGGCGCGGACGGCGTGGAACGCGCTGCCGGGTTGACGACGTCGTTGGCGCCGACGACGAGGGCCACGTCGGCCGTGCGCAGCTCCGGGTTGGCCCTCTCCATCTCCCGTAGCTGCTCGTACGGGACGTTGGCCTCGGCGAGCAGCACGTTCATGTGGCCGGGCATCCGCCCGGCGACCGGGTGGATGGCGTACGACACATCGACGCCACGGCTCTCGAGCAGGTCCGCCAGCTCATGCACGGTGTGCTGTGCCTGCGCGACCGCGAGGCCGTATCCGGGAACGACGACGACCTTCCGGGCGAAGCCGAGCAGGATCGCGACGTCCTCTGGTCCGGCCGAGCGAACCGGCCGGTCGCTGACCGTGTCCAGGCCGAGCGTTGAACCGCCGCGCAGCGCGCCGAAGAGGATGTTGCTGACGGTCCGGCCCATGGCCGTCGCCATCAGCCTGGTCAGGATCGTCCCGCTGGCACCGACCAGCGTGCCGGCCACGAGCAGCAGCGCGTTGCCGAGGAGATACCCGCCGGCCGCCACGGTGAGCCCGCTGAACGCGTTGAGCAGCGAGATCGCGATCGGAACGTCGGCACCGCCCACCGGGAGGACGAGCAGCACGCCGAGCAGCAGCGCGGCGGCTGCCAACAGCAGAGCGGGCGCCACTGAGCCGACTGCCACCATCCATCCGCTGGCGATCAATGCCAACAGCAGGGACCCGCCGAACGCCCACCGCAGGCCCGGGAACACGACGGGGCGGCCGGTCATCAGCTCCTGGAGCTTGGCGAACGTCACGAGGGACCCGGTGAAGGCCACCGACCCGACCACGACCGTGAACGCCGCCGCCAGCCGGACGTACCACTCCTCGCCGGCATCCGGACCGGTGAATTCCAGTAGCGCCACGAGCGCGCCCGCCGCGCCGCCGACGCCGTTGAACACTGCCACCATCTGCGGCATCGCGGTCATGACTACGCGCCGGGCAGCCAGCACGCCGATCGCCGCGCCCACCAGGATCGCCGCGAGGATCGGCACGACGTTCTGCGGCCGCTCGGCCGCGAAGACGACCACCATGGCCACGGCGGCTCCGGTGGCACCGACGAGGTTGCCCAACCTGGCCGTGCGCGGCGACGCCAACCCCTTGAGGGCCAGGATGAAACAGGCCGCGGCGAGCAGGTACGCGAGTTGCGCCCCGACCGGGATCACCGGGGAGTCTCACGGCCCGGTTCGGGCCGGCGGCCCCGGAACATGTGCAGCATCCGGTCGGTCACCACGAACCCGCCCACCAGGTTCACCGTGGCCAGCGCAACGGCGACCAAGCCGACCGCCAGCACCGCCGTGGAGTCGGCCTGGCCGGCGACGATGACGGCGCCGACGAGCACGATCCCACTGATCGCGTTCGAGCCTGACATCAGCGGTGTATGAAGCGTGGTGGACACCTTCGACACGACCTCGTAGCCGACGAAAACGGCCAGTACGAAGATCGTCAGCAACGCAACCGACGCGTCCATCAGCCCACCTCTCCCATCAGCTCGCGCGTGGAGGCGTGCCGCACGACACCGCCGTGCGTCACGCATGTGCTGTCGACGATCTCGTCGGCGAAGTCGGGGACGACCTGACCGTCGCTGGTCATGAGTAGGAGCAACTCGACGACGTTGGCCGCGAACAGGCGGCTGGCGTGCACCGGCAGCTGGCTCGCCACGTTGCGGGCGCCCCACACCATCGTGCCGCCGATCATGACCTCCTCCCCCGGGCGCGAGCCGTCGACATTGCCTCCCGACTCAGCCGCGAGGTCCACCACGACGCTGCCCGGCTTCATCGAGGCGACGGCGGAGCGCTCGACCAGCAGGGGCGCCGGACGGCCCGGCACGGCGGCCGTCGTGATGAGGGCGTCGGCGTCGGTGACGTGGGGCGCGAGCAGCTCGCGCTGTCGCCGGGAGCGTTCCTCGGTCATCTCGCGCGCGTAGCCGCCTTCGCCCTCCAGGCTCGGCAGATCGAGCTCGACGAAGCGGGCGCCCAGGCTGCGCACCTCCTCGGCGGCCGCTACCCGCACGTCGTACGCCTCGACCTGCGCGCCCAGCCGTCGTGCCGTCGCAATCGCCTGTAGGCCGGCGACTCCGGCGCCGAGGACGAGTACCCGGGCTGGCGGCACCGTCCCGGCCGCCGTCATGAACAGCGGGAAAAACCTCGGCAGCCGCTCGGCCGCGATCAGCGTGGCTCGGTAGCCGGCGACCAGGGCCTGCGACGACAGGGCGTCCATGGCCTGTGCCCGGGAGATACGCGGCACCAGCTCCATGGCGAAGGACGTGACCCGCGCGTTGCGCAGCGCCTCGACCAGCGTCAGTTCCTGCGATGTTGGCAGGAACGAGATCGTGACGGTGCCCGGCCGCAGGTGCCGCACCCTGGTCTGGGCGAGCGGCTGGACGGACAGGACGACGTCGGCGACGGTCAGCGGGCCGTCGCCGACGGTCACGACCGTCGCGCCGGCATCCTCGTAGGCGGGGTCCGGGTGCAGCGCACCCGTACCGGCTCCAGCCTCGACCACGACGTCGAGCCCGGCCGCCGTCAGCCGCCCGACCAGCTCGGGAACGATCGCCACCCGGCGCTCGTGCGGCCCCACGTCCCGGGCGACGACGACCTTCATCGAGGCGAACGCTACCTGCGCGGGATCTGTCCGCCCGCGACTGGGGGCCGCAGCCGTGGCCGGAGTCCTCGCTGGGCCTGGTCGTGAAGATCGTCGTGCAGTCTCGAGCAGGCCGGTACGCGAGGGGATTCTGCGTCGGGACCGACCTCGCTGGCTTCGCCGGACGTCGCTGGCTGGAACGGCGCTCTACAGCCGGGATCGCGGTCTTGACGTACGTACAGCCAGCGAGGTCCGCCCAGGCGGGCGAGGTGGCGTCAGCGCTTGCCGCCGCCCAACAGTCCACCCAGCAGGTCACCGATCCCGCCGCCCAGGCCACCGGCCTGGCCGCCGCCTTGACCACCGCCGAGCAGGCCACCGAGCAGGCCGCCCAGCCCCCCAGCGCCACCGCCACCGGAAGCCGACGCGGTGGCCGTGCTGCCGCCCTGGCTGAACTGCTTGGCGAGAAACGCCATGACGACCGGTGCGAGCATCGGCAGCAGCTTCCCGATCAGGTTGCTGCCGCCCTCACCACCGCCGCCCGCGAGCTTGTTGACCACCTGGTCGCGGTTCTCGCCGAACACGTTCTTGACGATCTTGTCGCCGTCCTCGGTGTCGACCTGACCGAAGTCGACGCCGCCGTCGAGCAGGCTGCCGTCGTGGTTGCCGACGGCCCGGCCGAGGGACGCGGCCCCCGCCGCGTCCTGCGCGTTGGCCTGCATGCCACCGAGCAGGGCGGGAAGGGCCTGGCGGGTCGCTTGCTCTGCCGTGCGCTCGTCCACACCGAGCTGGCGGGCGAGCTGGTCCATGGGGATCTGGGACAGGAGGTCGTTGAGGTCGGTCATGGCGTCGTCGCCTCTCTATGGATCCACTGTTGATCGTCAGTATGGCCCCTTCGGTCGGCTGCCGTGGACCGACCTACGAGCGCGGGTCAACCGGTTCGGATTCAAGCGCCAGCACGGCTCTCGGCACGCGTGCTCGGCGTGCCGACCTGACTGCCGTTCCGGGTGTTCACTCTCGACGGCCCCGGCGATGGTAGCCAGCTGGTGATCGACGTCGCCCACCGTTGGTCAGCCCGGAGGTCCCTCTGCGGCGCAGCTAGGCTCGATCCGTGAGCTGGGTCAAGAAGCTCGGCTGGACCGTCCTGACGGTGCTCGGGCTGTACCTCGTCGTGCGCGCCGTCGCCGAACCGTTCGTCATCGACGTCAACGATCCAGCCACCTATCGCGACGACTGGGGCGGGCCGAGCCTCGCCGGTGTGCTGGCCGTTCACAGCGGGCCAGGCCTGGTCGTGGGTGTCGTGACCATGGCGGCGCTGATCCGTCGCCGATCGGGTGAGACGTCGTGAGCGCCACGAGGGCGAAGAGTCGCACCATCGGGTCGGTGGACCCCGACGGTCTCGAGTTCGCGGACGCCCTGATGGCCTTCCTGGCCGCTGCCCGGCGGACCCGCGGGAGGCTGCAGCCGCTGTTCGACGACATCACCGTCCCCCAGCTCGTGCTTCTCGACGCGATCGAGGAGACGGGGGCCGCCGGGGTCGGCGCGGTCGCGACCCTGACCGGGCTGACGCAGCCCACGGTGACCCGCGGTGCCGCAGCACTCGAGCGCGACGGCCTGGTGCAACGCAGCTCGACCGACGGTGACGGCCGCCGACGGACGCTGGAGCTCACGGATCGAGGTGAACGGTTGCTGCGGCAGAAGCAGGCGGTCGTCGCAGGCCACCTGGCCGAAGCCTGGGACAGCCTGGACACGGCGGAGCGTTCGCTGGCCGTTCCCCTGCTCCGTCACCTCACCGAGCTCGTGGACCACCTCTTCTGACATACCTTGTTCCTGCTATGTAAATCGGCGTAGGCTCGGATCCGAGGTGGCCCATGAGAGACGTGGTGTTCGCCGCTCTCCGCTGCGTCGGACGGGCGCTCGGGAACGGACTCGTCACCGCCGGCAGCTGCTGGTATGGCGGCTACGGTGCCTACGCGGCCATGCAGCGAACCGGTCTGCCGTCTTCGCAACGCCCTGCACCCACCGATGCGACGGTCAGCCGCGACGCCGAGCGCGGCATCTCGGAGATCGAGGCCTACCTCGCGGCCCACTGGGCAGGGCCCGGGGTGAGCGAGCCACCGCGACGCCGCGGGCGCGCGCGCAGGTCACCGCCGCGCATACCCGAGTCGTAGCGGCACCATCAGCCCAGCTCAGCGGACGAACTCGGCGCGGACCCCGAGCAACCGAACCGGTCGCCGGTCGCCGAACCGCTCGAGTGCGGCGAGCGCAGCCATCTCGATGACGTCCATCTCTGCCGTCGGGCTGGCCAACGAGTGCCCGCGGGTGTGTGTGAAGAACGGTGCATAGCGCACCTTCACCACGATCAGGCTCACAGGTCGCTGCTCCGCGGCCACGTCGCCGGCAACGCGCTGCGCGAGCTGCCGAACCTGGCGTCGGACGTCGTCCCAGTCGTCGAGGTCCCGTTGAAAGGTGGTCTCCCGACTGCGGGAACGCGCGACGTACGGAGCGCCGACGACGGGCGCGCGGTCCCGGCCATTGGCCAGGCGGACCAGCCACGGCCCGATGGTCGGGCCGAAGTGTCCGGCCAGGACGTGCGGATCGGCAGCGGCGAGCTCGGCCACACTTCTGATTCCGACCCCGGCGAGCCGCTTGGCGGTCTTGGCCCCGATCCCCCACAAGGCATCGGTCGGCCGGTCTCCGAGCACGGAGAACCACGTCGCCTCGGTCAGCCGGAAGACGCCGGCGGGCTTGCCGAACCCGGTCGCCAGCTTGGCCTGCAGCTTGTTCTCGCCGATCCCGACGCTGCAGTCAAGCTCCGTCGACTCGCGCACCCGCTGCTGGATCTGTCGGGCGGTCGCCACGGGGTCGTCGGTCTCGACGGCCAGGAAGGCCTCGTCCCAGCCCATCACCTCGACGACCGCATCGAACCCACGCAGTGTCGCCATCACCTGGGCCGAAGCCGCTTCGTACGCCTGATGGTCGACCGGCAGGAACACCGCCTCCGGGCATCGCCGCGCCGCCGTGCGAAGTGGGAGGCCGGACTGCACCCCGTAGGCGCGTGCCTCGTAGGAGGCTGTGCTGACGACCCCGCGTTTCGTCGGGTCGCCGTCACCGCCGACCACGACCGGCAGGCCGCGCAGCTCCGGACGCCGAAGCACCTCGACGGCCGCGATGAACTGGTCGAGGTCGACGTGCAGCACCCAGCGGGTCACGCCGCCAGTCTGGCGTGCGGGTACGTCAGGGCTTATGAGCCTGCGGGCTCGTAGATGAGTGAGAGGACGCCAGTGCTGAAGGTCGTCGAGTCGACGAGCTTCAACGGCTGCCGACCGGTCCCGTCCTCGAACAGGCGCCCGCCGCTGCCCACGACGATCGGGTGGACCAGCAGGTGCAGCTCATCGAGCAGGCCGTCGCGCAGCAGCGACCGGACCAGCGTGGCACTGCCGGTGATCGAGATGTTCTTGCCGGGCTGCTGCTTGAGCTTGCGGATCTCCGCCGCGACGTCGCCGCTGATCAGCGTCGAGTTCTGCCAGTCGAGCGCGTCGAGGGTCGTCGACACGACGAACTTGGGCGTGCTGTTCATATGCTCGGCGAACGGCACGTCGTTGCCCTGCTGCGGCCAGTAGGAGGCGAACTCCTGGTAGGTGTGCCGGCCGAGCAGCATGGCGTCCGCCGCGGCTATCTGCGCCGCGACGGCATCGTTCATCTCGTCGTTGTAGTAGGGAAAGTGCCACTGATCGGGGGCTTCGACGACGCCGTCAAGTGATGCGAACAACCCCGCAACGATCTTCCTCATGATGACCTCCGTCGGTCGGGTTCCCGGAACTTGACACCAGGGTCGCACCGACGAGTTTTTTTGTCAAGACAGATTCACTTGTCCTAGAGGGTGGGACCGGTTCGCAGCTCCAGCATGGTTCCCTGGTCCAGCGTCGCCAGCCACTCGCCGCGCTTGTAGATGTACGAGACGACAGTGTGGGCGCGCTGGTAGAAGCCGATCCGCGGGATCTCGTAGACGGCCTCGTACTCGATGAAGGCGGACTTGCAGCCGTCGATGCGCCGGTTGATCTCCGTCCACGACCAGAGCGCCTCCTTGCCCTCGAAGTGGCCTTGCAGCGCGTCCATGATCGCGTCGATCCCCGCGAAGCGAGCGCCGCTGGGGAAGACGCTGACCGCGTCGCGATCGTGGACCGCGCGGAAGGTCTCGGCGTCGTAGTCGCGGAAGGACTCCATGTCCGCGCGCTGAGCGGCGTCGAACTTCGCCACGCAGCCGCGGGGGCCTGGCTTTCCAGCGACGTCCTGCTGTGCTGTCGCGGACGCCGGCAATGCGAGCGCCCCCAGAGCCACGAGGCTCACCAACGCCTTCCGACCGGCCTTCCGCATGACAACCTCCAGAGCCGACGACGTGCGCGGACGGTGGAGACGCTAGGTCGTGACAACCGGCCCAGAAAGGTCCAATGGCCCGCCACTTGACCTGGGCCGGTCACGAGACGGGAACGTCAGGCTGGTCAGCCTCCGCTGCCGTACGGGCGGGTGATGATCTCCAGGAAGTGGCCACTCGGGTCTTCCCAGTACACGCCGCGACCACCGTCGTTGGTGTTGAACTCGCCGGCTCTCCGCTTCCCCGGGTCCGCCCAGTACGGCAGGGCTCGTTCGCGGATCCGACCGAAGATCTCGTCGAACTCCGCCTCCTCGACGAGGAAGGCATAGTGCTGTGGGCTGGGCGGTCCCGGGTCGTCGAGGAAGTCGAGGGAGACGTCGTTGTCCACCTGCACGACGAGGAACGGTCCATACGGCGTCGGGTCGCCGAGACCGAGCATCTCGACCAGGAACGTCGCGGACTCCCGCTTGTCACGGACTCTCACGATGGTGTGGTTCAACCGCACAGCCATAAGGCAGTCCTACCACCAACCCTCGCGGTCACGCCGCACCGGACTGGCATCCGACCGGAACCCCTGACACACCGTGATTCCGCCGTGGCGGACCTGATCACGGCAGCCGCCCGAGGGTCAGCTGACGCCCCCCAGCGAGGAGCGCATCATGGCCACAGGTCACACTCCCGTCGTCTTCGTACACGGCCTGTGGCTGCACGCCACGTCCTGGGGTGCCTGGGTCGACCTGTTCCGCGAGGCGGGCTACGACCCGGTCTCCCCGGGCTGGCCGGGCGACTCCGACACGGTCGATCAGGCCCGCGCAAACCCCCAGCAGGTGGCGGGCTACGGCATCAACGCCGTCGTCGACCACTGTGCGAAGATCATCGGCGGGCTCGACGCCAAGCCGATCGTCGTCGGCCACTCCTTCGGCGGGCTGATCGTGCAGAGGTTGCTCGGCCATGACCTCGCCGCCGCCGCCGTGGCCATCGACCCTGCCCCGATCAAGGGCGTGTTCAAGCTGCCGATCTCGTCATTGCGCGTCGCCTCGATCGCCCTGCGCAACCCGGCCAACAACAGTAAGCGGGCGGTGTCGCTGACCCCCGAGCAGTTCCGCTACGGCTTCGGCAACGCGCTACCGGAGACCGAATGCGCCGAACTGTACGAACGGTGGACGATCCCCTCGCCGGGCAAGCCGCTGTTCGAGGCCGCGTCCGCCAACTTCTTCCCGAACTCGCCGGCGAAGGTCGACACCGGGAACCCCACCCGTGGGCCGCTGCTGTTGATCGCCGGCGGCCGTGACCACACCGCACCGGCCTCGGTCACCAAGACGACGCTCAAGCTCTACCGCACGTCCCCGGCCGTCACCGCCTACAGGGAGTTTCCCGACCGCGGCCACTCACTCGCGCTCGACCACGGCTGGCGGGAGGTCGCGGACAGCTCCCTCGCCTGGCTCAAGGCTCAGTCGCTGTAGGGGACTGACGTCGATGACGCCGGCGTCCACGGGACCCGCCGCCGCACGGCTGGTCCGGTACGGCGAGCCGGCCGGCCGCTGGGTACTCCTGGCCACCGTGCTGGGCTCGGCGTTGGCGTTCATCGACGGCACCGTCGTCAACATCGCCCTGCCGCGGATCGGTGAAGCGCTCGACGCGGATGCCGCCGGCCTGCAATGGACCGTCAACGCGTACACGCTCACCCTCGCTGCCTTCATCCTGCTGGGCGGCTCCCTGGGTGACCGGTTCGGCCGCCGGCGGATCTTCGTCGTCGGAGTCGCATGGTTCGCGCTCGGTTCGCTGCTGTGTGGTCTGGCGCCGAACGTCAGCACCCTGGTCGCCGCGCGGGCGATCCAAGGGGTCGGCGGCGCACTGCTCACGCCCGGTGCGCTGGCGATCCTGCAGGCGTCGTTCGCACCCGGTGACCGGATGAAGGCGATCGGCGCGTGGTCAGGGCTGGGCGGTGTCGCCGGAGCGGTCGGGCCGTTCCTCGGTGGCTGGATCGTCGAGGTATCCACCTGGCGCCTGATCTTTCTCATCAACCTGCCGCTGGCCGCGGTCGTGGTTCTCGTCGCGCTCAAGCACGTTCCGGAGTCCGCGGACCCGGAGGCGGCCAGGCAGCTCGACCTGCTCGGCGCTGTGCTGTGCGCGGTAGGGCTCGGCGGGGTGACGTACGCCTTCACGGCCTGGCCCGAACGAGGCCCGGGAGACACCTTGGTTCTCGGAGCACTCGTCATCGGCGCGACAGGGATCGTCGGGTTCGTCGTCAACGAGGCCCGGTCCAAGCATCCGATGCTGCCACTCGACGTGTTCCGCTCCGGGACGTTCAGCGCGACCAACCTCGTGACGTTCGTGGTGTACGCGGCGCTGGCTGGTGTCTTCTTCTTCGTCGTGATCAACCTGCAAGTTGTCTCGGGATTCTCGCCGTTGGCGGCGGGGACGGCGCTGTTGCCGGTGACTGCGCTGATGCTTATGCTCTCGGCCCGGGCCGGTGCGCTGTCGGCGCGAATCGGTCCACGGATCCCCATGACGCTCGGCCCGTTGATCTGTACGGTCGGTCTGCTCCTGCTCTCGCGAATCGGTGCCGACGCGGCCTATGTCGGTGACGTCCTGCCTGCCGCGGTCGTCCTGGGCCTCGGGCTGTCGTTGACGGTGGCGCCGCTCACGGCAACGGCCCTCGCCTCAGCGGAGGACCGGCATGCCGGTGTCGCCAGCGGCGTCAACAACGCAGTCGCGAGGACGGCGGCCTGCTGGCCGTGGCGATCCTGCACTTGGCCTCCGGGTTGGGTTCCAGCTTCACCGATCCCGAGGCCCTGGGACCCGCGTACCAGACCTCGATGCTCATCTGTGCCGCCCTGCTGGTCGGCGGCGGTCTGCTGGCCTTTGCCGCCATCCCGTCCAGCTTCGAGAAGATCGCCGCCGAACTCGCCGTGCTACGGGGGGCCCCTGTATCGCCTCGAGTGGACAGTCCGGTCCGCATGCACTGCGCCGTCACCGTGCCGCCGCTACATCCGGAGCCCGTCAGAAGGGAATAGCCGATGGGGATCATCTCGCCTGGCTTCCGAGGCCGCCGGCTCACCGGCGGTGAACAGCTCCCACCGGGGCAGTACCTCACCGAGGACTTCCCCGTACTGTCGGCCGGTCCCACGCCGCGAGTGCCGTTGGAGCAGTGGGAGTTCGCGATCACCACCGAGACCGGGCAGGCACATCGCTGGTCCTGGCGCGAGTTGCTGAACCTGACGAGCGAGACGCCGACAGTCGATATCCACTGCGTGACGAAGTGGTCGAAGCTCGGCACGACCTGGCGCGGGGTGTCGTTGGACCTGCTCATGGCCGAGGTCGAGACCGCTGCCGACTTCGCTCTCGTCCGCTCGTACGGGGGCTACACCACCAACCTGCCGCTGGAGGACCTGCTCGACGGCCGCGCCTGGATCGCCTACGAGTACGACGGCGAGGAGTTGGCGGCCGCGCACGGCGGCCCGGCCCGGCTGCTCGTACCGCACCTGTACCTCTGGAAGTCGGCGAAGTGGGTCCGCGGGATCCAGCTGTCGCTGGAGGACGAACCCGGCTTCTGGGAGACGGCCGGGTACCACGACTACGGTGACCCATGGCGCGAGCGGTACCAGGGCGACTAGCCGGTCGCCTCGTCTGGCGGGTCGCGCGGCTGGTCGCACGCCGAGACGAGACAGCGAGTGCCCAGACCTTGGTGCTCGACATGCCCGGCTGGCCGGGACATCTGGCGGGCCAGCACGTCGACGTGCGGCTGACCGCCGACGACGGATACAGCACGCAACGGAGCTACTCGCTCGCGGGGCCGCCGGACGGTGACCGGGTCGAGCTCACCGTGGAGCGGGTCGCCGATGGGGAGGTGTCCCTGTACCTCACCGACGTGTTCTCGGCCGGGGATCCGGTGGAGATCCGCGGCCCGGTCGGCGGCTGGTTCCTCTGGCGCCCGACCGCGACCGAACCGGTGCTCCTGGTGGCCGGCGGGTCCGGCATCGTCCCGCTCATGGCCATGGTGCGTACCCGGCGGGAAGCCGGAAGTCGGGCGCCGTTCCGGCTCCCCTACTCGGTGCGGTCGCCCGCCGACGTGTACTACGGCGACGAGCTGCGGCGGCCGACGCGGGCAGACGACGGAGTCGACGTGACCTTCGTCTACTCGCGCGCCACGCCGGCGCGGTGGCCGGTGCCGGCGCGTCGGATCGCCGCCGCGGATCTCGAAGCGCGGGGGTGGCCGCCCGACTTCCAACCGAACTGCTTCGTGTGCGGGCCCACGGGATTCGTCGAGAGCGTTGCGGAAATGCTCGTCGCGCTCGGCCGTGATCCGCACCGGATCAGGACGGAGAGATTCGGTCCCACGGGAGGGTGAGATGACCGATCAATACGAGGACGGAAACACGCTGGCCGGCCCGTTGAGGGAGATCTTCGCCGTCGACGTCACGGCGGCGACGGGAACGTGCGTCGGCTGCGGGCACACCGGTCCGATCGCGACGATGCGCGTGTACCGCCACGCGCCCGGACTGGTGGCGCGATGCCCGGGCTGCGACGACGTGATCCTGCGTCTCGTCCGCGGGCCACGCACGGCATGGCTCGACCTGCGAGGAACCGTGAGTCTCCAGATCCCGATGCCGCCGTGAGCCGGTGGTCTCAGGCGCTCGTGCTGTCGAGGTGCTGAAGGAGCTCGTGAGCAGCGAGCTCGACGTCCTTGTGGCGCCACTCCGCAGCCCGGTACACGCACGCGATCAGCCCGGTTCGATGAACGCGGCGGAAGTCGCCATAGACGAACGCGTACCTGGACTTGGTGTGATCCGCGGCGCCGTCGGTGAGCCCGAGGTGCCACTCGGCGTACTCGTCCCAGGAATGCGACGTCAGGAACGCGTTCTCCGCCTCCGCGCGAGGCTGCACCGCCCCCCAGTCGCTGTCGAGGACGTACTGGCGAGCGTCGATGAGACGCTTGGCACGGGCCACCGCGTCGTCATTGACCGAGTAAGAGGCCATGCCGCAATCCTCCTCCCGGACCCAGTGAGCAGGCGCCGGCCGGGTCGTCGATTCGGCGTGCGCTCGTTCGACGCGTCGGGTAGAGGCGTGGACAAGAAGTCCGAACCGGCCGAGGAGGCGACGGCGACATGCGGTTCATGGCGATGGCGAAGGCGGACGTGGAGAGCGAGGCGGGCGAATTGCCGGACGACGAGTACGCGGAAGCGATGATCCGGTACAACGAGGAGCTGGCGCGGGCCGGGGTGCTGCTCGCGGCGGAGGGCTTGCAGCCGAGCTCCAAGGGTGCGCGCGTCCAGTTCGGCGGCGGGCGGACGACGGTGATCGACGGGCCGTTCACCGAGGCGAGGGAACTGATCGCAGGCTTCTGGTTGATCGAGGTGCGGTCGTTGGACGAGGCGGTCGAGTGGGTCCGGCGCGTCCCGATGCCCGGGCCGGACGTCGAAGGCGAGATCGAGATCCGCGAGGTGTTCGAGCTCGACGACGTGGTCGGCCCGGAGCTGAAGGCCCGGCAGGAGCGGCTGCTCGAGTCGGCCCGGGTCGTCGCCGGTGTGGCCAGGCTTGTCCGACATCGCCGACCTCGTTGTGCCCGCCGGCGTCACGGCCGAGGCGTTCGAGTCCCTGGCAGGCGCTACGCAGGTGGCGGCCGGCCTGCCCGACCAGCTGCGGATGGCGCTGCTCGGTCCGGCGCAGGAGGCGTTCGTGTCCGGACTGACCACGATCGCCGCGGTCAGCGCCGTCGTGATGGCGGGAGTCGCCGTGCTGGTCGTGCGCATGCTCCGGCCGAGGCGCCTGTCGTGGCCTGACCCTTCGACTTCAGGGGGACGATCCCGCGACGCGGGCGCGGAACAGCTCGCGTTCGCGGGCGTTCCGCGTCGCCGCGGCAGCGGCCTGGTACTCGTCTCGCGCCTCGTCGTGGCGGCCGAGCCGGCCCAGCAGGTCGGCGCGCACCGCGTGCAGCTGGGGGTACCCCCGCAGCTCCGCCGCGCCGGCCACCGCGTCGACGATCCGCAGGCCGTCAGCCGGGCCGCGCGCCATGGCAACCGCCACGGCGCGGTTCACCTCGACGACCGGGCTGGGCCACGCGTGCCGGAGTAGCTCGTACAACGCGGCGATCCGCTCCCAGTCGGTGTCCGTCGGTGTCCGTCGGTGTGGCCGCGGTGGCGTGGCAGGCCGCGATGGCCGCCTGGAGCGTGTAGACGCCGATCGACGGCGCGCCGTCGGCGCCAGTCGCCCGCGGCGTGCTGGCCAGCTCCTCCGCGCGGGCCAGCGACGCCAGCCCGTGGCGGATCAGCAGCCGGTCCCAGCGCCGCCGGTCCTGGTCCAGGAGCAGCACCGGGGTGCCGTCCTCGGCGCTGCGAGCGGGTATACGTGACGCCTGCAGCTCCAGCAGGGCGACGAACCCGTGGACCTCCGGTTCGACGGGGACGAGACCGGCGAGGATCCGCGCCAGGCGCATCGCCTCTTCGCACAGCGCGGGGCGCATCCAGTCGGCGCCGGCCATGGCGGAGTAGCCCTCGTTGAAGATCAGGTAGATGACCTCCATGACCGCGGCGAGCCGGCCGGTGGTCTCGACCGGGGTCGGGAGCTCGAACGCGACCGACCGCTCGGCGAGCGTCCGCTTGGCGCGGACGATGCGCTGCGCGGCCGTCGCATCCGGCACGAGGAAAGCCCGCGCGATCTCCTCGGTCGTCAGACCGCCCAGGCAGCGCAGCGTCAGGGCCACCCTGGAGTCCATCGACAGGACGGGGTGGCAGGCGGTGAAGATCAGCCGGAGCAGGTCGTCGCCGATGTGGTCGTCGAGGGCATCGTCGACGTCGTCGGCGTCCGCCTGGCCGGACTCGAGGTCCCGGCCAAGGGTCTCGAGCCGGCGCCGGGCCACGGCCTGGTGGCGGACCGCGTCGATCGCCCGGTTCTTGGCGGTCGTCATCAGCCAGCCCGCCGGGTTGGGCGGGATTCCCGTCGCCGGCCACCGTTCGAGAGCTACCACGAGGGCGTCCTGGGCCAGCTCCTCGGCGGTGCCGACATCGCGCGTGATCCGGGCCAGCCCGGCGATCAGCCGCCCCGACTCGATGCGCCACAGGGCCTCGATGGTCCTGTGGACGGCGGCCCGTGCGTCGGGGGTGGCGTCTTCGGCACTCATTCCGTCCGATTCAAGCAGACACGGGCCGGGGTCCGGCTCCCGAACCCACAGCCCGATCGTGGCTGTCACCCCTGCGGCGGGAAGTCCTCTCGCCCGAAGACCTTCAGGATCCGCGCCGACCCCTCCCAGCTGGGCCAGAGATCCTGGTGGAGCTTCATGAACCGGGAGGTCCACTCCACCGCCTCCTCCTTGGACCTGACCTCGTAGAGCGCGTAGCTGATCATCTCCTTGGACTCGGCGAACAGGCCGTCGACCACGGTGAGGCTGCCCGCGGTCAGGTCGACCCGCGCCCCGAGGGCGCTCGGGAAGAGGCCAGCGGTGTCGAGCATGACGCCGGATCGGGTGGCTTCCTCGCCGAGCTGGGCGATCGCCTCCATCAGCTCCGGTGGGGGTGGAACATCGGTCGTGGTGCCGTCGAGCAGGACCAGGTAACGCATCGTCGTTCTCCTCCGTGGGTGAGCGGTTCAGTGTGGTCGGTGCTGTCAGCGCCCGGCTCGGCGGTACGCGTCGAAGGCCACCGCCGAGGTCCAGCAGAACACCGCGACGACGGCCACCGTGAACGCGACGTTGGCCGCCGCGTTGCCAGCCCCGGAGGCGACGGCAGCGAAGCCGGCCAGGAACACGCCGCCGACCAGCCGCGAGGCGACCGTCCAGCCACGGCGGCCCTCGGCCCGGAACCGGCGTGCGATCACGAAGCAGGCCGCCGCTACGCAGCCGAACCCGACGCCCGCTGCGGCGAAGTGGACCATGCCGTGCCAGCTGATCGTGGCGGGCCCGTCGGGAGTCCCCGCCGGGAAGCCGAGCGCCGGGTCAGCGCGGAAGATGCCGGCGGCGACCAGGCTGGCGCCGTAGACGGCGATCAGCCGCGGGCCCCAGGTGCCTGCCGGCCCGGGGTGCAGGTACCGAGCCAGGCCGACGGCCGCGGCGACGATCATCAGCCCGGTCAGGACGACGTTGGCGATCTGGATCCAGCCGTGCTCGCCGTTGGCCAGCAGGCTCCACTGGTGGCGGGTCAGGTCGAAGCCGTCGCGGGTGACCGCCTGGGCCAGCGACACGACGAGGTACAGCGGGCCGGCGAGGATCCCGTAGCCGAGCAGCGAGCGGGTCAGGCTCGAGGCCGGGGCGCAGGTCTCGTGGGCGGCGGACGGGCTCGTGCCGGTGGCCATGACGTTCTCCTGTCTTCGAGTGGCCACACCCTGGTCGGGTCGCGGCCGTCATGCCCTCTACGAGCTCGCGGTGCCCGGATCGACATCGGTCGTGAGGAATCTTCGTGACGGTTCGCTCCGACGGCCCGCCGTCGGATGTCGGTACGCGGTGCGACCATGCGGCCATGCCCGGCGAGGCGACCATCCTGCACGCCGACCTCGACGCGTTCTACGCGTCGGTCGAGCAGCGGGACGACCCGCGGCTGCGGGGCAGGCCGGTCATCGTCGGCGGTGGGGTCGTCCTCGCGGCCAGCTACGAGGCCAAGGCGCACGGCGTCCGCACCGCGATGAACGGCACCCGGGCCCGCCGGCTGTGCCCAGGCGCCGTCGTGGTTCCGCCGCGGTTCTCCGCCTACGTCGAGGCCAGCAAGGCGGTCTTCGACGTGTTCCGCGACACGACGCCGCTGGTGGAGGGGCTGTCCATCGACGAGGCGTTCCTCGATGTCGGCGGCCTGCGGCGCCTGTCGGGCACGCCCGGCGAGATCGCCGCTCGGCTTCGGCACGACGTCGCCCAACGGGTCGGGCTGCCCATCACGGTCGGCGTGGCTCGCACCAAGTTCCTGGCCAAGGTCGCCAGTGCCGTGGCCAAGCCGGACGGCTTGCTCGTCGTCCCGCCCGACGGCGAGCTGGCGTTCCTGCATCCGCTGCCCGTGGAGCGGCTCTGGGGAGTCGGGCGCGTGACGGCGGGCAAGCTGAACAGCCGCGGGATCATGACTGTGCGCGAGGTCGCCGACCTGCCGGAGCGGACGCTGATCTCGATGCTCGGCCCGGCCGCGGGGCGGCACCTGCACGCCCTGGCGCACAACCTCGACCCGCGACCGGTGCAGGTCGGGCGTCGCCGGCGCTCGATCGGCGCGCAGCACGCCCTGGGCAGGCGGCACCGGACGCCGGACGACCTCGACGCCGTCCTGGTGGCCCTCGTCGACCGGGTCGCCCGCCGGCTGCGGGCAGCCGCGCGGGTGTGCCGGACGGTCATGCTCCGGCTACGGTTCGACGACTTCACCCGGGCCACCCGTTCACACACGCTGTGGCAGGCCACGGCCCGCACCGACGAGATCCTCGGCACCGGACGCGACCTGCTGGCTGCCGCGATGCCCACCATCGAGCGGCAAGGCATCACGCTGCTCGGTATCTCGCTAGGCAATCTCGACGACGACCCGCGTCAGCTCGTCCTGCCGCTCGACGGGCCCGACCGCAGTCGTCTGGACGCCACCCTCGACGGGGTCCGCGACCGGTTCGGCTCCGCCTCGATCACCCGGGCCGTCCTGCTGGGCCGCGACCAAGGCGTCTCCATGCCGCAACTTCCCGACTGAGCCCCCGCGTGGCCCGGGGCGGCTCTCCTCGGCGGCCGCCGTACCGAACGACAGGAACAATCGCGATCTTGATTGACGTGACCTGCGCAAACGCGTCCACGTCGGCAGTTGTTCCTGTCGTTCTGTACGCAGAGCCAACCACTTTGGCCGAGGCTGCGATCTTGAGGAGCCGTAGGCCGCCCGCACCTCGGCAACGACGAGCCGGTCGGGGATCTCCTGGCTCACCGCCGAGGCCACCTCTATCACCGGGTACGCCTGATCACCTGGGCCAGCCCGGCGCTCTCGGCCGCGGCCGCCCACCCGGCCAGCCGGGCTGCTGCCAGCGCGTAGCCCAGCGCGGCGTCGGCGTCCAGCAACGCGACCTGGACGGCAGCCACCGCCGCCGCCAGATGGCTCCGGTCCGGTCCTCGAACTTGCCTCTATCGTTACATCTGTTCGAAGACCTGCTTCGTTCTCCATCACTTGCCCACCAACCGTTTCAGCGCATTCGCAGCCCTGCCTGCGAAGGACGCCGCCGATCGTTGGCCCCTTGGCCGTTGTCGGTTTCTACCTCGTTCGTTCGACGCATGGGTAGAGGGGACGGGTATGCGCGACATCGGCCGCTCGGCGTGCTCGCCGGAGGTCCCAGCAAAGGAGGACGACATGTTGCTCGAGGGCAAGAACGCTGTGATCTACGGCGGGGGCGGGTCGATCGGCGGCGCCGTCGCCCGTGCGTTCGCCCGCGAGGGTGCGCGAGTCTTCCTTGCTGGCCGCACCCGGCCGCGGCTCGAGGAGGTCGCCGCGAAGATCAGCTCCACCGGCGGGATGGCCACGACGGCCGAAGTCGATGCGCTGGACGAGAAGGCGGTCGATGAACATGCCGACACTGTGGCGGCGGAGGCCGGAGGCATCGACATCTCGTTCAACCTGATCTCGCACGGCGACGTGCAAGGGACCGCGCTGGCCGAGATGTCGCTGGCAGACTTCGAACGGCCGGTCGTGACGGCCGTCCGCACGACGTTCCTGACTTCGCGGGCGGCCGCTCGTCACATGATCAGGCAAGGATCGGGATCCTGATGTTCGGCGGCTCGGGCGACCCGGTACGCGACTACTATCTGGGCGGCCTGCAGGTCGCCTTCGAGGCGCTGGAGTCCATGCGACGGCAGCTGGCCTCCGAACTCGGCCGCCACGGCGTGCGCGTCGTGACGCTGCGGACCGGCGGCGTGCCGGAGACGATCCCCGAGGGCTACGACGGGCGCAAGGCCCTCGTCGCCAGCCTCGCGGAGCCGACGATGCTCGGGCGGACGGCCACCCTCGACGACGTGGGCCACGTGGCGGCATTCGTGGCCTCCGACCGTGCTCGCTCCATGACCGCGGCCACCGCCAACATCAGCTGCGGCGCGCTCGTCGACTAGCTTCCAGGTTCGGCTGCCGTCGGCTCCGTGCCACCCTGGTCGAGGCGGAACGGTGGGTATGTGTCGGTCATGAGTGCTGCGTACGCGGCCACTCTCAGCGCCCATCGGTTCATGCCCATGGTGAAGTCGTAGAGCCCGCGCGGATAGCGCGCGGTGAACAGCAGAGCGATCGCGGCGAAGAAGACGCAGAGCGCGATCAGGCCGCCGGGCCCGGACTCCCATCCCCACCGGTCGTTCTCGTCCCACGTGGTCGTGGTCCAGGCGCCGCCGACGAACAAGGTGATGATCACGTAGTGCGGGATCGCGAGCAGCCACCACTTGACCAGCACCAGCCCGCGGGACAGTGTCTCCGGGTGGCGCACATCGAGCCGGGCGGGGTAGTCCGGGTCGTCGGCGAGGGAGAATGGCGGGTACCGGTCGGTGCCGAGCGCGTCGTACGTGTAGTAGCCCACCCGCCAGGTCCAGCGCATGACGCCGACGTTGAAGTCGAAGAGTCCGCGCGGATAGCGAGCCGTGAACAGGATCGCGAAGAACGCGATGACCGTCACCACGAAGAACGCGATCCACAGGAAGATCAAGATGATGAAGTGCGGGATTGCGAGCAGCCACTTCACCAGCCACAACCAGCGTGACAACGGCTCGTCGAGATGCGCGCGGACGGTGACAGGGCTCTCGGTCATGGCTCGTCCTCCTCGGGTCGTCGCGTACGGTCATCGTGCTCCCTTACCTACCGGTAGGCGACGGTGAGACGGTCCGCCCACCAGTTGCACCGCAGCTCTGTTGCCGGACCTCGGCAAATGAGATCGGCCGCAACTTCGCTCGCCTTGGCCCTGACGGCCACGCGCCGGAACCTGCATGGTCAGACATGCGCACTCTGAACTGCCGGGAGCGTTCCGATGACCCAACGTGGGCAGGCCCCGCGGACCACGGCGCGCCGCGGCCTCACCACTCACCTCGGTGATCTACGCGCAGACCTCGAGCAGGAGCGACGCTTCCGAGTCGACCAACTCCGAGAACTTGCTGCCGCCACGGCCGTTGAGTCCGGCTCGGCGGCTCCTGAACCGTGCGAGCAGCTCACGCATCAAGTCCGGCGATGCCTGGGACAGGTGCTCGTGCAGGAACTGGGCAGAGTCGATACTGGGAGAAGCGGTCATCGTCGTGTCCTTCTTCGAGTCGGTTGTGAGAGATCACTCGAAAGGATCACCGGTGACCGCGCCTTACGTTGCGGCCGACACGCTCACCGGGCTACGTCGTACACCACTCTGCTGGACTCCACTGCGTCGGGAGCTGGGGGGCGCAAACCCTGACGGTGGGCTACGAGCAGGCCCGCGGCCTGTAGGCGCGATCCGCGGCGGTGGGCCTGGCTGCCGGGCTGGACCCACTGTCGTCCCCTGGACCTGCCGGCGTTCCAGCGGGGGTCGCGTACTCCGGGTTCGGGTCGAGTCCGGACGGCGATGACGCCACTGGACGCTTCTCGTGCGTTCGCTATGCGAAGACGGAGGCGGCCGCGCGCCGGTGGAGGTCGTCCAGCGTGGCCGCCTGACGGCGCGCTCGGGTGGCAAGCGCCTCGAACCTCGTTGCCCCGACGGCGTCGCCAGGCCACACCGCGCCCAGCACCTCCCAGAGGGCGATCTTGCCCTGGACGCCGAGACGCAGCGCTTCTCGGACACCCACCCGGCGGCCACCTTGTACCGCCGGGCGGGCACCGCGAGATCGGCCAGCGCCGCACCGGCGGTCGTCCGGCGGTGTGTCAGTGCCATGCGGCGGACCAGCTCGAGCCCCGCCGGTCGCACCCGCCAGATGGTCGTTGAAGTAGATGCCCATCAGGCGGCCGGCCGGTGTCCGGCCGTCCGTCGTTGCATCCATGTCTCGACGGCTACCCGCCGTCGGCACCTGAAACGGCGCACTCGGGGCAGGATCAACGCGAACGGTCCGACCGGGCGCGAGTGTGTCCAGGATCACCGTGCGAACGGCAGGGCAGGCCTAGCCTCGCGGCGACATCCCCGTGGAAAGGACGTCCCATGGTCTCCGCAAGTGCGACACCTGGCACCGAGGCCTTGCCCGCCCGTGTGATCGCGGGCGTGGCCGGTGGTCTCGTCGGCGGAATCCCGCTCGGCATCATCATGCACGCGCGAGACATGATGCCCATGGTTGCCGACCTGATCGGTAACACCTCCGTCGGGGTGGGGTGGCTGGTTCACCTGTTCAACTCGGCCCTCTTCGGCGCAATCTTCGCGCTGCTGTTCTCCCGCTGGATCGCCGCGCCCGGACCCGCGATGGGGATCGGCCTGCTCTACGGCCTGGCCTGGTGGGTGATCGGTGCGTTGTGGATCATGCCGGCCTGGCTCGGGATGAGCGAGATGATCTTCGAGGTCAACGCCGACGCCTGGTGGAGCCTGGTCGGTCACCTGCTCTTCGGCCTCCTCCTCGCCAGCGTCTACGTGCTCGTGCGCGGACGGTTGCAGCCTCGCTGACGACGATGGCCACACCCGGCGAGAGGTACTGTCTGGTCGAGGGCCTCGACGCCCTCGACCACCCTGCCTGGGGCACCGAACCGCCGCCCTGGGCGCCCGGCCGACGCGAGGAGGCAACCGACGTGCCCCACGTCGCGGCGTCTGAGATCACGGCATGGTGCATGGCCGAGGTGGACATCTTTCGCGACCTTGCCCCGGCCGAGATGGATGCCATCGCCGCGGCCGCGCCGATGCGGACCTACGCCGCCGGCGAGATGCTCTACTCACCGCACAACCCGGTCGAGACGTTGTTCATCCTCAAGAGCGGCCGGGTCCGGATCTTCCGGGTCTCCGCTGACGGGCGGGCCCTCACCACCGCCATCATCACACCGGGCACGATCTTCGGTGAGATGATCCTGCTCGGACAGCACATGTACGACAGCTTCGCCGAGGCGCTGGACGAGAGCGTCGTATGCGTGATGAGCCGCGCCGACGTCTACCGCTGGCTGCTCTCCGACCCCCGCATCGCCGCCCGCATCGCCGAGATCCTGGGCAAACGGCTGGCCGAGATGGAACGTCGACTCTCCGACAGCGTGTTCAAGAGCGTCCCGCAGCGGGTCGCCGCCACGTTGGCTACGCTCGCCGAGCAGCAGCGCCGCTTCGGCGTCGTGTCGCGGGCGCCGGTGGTCGTCCTGACCCATGAACAGCTCGCCGCCCTCGCCGGCACCTCACGCGAGACCGCCACGAAGGTCCTCGGTGACTTCGCCGAACGCGGCTTGATCCGCCTCGGCCGCGGCCGGATCACCGTCCTCGACCCGACCCAGATGAACGCCATCGGCGGCGACTGACCGGCCGCGGGCTGTACGCAGAACATCGCGCGAGTTCGCAGGCACGACCGCGGTCACCGACGCGCTAGCCGAGGTCTCGAAGGGCGTCCTCGATACCGCGGTGGAAGGTCGGGTACGCGTAGATCATGTGCCGCAGCGACTCGATGGGGACGCCGGCGTGTACCGCGACCACCAGGGCCGAGAGGACCTCGCCGCCGGTGGGCCCGACCGAGGTGGCGCCGACGAGCACACCGCGGCCCGCATCGGCGACGAGCTTGATGACGCCCTCGTTGCCGGTCTTGTGGATCCAGCCGCGAGCGGAGGACGGCACCTGGGCGCTGCCGACGGCGACACGCAGGCCGGCTTCCCGGGCCTGCGACTCGGTGAGCCCGACCGCGGCGACCTCCGGGTCGGTGAAGGTGACGCGTGGAACGGCGCGGTAGTCCGCGGGTGGTCCTGGTTCGCCCAGGATGTCACGGAGGGCGATCCCGGCCTGGTACATCGCCATGTGGGTGAACGCTCCGTGGCCGGTGACATCGCCGACAGCCCACAGCCGCTCACCGGCGCGCATCCGCTCGTCGACGGAGATCGCGGGTGCCGACGGATCGAGGCCAACGGCGTCCATGCCGAGCGGGCGCAGATCCGCGCTACGGCCCACGGCGACGAGCAGCCGCTCCGCCTCGAGCCCGTCGCCCACGGTGACGGTGAACCGCTCCCCGTCGTGGCGAACCTGGGTCGCTCCCGTCCCGGTGCGCACGGTGACGCCGTCGGCTGCCAAGGCCTGCTGCGCGAGCGCGGACGCCTCCGGCTCCTCGCCGGGAAGCACCCGGTCGAGGGCTTCTACCACGTTCACCTCCACGCCGAACCGCGCGTACACCTGCGCCAGCTCCAGCCCGACGGCGCCGGCGCCCAACACCAGCAACGACCGTGGCAGCGTCTTGGCCTCGATCGCGTCACGGTTGGTCCAGTACGGCGTGTCGGCCAGCCCGTCGATCGGCGGCACCGAAGGCACCGTGCCCGTCGCGACCACGACGCCGCGCCGCGCTTCGTACGTCTCGCCGTCGACAACGACGATGCCCGGTCCGCCGAGGCGGCCCCGGCCGCGTACAAACCGGCCGCCCTTGCCGGTGAACCGGTCCACGGCGACCTGGTCGTTCCAGTCGTCGGTCGCCTCGTCGCGGATGCGGGCCGCGACCGGTTCCCAGTCCGGAGTCACGGTGGCCCGCCCGGCCATCCCGTCGACCCGCCGCGCCTCGGTCAGCAGGTTGGCCGCGCGGATCATCATCTTGCTCGGAACGCACCCCCAGTACGGGCACTCGCCGCCGACCAGGCCGTTCTCGACGCCGACCACCGCCAGACCCGCCTCGGCGAGCCGTCCACCCACCTCTTCACCGCCGACGCCCATGCCGAGGACGACGACGTCCACCTGCTCTGCCATGTCCAGACCTCCGGTTGCTGCCAGCCTCCGACACTCTCGACACCGTTCCAGAACGCGACCCGCCCGCCAACGCCGATCCAACCGCAAGGCGTCCATGTCACGCGACGAGGGCGGCCACCCACCCGGCGAGCTCGTCGCCATCGAGGAAGCCGGAGTAGGCCACCGCACCCGAGCCGTCGAGCAACACGTACATGCTCTGCGCCCGTACCTCGAACTGCCGCCACACCGCACCCTCCTGGTCGGCCAGATGCAGCAGGCCCGACGTCTTGGTCAGCGCGATGAACTCATGCATCTGGTCGATCTCACCCAGGCCGGCCACCCCCACCCGGCCACCTGGTCGCCATGGCGGTCGGCGACCGCGAGGACGTCCGGCGCCTCGGCCACGCAGGTGGGGCACCATGGCGCCCAGAACCACAGCACGGCCGGCCTGCCGGCCAGGCTCGAACCGGCGAACTGCTCGCCGTCCACTGTCGTCGCGGTGAACGTGAGGTCCACCGATTCGGACGCGGCGTCCCTGGCGGATGACTCGCGACCCGACGACCCCTGCGCCGCACCGGAAGACTCCGCAGCACCATCGGCGCCGCAGGCGACCACCCCGAGCAACGTGGCCAGCGCCACGGTCACCAAGCTGCGTCGAGTTTCCACGCAAGCTCCCTTCCGGGCGTACGGACGTCTCGGCTGTCACACTGCCGGAGAACCGTCAGGGTCCACCGTGACCCAGCTCACCGAGTGAGCCTGCTCATCGAGGTCGTCAGTGTGAGCGCGGTCACGGATGGCGGCCACCCGCTGTCGGCACGCTGCCGTGAGGAGCACCAGCCAGCTGTCGGAGGCGAACGGCCGTGGCGAGCGGATCGGTTCGACCAGTGACCGGCTCGTCGCGACGTACCGCGTCCGCGCTTGCGCTGGCGCTCGTCCTGGCGGCCTGTGATGCCGGCGAGCCACCGGAGGGCTCGGCCGGGCAGCCGGCAGCGACGGTCACACTGCAGCAGGCCGATGCCAGTCCCCGCGAGGACGTGCCCTCGGCACTGGACGACATGGGCGACCCGAGCTTCCCGGAACCCCTCGTCGACCCGGACGAGATCCTCTCCGGTGGCCCACCACCTGACGGCATCCCCGCGATCGACGCGCCCACCTTCCTGCGAGTCGACGACGTGAACTGGCTGGACGACACCGAGGCGGTCCTGTCGCTGACCATCGAGGGTGAGACGCACGGCTACCCGATCCAGGTGATGACCTGGCATGAGATCGTCAACGACACCGTCGGCGGTGTCCCGGTGGCCGCGACCTACTGCCCGCTGTGCAACTCCGGGGTGGCGTTCGACCGGCGGGTGGAGGGCAGGGTGCTCAGCTTCGGCACATCCGGACGGCTTCATGCCAGCAACCTGGTCATGTACGACCGGCAGACCGAGACGCTGTGGCCCCAGCTCACCGGGCAGGCCAGCGTCGGCGTGCTGACCGGGGCCACGCTGGCCAGCTATCCGATGCCGCCGGTGGCGTGGCGGGACTTCCAGCGGGCGCACCCCGACGCCTGGGTCCTGTCTCGCGACACCGGCTTCAGCCGCGACTACGGCGCCAACCCGTACGCCGGCTACGACGACGTGGACAGCTCACCGCTCTTTCCGGCCCCCGGCGGCGATGACGATCGCCTGGCGGCCAAGGAGCGCGTCGTCGCGTTGCGCGGCGACGGCGAGACCGTGGCCGTGCTGAGAGCGGCTGTCGAACGTGCCGGTGTGCTCACCGAGACCGTCGACGGGCAGGAACTCGTCCTGTGGCACCAGGAAGGTCAGGCATCCGCGCTGGACACGGGCCTGGTTGCGGGTGGGCGCGACATCGGTTCGGTGGCCGTCTTCGATCCGACCGTCGGCGGCCGGGTGCTGAGCTTCACCACCGACGGCGCCGGATTCACCGACACCCAAACCGGCTCCCGGTGGAACATCCTCGGCCAGGCCACCGACGGCCCGCTCACCGGCGAGCAGCTCACCGCGTACCCGTTCGTCGACACCTTCTGGTTCACCTGGGTCGCCTTCCAGCCGGCCACCCGCCTCGTGACCGGCCGATCGACTCCCTGAGCAGATGGGCAGACGCCATTGAGGAGCCTGCCCATCTGCGGCGCGGCGGAAGGTCGGCTTGCCGTTACGACACTCGCTCGACGATGATGCGCGCGGCCGGGCCGGTCCACCCATATACATCGGGGTCCAGGTCACCCACACCGGTGATGCCTTCGTGGTGACGGATGAGCGCACCCTCCGGATCGCGGACGAACGGGTTGTTGCAGCACGGGCCGGGGATGAAGCCGACCAGTTCGTTGTTGCGCTCACTGCCGGCGTCGTACGCAGCTGTGCGGACCAGATCGCCGCGACCGCGCAGACGCATCGAGTCAAGCCCGGTGAACGCGTCGTTCGTGTTGACCAGCATCGTGAGCAGCGTGAGCCGATCGAACCCGCCGCGGGACTCGACGTCGAAGGTGCGCGACTGGCCCGACGGGATCGGACCACCAGCCACCGTGAACACGTCGGTGACCCCTTTGATGTCCGGCAGTACCTGCTCCAGCACGGCGTTGTTGGCGTCTTCAGCGATGGCGGCGACGCCGTGGTTAGCGATCGTTCCGACGCTCCATACGTCGGCCCGGTTCGAATGGACGACGACCAGCGGCGGCGACAACGGCTGGGAGCCTTCCGGAGTGAGGTTCTCGACGGTGACCCGCCACGTGGTCGACCCATGCTCGGGTGCAGCGGTCGCTGGGCCCGCGAGCACCGTCAGCACGAGTAGGAGCGCGCCTGCGAGCAGGAAGCGCTTCATGTCTTCTCCTCTCGATGTTCTTCGGCCGAACAGGACACCCGAAACGTTAGGAGCGGTCTGCGGACGAAGTCCTTACGAGATGCGAAACAGGAAGACCCGTCATCGCACGGTGAACACCGGTCACAGTCGCGACAGGTACTGCGCGTTACCGCGCGCTGAGGCCGCCGAACACGAGCCGATCACACGTAGCCCCCGCCGTGCGCGCCTCGACGCTCGGCCTCGGTCTTGATCGTCTCGAGCGACGCGGCGACCGCCCGCTCCCACCGATCGGCGACGGCGGCGCCCCACCACCGCCCGAGCGTCCACAGGTAGGCAACAGCCGTCGAGGGCGAAGCCCTGGCCGACGACGAGGTGGACGCCGAACCCGGCGGCCGGGCGCGGTCGGGATCTCGGTGACGAGGGTGCCGAGCACCAGGGGGAGGTCCAGGCGGGTCAGCCCGGCCAGTTGGGCGGTGATCATCACCGCGGTGAGCGAGGTGGTGGCGACCAGCCCGAACAGGGCCCATCCGGCCCAGTCCATCTCAGCGCCGGCTGAGCTGGCGGGCCTTGGCGCCGAGGCCGGCGAGCATCTCCTGGAAGGACTCGTGGAACCCGGCGACGCCCTTGTCCTCCAAGGTCAGGCCCACGTCGTCCATGTCGATGCCGGCGGCGGCCAGCCCTCGCATCACCTCGGCTGCCTCGTCCACGCCGGTGTCGATGGTGCGGGCAAGGTTGCCGTGGTCCTCGAAGGCGGCGATGGTGGGCTCGGGCAGGGTGTTGACGGTGTCGGCGCCGATGAGCTCGTCGACGTACCTGGTGTCCGGATAGGCGGGGTTCTTGGTAGAGGTCGATGCCCACAGCGGCCGCTGGGGGTGCGCGCCGCGGCCAGCCAGGCGTTGCCACCGCTGCTCCGAGAACTTATCGCGGAACAGCCGGTAGGCGAGCTTGGCCTGGGCGACCGCGGCCTGGCCGCGTAACGCGAGGGCCTCGTCCGTGCCGATGCCCTCGAGTCGCTGGTCGACCTCGGTATCGACCCGGCTGACGAAGAACGAGGCCACGCTGTGCACCTTCGCTGGGTCTCCGCCCGCGGCGGTGAATGCCTCGAGCCCGGACAGGTATGCCTCGATGACCTCGGCGTAGCGGGCCAGCGAGAAGATCAGCGTGATGTTGATGCTGCGGCCCTCGGCGATCATCGCCTCGACTGCGGGAACGCCCTGCGCGGTCGCCGGGATCTTCACGAACAGGTTGGGCTGGTCGATCCGCTGGTGCAGCCCCCGGGCGGCGTCGATCGTGGCCTGGGTGTCACGCGCCAGTTCGGGGGCGACCTCGACCGACACAAAACCGTCGGTTCCGTCAGCGTCGTCGAACACCGGACGGAGGACGGCGAGGGCGGCGCCCATGTCGGCGACGACCAGCTCCCAGTAGGCGTCGTCGACCGAGCTGCCCGCCTCCGTCAGCGAGGAGAACTGGTCGTCGTAGTCGGTCGAGCCTTCGATGGCCCTGGCGAAGATCGTCGGATTGGCAGTCACGCCGCGGATCCCGTCGACGACCAGGCGAGCAAGGGTGCCGTCGCGCAGGTAGCCGCGGGTGAGGTTGTCCAGCCAAGGGCTCTGGCCATACTCGGCGTACAGGCGTTGCAGCTTGGTCATCGGGACTCCTTCCGGCCGGCGCGTCACGGCTGGCGTCGCACGGCTCGGACGCAGCATCGTCCGATACCGGGGTCGAGCACCAGGCTGTGCCGCTGGTCGTTCGTTCCCTCGGCCACGCCACGTAGCAGTTCCAGGTTCAGGTGGCACACGGTGTCGGCGTGCTGCTGAGCCAGCCGATGGAACGGGCAGTTGCCCAGCACGATTGCGCCCTCATCGTCCGATCGAGGCTCGAATCCATGGTCCTCGAGCACCTTCTCCAGCGAACGGGCACCGGAACCCAGGGCGCGTCCGGTCTCACCGGCTACTCGAAGCAGCGTCTCGGCCGCCGGGTGACCGGTGCGGGTCGACTCCTCGATCGCGGTCACCAGGAGCTGAGCGGCGAAATCGTAACGACGCTCGGGGACTGTTACCGCGACCTCGCCGGCCGCCCGGGTGTAGAGCTTGGCGGGCCGTCCCGAGCCTGGTCCCGTCCGGCCGGTGAGGCGCTTGAACTCCACCGTTAGCAGACCCTCGTCGGCGAGCCGGTCGAGGTGGAACGCGGCGGTACTGCGGGCAAGTCCCAGCGCCTCGGCGGCCTCGTCCCGGCTGACCGGGGCGTCGCTGCGGGAGACGTGGTCGAACAACTCCCGGCGGATCGGCTCGTCGAGCGCGCTGATGGCTGCCACCCGATCCGTCAACGGCCGTTGCTCCATGCTCGCATTGTAAAGCATGAAAGTCTTGATGAAAGAGGCTAAGACTCACGGGACGTGATCTTGCCGAGATCCGGCAACGAAGCATCACCCAAGTCGGCCGGTGGCTACCGGTGCCGGGACCTGGGTCCTCGGACCACTCATGGATTCTAAAGTAGATGACTCTTGACGAAAGAACGCTCATACGCTCTACTGTGAGCAGGAGTCGTTTTAGAAAGGGAGCCCACCATGACCACCACCCCTCAGCCCGACCACGTCGCAGCCCGCGGCGACCTGGCGACGGCACCGTCGCGGCAGGCATTCCTGCTCTTGCGTACCGCCTTCACCGTGGCCCCGATCGTCTTCGGTCTGGATAAGTTCGCGAACGTCCTGACCGACTGGCCCGCCTATCTGGCGCCGTTCGTCAACGACATCGTGCCTGGCACGGCCCAGCAGGCCATGTACGCCGTCGGCGTGGTGGAGATCCTCGCGGGCGTCGCCGTCGCGCTGATCCCGCGGTACGGCGCGCTGCTGGTTGCAGCGTGGCTGGCCGGCATCATCGTCAACCTGCTGCTCATCCCCGGCTACTACGACGTCGCGTTGCGCGACTTCGGCCTGCTCGTCGGCGCGCTGGCACTGTCCAGGCTGGCCGTTGCACACGACGGGCGTGGCCCCCGATGACCGTCGCCGCAGCGAGCCCGGCACCGGCGAGCCTCGCGGCACACCGGCTACGGATCGTCGGCGCGCGAAAGGAGCCGGACCGGGAAGCCGCCGGGCGGGCGGTCGCCGATCTGCTCGTCGCGTTGGGCCGTGACCTGACCGACGCACAGCTGGCCGAGACGCCGGCCCGCGTGGCCGACGCCTACGCCGAACTGCTCTCACCGCGCGCATTCGACCTGACGACGTTTCCCAACGACGAGGGGTACGACGAGCTGGTCATCGCCTGCGACATCCCCATCCACTCACTGTGCCAGCACCATCTGCTTCCGTTCCACGGCGTCGCGCACGTCGGTTACCTACCTGGCCGGCGCATCCTGGGCCTGTCCAAGCTGGCCCGGGTGGTGGAGCTGTTCGCCCGGGACTTGCAGGTCCAGGAACGGCTTACCCAACAGGTCGCCAACTGGCTGCGGGAGAACTTGGCGCCCAAGGGCGTCGGAGTCGTGATCCGCGCGGAGCACCTGTGCATGTCCCTCCGCGGTGTCCGCGCGGCGGGAGCCCACACGGTCACCTCAGCGCTTCACGGCGCGCTGCGAGACGACGACCGCTCCCGGCAGGAGTTCTTCGCCCTCGCCGTCGGCACCAGCCGGACGTGAGCATTCGGTGACCCCAGACGGGCAGCGAGACACGTACGTGCTCAGCCTGCGGGGTGGCCCGTCCGCTGGCCGAATTCCGGCGCGCGGGAGGCGGTGTCAGCCTTGCCATCGGGCGTACGTCAAGGATCATCACTACAGGCGGAACGGCAGTACTACTTCGACAATGTCAGGACACTGGAGTTCGATCATCGCGACGGCGAGGACAAGGTGATGGCTGTCTCCGTTCTTGCCCGTAGCGGGTACGGCGGATTCTGGCGGTTGTCGCAACGCGGACGTCTCGCCAGCGGTTGGTCGACGAGACCGGTTCCAGGGTAGCTATGTGGCCTTGGGGTCGATACTGGGCATCGTGGCGGCTGATGAGGTGCGGCT
>JBOGDS010000029.1:0-39521 GCA_050743075.1 Jiangellaceae bacterium | reverse complement strand
AGGACAGCGGGGCATTACGGTGAGACACGAGGGCAGGTCCTTTCGCTGGCTCGACACGGATGAGTTGCTTTGTCGCTACACATCCTTGCCGCGGAGGGCCTGCCCTTCCCGCTACCTCAACCCAGTCAGCCTGTCGTCAACGTCCTGCCCCGCAACAACTAGTGATCGCGGTGCTGTTCCCGCCGACCATCGCGCTCGGGGTCCGACTGCTGCGCATCGCGCGGGCAGCAAGCTGACGCCACCCGTGGCCCACCTGCTGTGTCCGGTCAACGCAACGCATGCAAGCCCGAGGACGAGGAGAAGGCGATGAGCAAACAGAACGAGGCCAAGGAGCACGGCACGTCGCCCGCGGTCGACGCCCGCGAGCGCCTGCTGGCCGGGATACCGCTGACCGAGCGTCGGTTGGACCTGGCTGGGGTGTCGACCGCCGTGCTGGAGGGCGGCGAGGGCCCGCCGATGATCCTGCTGCACGGCCAGGGCGGCTTCGCCGCCATGTTCATGGGGATCATCCCCGACCTGGTGACCACGCACCGTGTGATCGCGCCCGACCTGCCCGGCCTCGGGGCCTCGGAGATGCCGGACGGACCGCCCGACCCAGATACGGTGCTGGCCTGGCTCGGCGAGCTGATCGACCACACCTGCCCGACGCCGCCCGTGCTGGTCGGACATTCGCTCGGCGGCACAATCGCCGCGCGGTTCGCCGCCGACCACAGCGACCGCCTATCCCGGCTGGTGCTCGCGGACACGGGAGGTCTGGTCGGTCCGGTGCGTCCCGCGCCGCCGGTGCTTCTCGCTCTGATTCGCCACGGCGCGCGGCCAAGCGAGCGCAGCGCACTGCGTCTGCTGCGAAACGTGGCGTACGATCACGAGCGGGTGCGCGAGCGAATGGGTGCGCACTGGGAGCCTTTCTTTGCCTACATGGTGGAGCGCTCGCGCACGCCCAGCGTGCAGACGGCCAACCGCCGGCTGCTGCGCGAGCTTGGCCTGCCACAGATCCCGCCGGAGGCGCTCGCGCGGATCAGCGTCCCCACCGCGCTGATCTGGGGGCGGCATGACCGCGTGATGCCGCTGCGGTCCGCAGAGCAGGCAAGCGTGCGCTACGGATGGCCGCTGCACGTGATCCCCGACGCGGGCCACATCGCGCCCGGTGAACAGCCGCAGGCCGTCCTCGCCGCACTACGGGTCGCGCTCGACGAAGGATCGCCGTGACGCGACTGTAGTGTGTGTCGTCGTAGGCGCCGGCCCCGCAGGGCTCGCCGCCAGCCAGGCGCTAGGTTGCCGCGGGGTCGAGTACCTGGTCCTGCAGCGGCAGGGTCGCGAATTCGTGGCGGACGCGGCGGTGGGATGGCAGCGCCGCTGCGCCGACGTCAAACCGGGCCGGCCGCCGCGGCCGCGATGCTCAGCACCTCAGCCCCACTTGTAGCACAACAGGTGCTACAGTTGGGAGGTGGAGAGCATCGGAGTCCGGGAGCTGCGGCAACACGCCAGCCGCTACCTCGACCGAGTCAAGGCCGGCGAGTCGATCGAGGTCACCGAACGCGGCATGCCGGTGGCGGTGCTCGTCCCCATCCCGCGCGACGAGATGCGCGAGCGGCTGGTCCAGGACGGCCGGCTGTTACCCGCGCGTGGACCGCGTGTGCTACCCGAGCTGGTCGAGACATCCGGGCCGTCCACCGCCGAGGTCCTCGACGAGCTGCGGGCCGACCGGTTGTGATCTATCTCGATACGTCCGCGCTGGCCAAGCTGGTGATTCATGAGGCGGAGACGGCCGCGCTGGGTAAGTGGCTGCAGCAGCGCGCGGCACAGCTGTGGGTGACGAGCATCGTGGGCCGTGTCGAGCTCCTGCGGGTGGCCCGGCGTTTCGCCGCAGCCGCTGACGGCGTCCACCTACTGCTGGCCGGGCTGGACACGATCCCCCTTGCCGAGTACGTCGCCGACGTGGCGCAGACCGCCGGGCCGACCACTCTGCGGACGCTGGACGCCATCCACCTGGCGAGCGCGTTCTCCGTCCGCGACGACCTCACCGCCTTCTGCTGCTACGACTTGCCGCTGCTCGCCGCCGCCGGGGACGCGGGTCTGCCGGTCCACGCCCCCGGCACGTAAAGCGGACCCGCCCTGCCACGATGCACCTGCCCACCCCGGCCCGGGTGGTGGAGCCGACTACGCCGCAGCGCCCGTGGAAGCTCGGATCAGGCTCGACGCTGGCCCCAGCACTGAACGAGCGTGAACGTGAGTCCCCAGCGGCCGGGATCCTGGAGCTCCCCCTCCGTCTCCTTGCGAAGCCGCTCCAGTTCGTCGCTGCCGATCAGCGACCGCAACAGCCCGACGAGGGCGGTGACGTACTGGAGTGGCTCCTGCAGGTAGGGGTGCCCCGGAGGCAGCGCTTGGACCTCGGCCCGGGCGTTGACGTCGATCCCGGCGTTGCGGAACAGCTCCAGTTGGGTGGCCGCAGGGTCGGGGTTGCCGCCGGCTTTGCCGAACGCCTCCCCCACCAGTGGTTTCAGCTGATCAAATGCGGGCGCAGGTGGGATGAAGTGCCAGGAGGCGGCGTCCACCTCTTCCATGACGACGGTGCCCCCGGGGCGGACCAGCCGGAGGTAAGTCGCCATCTGCTCTGGCCCGCGCCCGAGCGGGCCGAGCTGGAACCGGGCGTGCACAAGGTCGAACGAGGAGGGCTCCAGCTCGCTGGCGAACAGGTCGTCCTTGACCAGTGTCACATTGCCCAGACCCTCCGCGGTCACGAACTGTTCGGCCGCGGACAGCATCGCTTCGTCGATGTCGGTCCCGACGACTTGCCCATCGGGTCCGACCCATTCGCTGAGCAGCCGCAGCCAACCCAGCGCGCCGCAGCCGACGTCGAGGGCGCGGCCTGCGTGACCGTCGCCGATCTTGTTGAGAAGGCGTCGGCCGGCGGGTTCCCACACCAGCGACTGGCGCTGGAGCCGCTGCAGCTCGGAGGCATGACCGGCCAGCAGGTACGGATCCTTGCTCATGTCGTCTCCCACCACTCGTCCAGCGCTAGTCCCGATCGTGAGCGCCGGCGATCGCAGCCCGATCGCAGACCGATCGCCTGCATGCGGTACGCGGACGCTGCGATCAGGCTGCGATCGAGTCCAGTCAACCTGAGGGCCGGCTGCTGTGGCCCGATCAAGGGGGAAGCGATCATGAGGGTCGAAGAGAGCATCATCATGGACCGTCCACCCGAGGACGTGTTCGGCTTCCTATCCGTCCGGACGAATGATCCGGTGTGGATGGCGTCGGTGACCGAGTCCGAGTGGCTCGATCCGACCGAACCCATGGGCGTGGGTCGCCGCGGACGGATGGTCATGAAGGCCATGGGTCGGCGCGAGTTCGTCGACGAGGTGACCGAGTACGAGCCCGGCAGACGGATCGCCCACCGTTCGGTGTCAGGGCCTATGGAGATCCGCACGGCCTGCATCGTCGAGCCAGCAGGGGAAGGTTGCCGCGCAATCGTCCTGTACGAGCCCGTGCGCCTTCCCGGTGGGGTGTTGGGCAGGATGACGGCGCCGTTGACGGCCAGGATCGTCCGCCGCAATTTCAGGGCTGACCTCGCCAGGCTCAAGGACATCCTCGAGACGGGCACGAAAGCGGCCCAGTAGGCCCGGGCTCGGCCAGCACGGTCAGTCAGAGGTTGCGGGCGAAGGTGGAACGCGTCCTCCGGGCTCTTGGCGTGTCCCGGACGATGGGCAATCTGCCGATCGCCCGCCAGCTCGGAGACCGATTGTCCCACGTGGGGTCGCGCGGTTAAGGTCGAGCCAGACTCGACTCAGGAGATGCTGTGGAGTTCCGGATCCTGGGACCTCTTGAGGTGGTGGCCGGCGGCGAGTCCCTCGGCCTCGGTACCCCGCGCCAGCGGACGCTGCTGGCTCTGCTCCTGATTCGGGCCGGAGAAGTGGTCTCCAGCGACCGTCTGGTCGAGGACCTGTGGGGCGGCGATCCCCCGGGCACCGCTCGCCACACCCTGCAGGGTTACGTCCACCGGCTGCGTCGGGTGATGGGTGCGGACGCGTGGCGGCTGGTGACCCGCTCGCCCGGCTATCAGCTGGAGATGTCGGCCGGCGAGCTGGATGCCCAGCGTTTCCAGGACCTCGCCGAGGAGGGCCGCCGCGCCCTCGTTCGGGGCGAACCGCGAACGGCCGCCGACCTTCTTGCGCCAGCGCTGGGTCTGTGGCGGGGACCGCCGCTGGCAGATCTCGCCGACGTGGCCGGGCTGGATCCCGAGCGCGCCCGCCTCGAGGCGTTGCGTCTGACCGCGCTGGAAGACCGGGTGGAGGCTGACTTGGCGCTCGGAGGTCATGCCGCGCTGGTCGGAGAGCTCGAGCGGCTGGTGTCCGCGCATCCGTTCCGGGAGCGGTTGTGGGGTCGGCTGATGCTGGCGCTGTACCGGTCGGGCCGACAGGCCGATGCCCTGCAGGCCTTTCGCCGCGCACGACAGGTCTTGGGGCAGGAGCTGGGCATCGAGCCGAGCCGCTGGCTGTGCCGGCTGCAGGACCAGATCCTCCTCCAGGATGCCGCCCTGGAGCCGCCCGAGCCGATGCCGCCGCCGAGGCCACAGCACAATCTCCCCGTGCAGCGCAGCACCTTCGTCGGCCGCCGACGGGAGCTCGCCGACCTGCATGGCCTGCTGCGGACCCGCCGGCTGGTGTGCGTCACCGGCCCTCCCGGGTCGGGGAAGACCCGGCTGGCCGTCGAGGTCGCCGCCTGCCTGCTGGAGGAGTTCCCGCACGGCGCGCATTTCGTGTCGCTGGCCGAGATCGCGGATCCCGAGCTGGTTCCATCGGCGATCGCCACCGCCCTCCGGATCCCGGAGGTGGCCGAGCGGCCGGCTGCCCAAGCGCTCGTCGACTACCTGCGGTCAAGGCGGCTGCTGCTGCTCCTGGACAACTTCGAGCACGTGCTCCCGGCGGCGGCCGTGGTGGCGGAGCTCCTCGACGCCGCCCCGGCCCTTACGGTGCTGGCGACCGGCCGGGCACCGCTGCGGCTGTCCGGGGAGCAGGAGTACCCGTTGCATCCCCTGCCGCTGCCCGGGACCGACGAGCTGGCCGCAGACCCCTCGGGCAACGACGCACTGGCCATGTTCGCCGACCGGGCTGCGGCCGTCGATCCCCGCTTCATCCTCGGCGTTGACAACGCGCCGGTGGTCGCCGACGTGGTGGCACGGCTGGACGGGCTCCCACTGGCGATCGAGCTGGCCGCCGCCCGCCTACGGCTGTTCCCCCTCGAGGAGCTGCGCCGCAGGCTCAGCCCGGCCGTCCCTCTGCTCACAGGGGGGCCGGTCGACCACACTGCCCGGCACCAGACCCTCCGGGACGCCATCGCTTGGAGCGGCCACCTGCTCGGCCCCGCCGACCGGGCGCTGTTTCGGCGCCTGGGCGTCTTCCGGGGCGGTTTCACCCTCGAGGCCGCCGAGGCGGTAGCCGCGGGCCGACCCGTCCAGGACGTCGTGGCAGGCATCGCCACCCTGGTCGAGGCGAGCCTGCTCGGCCGGCCGGCGGAGTCCGGCGAGACGCGCTTCCCGATGCTGGAGACGATCCGCGAGTACGCCCGGGAGCAGCTGTGGGCAGCCGGCGAGGAGCATGAGGTCGGTGGTCGCCACGCCCGCTTCTACGCGGATCTGGTGGAGCGGGCCGAACCCGAGCTCACCGGAGCCAACCAGGCGAGCTGGCTGAAGCGTCTGGAGGCGGAGCACGCCAACCTGCAGACGGCGCTGCACTGGGCCAGGCGGACCGGTGACACCGACCTGGCGCTGGTGATGGCCGCCAGGATGTGGCGCTTCTGGCAGCTGCGGGGGCACTTCGCCGAGGGCCGGCGCTGGCTCGAGGACGTCCTGGCTGCCGAAGGGTCCGCCATCGTGCCGCGCGCCAAGGCCCTGATCGGCCTTGCCGGTCTCTGCTACTGGCAGTTCGACCTGGACGCGGCCGAGGCCGCCTACCGCCAGGCCCGCGACCTGGCCAAGGACCTGGACGACTGGTGGCTCGAGCTCCAGGCCCTCCTCGGGCTGGCCCAAACGCTCGCCTGCCACCGAGGCGACCGGCAGGCGGCGGCACCCCTCGAGCAGCAGTTCCAGGCCCTCATCGCCGAGCACCCCGACCCGCTCGCTGTCGGCTTCGGCCTGGCCACCTCGCAGATGATGCGCCTGTTCGCCGGAGATCTCGACGGCTCCCGCTCCTACGGGGAGCAGCTTCTCGCCGGGTGCCGCGCCTTGGGGGTGAAGTGGTACGAGAGCCAGACCCTGCGGACGCTCGCCCTCACCTCCCTGCTGCAGGGACGCTACGAACGAGCCGAAAACGAGCTGCGGGAGTGCCTCCACATCGCCTGCGAGCTGGGAGACGTGGCCGGCGCGGCCATGGACCTCGACCGCCTGGGGCAGGCGGCCGTCGCACGGGCACAGCCCGAACGAGCGGTCATCGTGGCCGGAGCGGCCTCCCGCCTTCGTGAGTCCATCGGCGGCGGTCTCACGGTGCAGGCCTTCCGATGGGAGACGGAGCACCCGCGAGATGCCGCCCGACGGTTCCTGACCGACATAGAGATCGAGACAGCTTGGGCTCGGGGACGCACCATGCTCCTGGAGGACGCCGTCGCCTACGCCCGCACCGTGTGATCCCCCTCCTCGGGTCAGCACCCAGGTAGCCCATCCAACCGGGCCTCATCAAGGCCCGCGGACCCACTGAAAACCCGGAAGCGTCCGAGCTCGAGGCGTTCCGCGGTGACGGGCCTGGACCCGAGCCGACGTCCGACATCGTGCATGCCCAGGTGTCCCGACACCACGTCGCGTCCCCTCGGGCCCCGCCTGAGACACGGCTGTCGCGGTGTCGACGCTGCGGCAGTTCGAATGCCGCGCCCCCACGGTTCGTCTCCGCTACAGGTTCTGTCCGAGTCGAACGAAGTTCCCGCCCGGATCGACGACATTGAACTCACGCATGTCCCAAGACTCGTCGCGGAGCTCACTCACGGGCAACCCTGCTCCGGCCCACGCCCGTGATCGCGCCCACCGGGCCAGATCTCGAAGGCCCGCCACTGGTCTCAAGGGTGTCACGGCTGACCTGGGCTGAACGGTGAACCCGCAGCGGATGTTGCCGCCCGACGGGCATGCGCAGAGCGAATCGCCCTGGACGGGCCTACGGGTTGCTGGCCTCTGCCACTACACGTTGAACCTGAACTCGACGACGTCGCCGTCGGCCATGACGTAGTCCTTGCCCTCGATCCGGAGCATGCCCTTGGCCTTGGCGTCGGCTATCGAGCCGGCCTTCAGCAGGTCGTCGTACGAGACCACCTCGGCCTTGATGAAGCCCCGCTGGAAGTCCGTGTGGATCACGCCCGCGGCCTCCGGCGCCGTGGCGCCCTTGCGAATCGTCCAGGCACGCGCCTCCTTGGGTCCGGCAGTCAGGTATGTCTGCAGCCCGAGGGTGTCGAAGCCGATCCGTGCCAGCATGTCCAGGCCAGACTCCTCCTGCCCCATCGACTGCAGGAGCTCCAGCGCCTCGGCGGCGTCGAGCTCCGCCAGCTCGGCCTCGATCTTGGCGTCGAGGAAGATCGCCTCGGCCGGTGCCACGAGTGCGCGCATCTCGTCCTTGAGCGTCTCGTCGCCGAGCTCCTCGTCGTCCATGTTGAACACGTAGAGGAACGGCTTGGCCGTCAGCAGATGCAGCTCCTTCAGCGGCTCCGGATCGAGCCGCGCGGCGAAGACCGTACGTCCTTCGTCGAGATCTCCCCGAGCCTCCTCGACGGCCTCGACCACGACCGCCTTGTCCCTGGCAAGGCGCGCCTCCTTCTGCAGCCGGGGCAGCACCCGGTCGATCGTCTGCAGGTCGGCAAGGATGAGCTCGGTATTGATCGTTTCGATGTCGTCCTCGGGGGAGATCCTGCCGTCGACGTGCACCACGTCGGGATCGACGAACACTCTGATGACCTGGCAGATGGCGTCGGCCTCGCGGATGTTCGCCAGGAACCTGTTGCCCAGGCCCTGGCCCTCCGAAGCGCCCTTGACGATGCCGGCGATGTCGACGAAGCTCGCGGTCGCCGGCAGCACGTGCGCGGATCGGAACATCTCGGCCAGCACGGCGAGCCTGCTGTCCGGTAAGCCCACCACGCCGACGTTGGGCTCGATCGTGGCGAACGGGTAGTTCGCCGCCAGGACGTCGTTGCTGGTCAGTGCGTTGAACAGCGTCGACTTGCCGACGTTGGGCAGCCCGACGATCCCGATGGTAAGCGAAGGCATGGCCCGACGAGTCTAGGAGACCACTCCCCGCGGGCGCTGCTCACCGGGCTGCGGTGACGCACGAACCCCTGCCTGTTCGCCGCGCCTCCCCGACCCTGTCGGTGGCGGGGGTCAGAGTGGGGACATGAACGGCATCGACCTGCTGCTCCTTGCTCTCGCGGTCGCGCTCGGCGCATCGCTCGGGGCGATGGCCGTGCGAGCGCGGTCCGCAGCTGCGCACGCCGAGCGCGATGCCGCGCGAGCCGAGCGCGACTCCATGAGGGCCGAGCGCGCCGACGCCCAGGCGGAGCGCACGGCCACCGAGGCACGGCTGCGCGAGTCGGAGTCCGCGTGCGTCCGGCTCACGGCCGATCTCAGCCATGCTCGCACCGCCGCCGACGAGAAGCTGGCCATGCTCCGCGAGGAGCAGGAGCGGCTCGTCGACGAGTTCGAGCGGTTGTCGGCCCAGGCGCTGCGAAGCAACAACGAGCAGTTCCTCCAGCTGGCCGGCGAGCGGCTCAAGAGCACCGAACAGCGGTCGGCGGCAGAGCTCGAGCAGCGCCGGCAGGCCGTCGACCAGTTGGTGAAGCCACTGACCGAGCAACTCGGCAAGGTCGAGGCCCATCTCGCCGCCGTCGAGCACACCCGCACGGAGGCGTACTCAGAGCTCCGCGAGCAGGTGAAGGGGATGCGCCAGACCTCCGAGCAGCTGCGCGCCGAGACCAGCCAGCTCGTCACCGCCCTGAGGGCGCCGCAGGTCAGGGGCCGGTGGGGCGAGATGCAGCTACGGCGTGTCGTCGAGGCGGCCGGCATGGTCGAACACTGCGACTTCGACGAGCAGGCGAGCATCCGCACCGACGACGGCCTGCTCCGGCCTGACCTCGTCGTTCGGATGGCCGGCGGCAAGAACGTCGTCGTCGATGCGAAGGTTCCGTTCGCCGGCTGGCTCGAGGCGATGGAGGCCCGCGAAGACCACCAACGGGCCGCCCGGCTGAAGGCCCACGTCCGGCACGTCAAGGAGCATCTCGACGACCTGGCGGCCAAGAAGTACTGGGAGCACCTCGACCCCACGCCGGAGTTCGTCGTCATGTTCGTGCCGGCCGAGGTGTTCCTCAACGGTGCGCTCGAGGAGGAGCCTGCCCTGCTCGAGTACGCGTTCGAGCGCAACGTCGTGATCGCGACGCCGCAGACGCTGGTCGCCCTGCTCCGGACGGTCGCGTACACGTGGCGACAGGAGGCTCTCGCTCGCAACGCCCAGGAGGTGCTCCGGCTGGGGCGCGATCTGCACGGGCGGCTGGCCACTCTCGGCGGTCACGTGGGCAAGCTGGGAAGCGCTCTGAACGCCGCGGTGCGGCAGTACAACTCCACGGTCGGCTCCCTGGAGGGGCGCGTTCTGGTCACCGCCCGGCGCTTCGCCGACCTCAAGGTGACCGAGGACGTGCTGACGACGCCGGCCCAGGTGGAGGTGGTCGCCCGCCAGGTACAGGCGCCGGAACTGGTCGCCTCGGCCACCGAGGCGCTGATTGCCATCGATGACATCGAGACCGACGTGCGGTACGGCATCGACAGGCGGCCCGAACGCGGGCAGCGCGATGGAACCGCGGGCTGATCAGCCCGCGGGTGCTGCCTTGAGATCCTGGCGCAGCTCTCGCGGTAGGGAGAAGATCAACGACTCCTCCGTGGTCCGGTGCTCCTCGACGGTGGGGAAGCCACGCTCGGCGAGCCAGTCGACGACACCCTGCACCAGCTCCTCGGGTACCGACGCGCCGCTGGTGAGCCCCACCGTCCGGACACCGGAGAGCCACCTCTCGTCGATCTCGCCGGCGTTGTCCACCCGGTAGGCTGCCCGGGCGCCTGCCTCGAGCGCCACCTCGACCAGCCGGACCGAGTTGGACGAGTTGGCCGACCCGACGACCAGCACGAGGTCCGACTGCACCGAGATCTCCTTGACCGCCACCTGGCGGTTCTGCGTGGCGTAGCAGATGTCGTCGCTCGGCGGGCTGATCAGGGCCGGGAACCGGTCACGCAGCTTGGTCACGGTCTCGTAGGCCTCGTCGACCGACAGCGTCGTCTGCGACAGCCACACGACGCGGGACGGGTCTCGGACCTTGACGGTGTCGACGTCTGCCGGGCTCTGGACGAGCTGGATGTGGTCGGGTGCCTCGCCGGCCGTGCCCTCGACCTCCTCGTGCCCCTCGTGCCCGATGAGCACGATGTCGAGGTCGTCCTTGGCGAACCGCTTGGCCTCGTTGTGGACCTTGGTCACCAGCGGGCAGGTGGCGTCGATGGTCCGCAGTTGTCGGCGCGACGCCTCGGCGTGCACCATCGGCGACACACCGTGAGCGGAGAAGACCACCAGCGCACCCTCGGGCACCTCGTCCAACTCGTCGACGAACACCGCTCCGCGCTCCTCGAGCCCCTCGACGACGTGCTTGTTGTGCACGATCTGCTTGCGGACGTAGACCGGCGGGCCGTACAGATCCAGTGCCTTCTCGACGGTGACGACGGCCCGGTCGACGCCTGCGCAGTACCCGCGCGGCGCGGCGAGCAGGACGCGACCCTCGGCAGCACTCATACCCACCATGGTAGGTGGCGGCGCCCCCCTCCACCTCCACCTCCTCCTCCCCATGATCATGTCGACTACACACAGCAAACGGTGTGCGTAGTCGACATGATCATGGGGAGGTGCCGGTACCGTGCCGGGGTGTGGCTCTGGAGACGTCGGCCGAGAAGCCGGCACCGGTGCGCGTCATCTCCCAGCACATCGGCGGGTGGATCGCCCGCCTGGGGCCGGTCTGGGTCGAGGGCCAGGTCGCCCAGCTGACCCGACGGCCAGGCACACAGACCGCCTTCGTCACGCTGCGCGACCCCGCAGCGGACCTGTCGCTGCAGGTAACCTGCCCGCGCGACGTGCTGGACGCGGTCGAGCCACCGGTGGCCGAGGGTGCCCGGATCGTCGTGCACGCGAAGCCGGCGTGGTACTTCACCCGCGGCACGCTGTCGCTGGCCGCGGACGAGATCCGCCAGATCGGACTGGGCGAGCTACTCGCGCGGATCGAGCGGCTGCGCCGGATCCTGGCGGCCGAAGGCCTGTTCGCGGCCGAGCGCAAGCGCCGCCTGCCGTTCCTGCCACGCGTGGTGGGCCTGGTATGTGGCCGCGGTTCCGCGGCCGAACACGACGTGCTGGAGAATGCCCGCCGCCGGTGGCCCGCCGTCCGGTTCCGGGTGCTGCCCGCGGCCGTCCAGGGACCATCGGCCGTGATTCAGGTCGTCGACGCGCTGCGGACCCTGGACCGCGACGTCGAGGTCGACGTCATCGTGCTCGCCCGTGGTGGCGGATCGGCCGAGGACCTGCTGCCGTTCTCCGACGAGACGCTGGTGCGGGCCGTCGCCGCCACCCGCACGCCCGTCGTCAGCGCGATCGGGCACGAGGGCGACGCGCCCCTCGTCGACCTGGTGGCTGACCTGCGGGCATCGACCCCGACCGACGCGGCCAAACACATCGTGCCGGACGCCGCCGAAGAGGCCGACCGGGTGCGACGCGCTCGGGAGCGGATCCGGTCAGCCGTCGGTCATCGTGTGGACCGCGACCGCGCGGCCCTCGGCGCACTGCGCTCGCGCCCCGTGCTCGCCGATCCCTCGTACGGCCTGGGGGTCCGGGCCATGGACCTCGAGGACCTGCGCGGACGCGCCCGCAGGTGCTTGCGGCACGCCCTCGACCGCGCTGCCGTGGAGGTCGAGCACACCCGGGCCCGGGTCAGGGCGCTGTCCCCCGCCGCGACGCTGGAACGCGGCTACGCGGTAGTGCAGCGCCGCGACGGTGTCGTCGTGCGGCGTCCGGCCGACGCACCACCCGGGACCGCCGTACGACTCCGCCTCGCCGAGGGCGAGCTCGCGGCCGTCGTCGACACCCCATCCCCGTGATCATGTCGACCACGTCCACGATCTGCTGGACGTAGTCGACATGATCATGGGGATGGATGGATAGGGTGGCCGGCATGGCGGAGGAGGGGCCGGCCGCGCAACCCACGTATGAGCAGGCCCGGGACGAGCTGGTCGAGATCGTCGGCAAGCTGGAAGCCGGCGGAACGACTCTGGAGGAGTCACTGGTGCTCTGGCAGCGGGGCGAGGGCCTGGCAGCGCTCTGCGAGCGCTTCCTCGCCGACGCCCGGACCCGGCTCGACGCCGCCACCGCCCAGCCAGCCAGCCGGCCCGCCGCGGACCACTGATCACGGCCTCAACGCGGCCGCGAAGTCCTCGAGGACCTCGTACGCCACCGTGCCCAGGACGATCGTGACGACACAGTCGTCGACGCGCACCAGGGCCCGGTCAGGCCGATCCCCGGACTCGAGCCAGCGCTCCCAGGTCGACCCCGCCACCCGGCTGCTCCCGTCGCGCGTGAACTCCGCGAGCTCGTCGGCCAGGTAGGACTGGATCTCCCCGTCGGATTGTCGTAGCCCCACGAAGCCTTCGTCGTCGGTGAGGAACCCCAGCCGCCACCGGTTGCCGGCGGAATCGGACGCGTACTCGACGCTGGTCGCCCGCCAGCCCGAGGGCTCCGGGCTCGGCGCCACGACCGGATAGGGAAACTCGGCGCGCACGCCGTCCAGGACGCCGGCGTAGTCGACGCGGTCGGGCAGCTGCTCGTCCGGCTGCATCGCGGTGAACGCAAGCACGATGACCGCGATGACCCCGAGCAGGGCGACCAGGCTGCGCACGGCATCGCCGACCGTCTCGCTGCCGCGCGGCTTCTCGGGCATACCGTATGGTCTCAAGCCGGGTAGACGGTGACCTCGGCGGCCTTGACCGCCGACCAGACCTCGACGCCCGGTGCGATTGACAGCTCGGCGACAGCGAGCGGAGTCACGTCGGCCAGCAGGGGCACCGGCCCGTCGACCGTGATCCGGACCAGGTCGCCGTGCTGTTCCACGTCGGCCACCCGCCCAGGCCAGGTGTTGCGCGCCGAGCCGTCGGGACGGTGCAGGCTCAGCGTCACGGCTGACGGCGGGAACGCTACGTGGACGGGACCGGAGGCGTCATGGGCCAGTGCCACGGCGGAATCCGCGGCGACGGTCACCAACCGGCCGTCCGCCCGCCCGCTCAGCAGGTTGAGCCCGACCAGGCGGGCCACGTAGTCCGTGCGTGGATGCCGGGCGAGGTCGGCTGGTGCGCCTTCCTGGACGATGTGGCCGTGCTCGAGCACGACAACGCGGTCGCCGAGCACCATGGCCTCCAGCGGGTCGTGGGTGACGACGACCGTGCTGCCCTCGTAGGCAGCCAGGTGCCGTCGTAGGTCGGCGCGAACTGCTGGCCGGGTGCTCGCGTCGAGCGCGGCGAGCGGCTCGTCGAGGAGCAGGAGCCGCGGGTTGACGACCAGCGCGCGAGCCAGGGCGACTCGCTGGGCCTGCCCACCCGACAGCTGTGCCGGGCGGTGTCGCGCCTGTGCCCCGAGACCCATCCGCTCCAGCCATTCCGAGGCCTCCGCGCGGGCGACCTCGCGTGGCACTCCGCGAGCCCGCAGGCCGAAGGCCACGTTCTCCAGTGCGCTCATGTAGGGGAAGAGCAGGTAGTCCTGGACGACCATGCCGACCCGACGTTCCTGTGGCCGCACGTAGACGCCGCGGCTCGTGTCGACCAGGACCTCGCCGTCGAGCGCGATCTGCCCGGTGTCCGGCCGGAGCAGCCCGGCGAGCGTCGCGAGAACCGTGGACTTGCCGGCGCCGTTGGGCCCGAGGAGCGCGACGACTTCTCCGCGATCGGCCGACACGGCGATGTCGAGCTCGAAGTCCCCCAGCACGACGACGACGCGGGCAGAGAGGCTCACCGGGAACCGACCCAGCGGTCGCGCAGCGCCACCAGAACCGTCACGGATGTCACGATCATCAGCAGGCTCAGCACGATCGCGGACTCGATGTCGCCGCCGTTGATCGAGGCGTACGCGGCCAGCGGCAGCGTTCGGGTGGTGCCGGGAAAGCTGCCCGCGAAGGTGATCGTCGCACCGAACTCACCCAGCGCCCGCGCCCAGCACAGCACCGCGCCGGCCAGCAAGCCAGGTGCGACGCTCGGCAACGTGACCCGTCGGAACGTCGTCCATCCGGACGAGCCCAGCGTCGCAGCCATGTCCTCGTAGCGCCGGTCCGACGTGCGCAGCGCGCCATCGACGGCGACGATGAGGAACGGCATCGCCACGAACGACTGCGCCATCACCACACCGGCGGTCGTGAACGGCAGCGACACACCGAAGGTGTCGTAGAGACTTTCCCCGACCAGACCCCTGCGGCCGAAGGCGACCAGGAGCGCGACACCGCCGATGACCGGCGGCAGTACCAGAGGGACGGTGACGAGGCCGCGCAGCAACGAACGTCCTGGCAGGGTCGTGCGGGCCAACAGCCAGGCCAGCGGGACTCCGCACACCAGGCAGACGGCCGTGGTCACGGCTGAGGTCGCCAGCGAGAGCCGCAGGGCCGTGATGACGCCTTCGGAGCCCAGGATGTCGGGCAGCCTCGTCCACGGGGCGCGCACGACGAGCCCGGCCATCGGCAGCAGCATCAGTGCCAGACCGACCAGCGACGGGACCAGCAGAGCCACCGGCACCCTGGCGTCGACAGGGCTCGACGAGCGTGGTGTCACAGGCAGATCATGGGCCGAGGAAGCCGGCCTCGGCGAGAAGGCTCTGCCCGAGCTCGCCGGTGACGGCGTCGACGACCACCGCAGCGCCGTCCGGGTTGGGTGCGTCGACCATCACAGCGACCGGGTGGTCGTTCACGACCTCGGTTGCCTCGGGCACGTCGATGGTCTCGACGGCGTCGCCTTCGGCTGCCGCGTCGGTCAGGTAGACCAGGGCAGCGTCTGCCTCGCCGAGCGAGACCAGCGACGCCGCCTCCTTGACGTCGGTCGAGAGCGTGTCCGGCATCGCGGTGACGCCGGCGGCGGCGAGAAGCCGTTCTGATGCGCCGCCGCACGGAACCTGGGGTTCGCAGATCGCTATGCGCAGATCCTCGCGGGCGAGATCGGCCAGCCCGGTGACCCCGCCCGGGTCTCCTGCGGGCACGATGAGCGCCAGCGTGTTCCGCGCGAAGATGACCGGCTCGCCGTCGACGACGCCGCCGTCGACTGCGTTGTCCATGGTCACGGTGTCGGCAGTTGCGAGGATGTCTGCCGGCGCGCCCGCGAGCACCTGCTCGACCAGGCCAGAGCTGGGCCCGAAGGAGAAGACGACGTCCAGGTCCGGGTAGTCGGCGGCGAGGCGCTCGCCCAACTTCTCGAAGGACTCGGTGAGCGAAGCCGCCGCGAGCACCGTGACAGTCCCGCTCACCGTCGCCTCCGTCGGGCTCGGATCGTTCGCGGCCGTGCCGTCCGGCTCCTCATCGTCGCCGCACGAGGCGAGCAGGAACACCGTGGCCGTGGCCAGCACTGTCAGGGCGCGTTTCATGCAGGTCCTCCTGGGACATCCACGACCACGTTCGTCGCCTTGACCGATGCGATGGCGACCACACCGACGTTCAGCCCGAGCTCGTCGGCAGCCTCGCGGCTCATCAGCGAGATCACCCGATGCGGGCCGGCCTGGATCTCGACCTGGGCCATCACGCCGTCTCGCTGGACGTTGGTGACGACACCGGGAAAGTGGTTGCGCGCCGACTCCCTGGGCAGCGGCAGCGGTGACTCCGCGGGCACCATCTCCCGGGCCAGCCGGGCAAGCTCGACACCGTCGATCACCAGCCGGCCCGCGTCGTCGTGAGTGAGCTCGACCCGGCCGGCATCGGCCCAGCGGCGCACCGAGTCGTCGCTCACGCCGAGCAGCCTCGCGGCCTCAGAAACTCGGAGATGCGGCACAAACACAACAATAGAGCCGCAGATGCGGCGAGGGAAGCCTTCCGAGGGCTCCCGGTGATCACACAGGTGTTGTGCGAAAGCCGCTGTCGCGCTTTCCGGCGGGTCAGGTCTCGGTCCGAAGCTTGAGCCTCACCCGCGCCCATATGGCTCATCTCAGCGGGCGGTCGGCTGCGTTTCGAGCGCACGTGCCTGCAGGGCCCCGATGAGGTTGCCCTTGCGCTCGTAGAGGCTGGTCGCCTCCCGGATCACGGGCACCGGCGCCGGCCGATGTCCTGCCGCCAACAGGATCTCGGCTAGATCGACATGCAGGCCCGCCCGAAGGTTGAGCATGTCGTGCGGCACCAGCTGAATCGCATCGCGAACCAGCTGCGCCGAAGCCCGCCAATCCGTGCGGTCCGCCTGCACTCGGGCCGTGGCCGTACGCCACAATGCCTGGGAGGTGACGCTCTCGGCGGGCGCCTGGTCCGAACTCACGGCTGCCAGCCGCGCCGCCTCCTCGGACCTGCCGAGGATAGACTGGACCCTCGACAGGCCCGCGGCGATCTGGGAGATCTGGTCCCGCTCGCCGATGTCGAGGGCCAACTCAAGGGCTGGCCGCAACTTGCCTTCCGTGGCGGACAGATCCCCTGCCATGAGCTCCACCTCCGCGCCGCGGAGTGCGACGTAGGTCAGGGCCCGACGCACATGGAATCGCTCCACCAGCCGCCGCCACGCTCGCTCTGCCAGGTCGCGGGCCTCGTCGAACTCGCCCAGCATGGCCTTGAGTCGGGCCAGGTCGGACAGCACTCCTGAGTGCTCGATCCCGCGCCCGCGCAGCAGTTCCTCACATGAGCGGATGCACTCCGGAACCGGTGTCGCGCCGGTCACAAGCGCCAACGGGAGCCACCACAGCGCGCCGATCTCCTCGCGCACGTCACCGGAACGCTGCGCATATGTGAGCCCGCGACGGGCGACGTCCTCCAGCTCACGCATTTCGCCCGCACGAAGGTGGGCCATCGCGAGCACGTAGGACGCCTGCGACATCGCCACGTAGTCAGCCGCGCTGCCGAACACCTCCGCGGCCCGCTCCGCGCCCTCGCGGATGACGTCGAGGGGGGTCGGATCCGGACCGCTGATCACGCGGATCCTGAGCAGCTCGAGACGGATCCCCTGCGCGAGCAGACCATGCTCGTCCGCACGGATGTCATCGAGCAGCTCCGCGAACGCAATGTCCGCGTCGGCGAGTCGCCCCAGCACCGGATACGTCTCGGCGAGCCGACGCGCAACGCTCCAGCGCTGCGGATGGTCCGACGGCAACAGCGCCTTCGCACGCGACAGCAGGTTCTCGGCCGCTGCCATGTCGAAGCGTTCGTATGCCCGAAGACCGGCGCTCGCCAGCCGTTCGCCGGCTCGAAGCGCGACCGCGCGCGAGCGCTCGTCAAGGAGCCCGAGATCCCGCTGGTGCAGGTACGCCTGCTCCAAGTGGTATCCGATGACCTCTTCGAACTCCAGCGGGCTCTTCACCGCCGCGCTCTCGAGCCACACCGCGAATCGCTCGTGCAGCTCGGACCGGCTCTCCCGGGTCATGCTGCGGTAGGCCGAGACCTGGATCAGGACGTGCCGGAAGGTGAACGCCGCCTTCCCCAAGAAGGACCGGTCGGAAGGGCGGATCAACTCCTTGTCCTCGAGGACCTGCAAATGCCTGCTGACAAATGGGCGGGCCTCGTCCGGGACAAGCGACGCGAGGGCTTGCACCGAGAACTCGATTCCGGCCACCGAGGCGCACCGCAGGAGGTCGCGCTCAGCGGGACCGAGCCGGTCGAGTCGAGCAGCGAGAAGCGCCTGCACAGACGGTGGAATCGACAGCTCCCTCTCCTCGCGGAGCACCGCGAGCAGCTGCTCCACGAACAGCGGGTTGCCCTGAGCCATGTCTACGACGCGCTTCACCGTCTCCGGCGGAAGCACCGACCCAGCCAACCGATCGGCGATGAGTTTCCTGCTCTCGTCCCTACCGAGTGGCCCGAGGAACAGCGCCGCGGCGAATTCCCGATCCTGTGTCCAGTCACGGCGCTGCTCGACGAGGTCGGGGCGCGCCAGGCAGAGGAACAACACCGCGGCCCGGGTCGACTCGGCGAGGTACTCGACGAGGTCGAGGAGCATCGGCTGTGCCCAGTGCACGTCCTCGAGGATCACCACCAGCGGTCGCGGCCTCGCCAGGACCTCGACGAACCGGCGCATGGCAGGAAACAACTCCTCTGCCCTGCCGGGTTCCTCCTCGAGGCCGATCGCGCCGGCAATCCGGGCGGCGATCGACGGCGCGTCGTCCTCGCCTGCCAGCACGTCGAGCACGCCTACCCATCCCCGCCCGCCCGCAGCCTGGAGCACGACCTCCCGCAACGGCCAGAAGGTGATGCCGTCCCCGTACGCAGGGCATCGGCCAGTCAGGATCTGGGCATCATGCTTGAACGCGTCTGCACCCTCGCGAGCCAGTCTGGATTTCCCGATGCCGGCATCTCCGATGACGGTGAGAAGCACCGCCCTTCGCTCCCGGACCACGCTGCGGAAGGCCGTTTGCAGCCTGTCCAGCTCGACCGCGCGGCCTACCAAAGGCGTTTCGCGGTGAAGCCTACGGCCAGGAGCACCGGGGACCAGGTCGACGAGCCTCCACGCAATCGCAGGTCGGCCACCGCGGGTATCGACCTCAATCTGCTGCCGCTCGACAACGGCCGTGTCGCCCACGAACCGCCGGGTCATCTCGCCCAACAGCACCTGCCCCTCGGCGGCCTCCTGTTGCAGCCGAGCTGCCACGTCGATGGCGTCCCCCGATGGGACTGTCCATCCCACCCACGACTCACCGACCACCACTTCTCCGGTGTTGATCCCGACCCGTGCGGCCAGACCGGTCCGATCGCGACCGGCCTCCTCGTTCAACGCAGCCAGCGCCTGGTGCAATTCGGCGGCGGCGCGCACCGCCCGCAGCGCGTCGTCCTCGTGCGCGGTCGGCACTCCGAACACCGCCACCACCACACCCCCGATGAACCCCTCGACCGTGGCGCCGTGGCGGTTCAACACGTCGGCGGCAGCGTCGAAGCCGCGCTTGGCGACCCACCGGACGACCTCGGGATCCGAGCTGCCGCCCAGATTGCTGGAAACGGAGAGATCCGCGAACAGCACCGTGACCGTCTTACGCGCGGAAGCGAGCCAGCCTCGCTCCGCGCCGGAGGACACCAAAGGGCCAGGCTCGCTGGTCCGCGTGGACAGTTCCGCGTGCAGTCGCAGCTCGAGCGACGGGTCCTGGCGCAGGATCGCGCTTTCGAGCCGCTGCAGCCTCGGCCCCGGCTCGATCCCGAGCTCCTCGACCAGCATCCGGCGCGTGTCCTCAAAGACCTTGAGCGACTCGGCCTGTCGGCCACCGCGGTACAGCGCCAGCATCAGTTGTTCGCGCAGACGTTCCCGCAGTGGGTATTCGGCGGCCAACCCTTCCAACTCACCGACCAGCTCTTGATGGCGGCCCGACTCCAGGTCGGCGTCCACCCGCTCCTCGATGGCCGATAGCCGAAGCTCCTCCAGCGCGGCGATGGCTGTCTGCGCGAAAGGCTGATAGACGAACTCGGCCAGCGCTGGTCCACGCCACAACCCGAGCGCCTCACGAAGTTTCGCCGCTCGCGTCGGGGCAGACTTGCTTGTCGCCTCCTCGACCAGACGCTGGAATCGGTTCGCGTCGACCTGTTCGCGGTCGATCGTCAGGACGTAGCCGGGCGGTTTTGTCTCCAGCACACCGCACCGGTCGTCTGACCGGACGAACTTCACACGTCTACGCAGGGCGGACACCAGGCCATGGAGTGCTTTGACCGCCGTCGGCGGGGGCGTCTCTCCCCACAGCTCATCGATCAGCCGCTCGGTCGAGACCACCTCGCCCGCGTGCAGCACCAACAGTGCCAGCAGCGCCCGCCCCCGCCCCCGCGGCAGCAGCACGGGCCGGGCACCGTCGAGGACCTCCAGCGGTCCCAGGATGCGGAACTCCACCGGCATCTCCTCGCCCTGCTCGTTCCCACCCTATTGCCGCTCGCAGCGACCTCGGGGCCGCGGCGCGAATCGGCCGCCGACGATTCATTACCCATCCGTTACCGCGCCTGGCGCAAGATCGGATCGTCGGAGAACGGTAAGCATCGAGACGCACAAGGAGGAGCGAGAATGATCGAGCCGTTCATCTTCATCAACACGTTCGCGATCAAGGAGGGCAGGACCGAGGACTTCTTGAATGCCTGTCAGAAGATCCTGGAACTTGCCGAGACCAGCGAGCCGCGGCTACTCCACATCGGGTTCTACGTCAACGAGGAAGGCACCGAGGCGACCACCGTCCAGGTCCACCCCGACGAAGACTCCATGAGCGTCCACATGAAGGTGGCCGAGGAGCACATCAACGAGGCGCACGACTTCCTCGACTTCACCACGATGAGATACCAGGTCTACGGTTCGCTCAGCGAGGCCGTCCTGGAGCAGATGCGACAACTCGCCGGCTCAGGCGTGTCGGTGACCAACAAGGACCAGGCCAGCGGTTTCAACCGGCTCCCAGCGCTCTGAACCCAGGCAAGACATGCGACGGGGCGGACCACCAACCCGGCCGCGCGGCCGATTGGAGGCGCCAAGTGTGAGGGATGTCCGTCCCCTCGTTCGGGTGCTCGGTCATCACGGTCGCTGCCGCCAGGACTGAGATGGTCCGACGACGAGAGGGAGGCCGCTATGGACATCGGCCTCTCTGTGCTGGCCGGGACCGTCTCGACGGTGATCTTCGCCTCGAGCATGTTGCCGATGTTGGCGAAGGCGGTGCGGACGAAGGACCCGGGCTCGTACAGCCTGGGCAACATCGTGCTCAGCAACGTCGGCAAGGTCATCCACTCCGTCTACGTCCCTCCGGCATGCGACCCCGAGGGCTACCAGCAGCGCAACACCGGCGAGCGTTGCATCAACAAGCTCAAAGGCTTCCGCGATGCCCACCCGCACGACGAACGCGCGAACATCTACGCCGGCACCGTCGACCTCGCCTCGGTCCGGATCTGACTCCGCGATTCGTCACCTGATCCACCGGACACGCCTCAGCGGCCGAACAGCGAGTGTCGTTGCCGCCGTGGCCGCACGGTGATGTCGCCCAGCACGACGAAGCCGCGTACCCAGTACACCGGCCCGCCGGGGGTGACCGGACCACCAAGCCGGCTCTTGGGGTCGCCCAGGATGGAGGTCCGACGTCCATTCGGACGTCGATGACGTCCGGGACGATGAGCGTCACGCTGCCGAGGATCGCGCCGACCTGGACCACGATCTCGCGGTGCCGCAGGATCGCTTCGGTGGAGTCGAGGACGACCTCGCCCAGTAGGCACGTGACCTCAAGCCGGGACGGCACCTCCCAGCGGCCGCGCCGTCTGGCATCGCCAAGCACGGTCGTGATCCGCTCGAACCTGGCGGCAGGCAGCCGTGTGCTCGGTCCGGCGCGATGCGGCCCGGGAGCCGGTCCAGGCAGGCCGGGCAACGGGTACGGTCCCTGGGGCAGGTGCCGGGTGATCGGCTCGAGGTCTCCGTAGGTCCGCGCACGGAACGTCGCGTCGAGCCGTTCCTCCAGCTCGGAGAGCGTCAGCCGGCCGTCACCGGGCTCAGCCGTGCGGCCGACGCTGGACGCTCACCCCTGCGAACACCGCCTTGCCGCCGATGCGTACGATCGGCGAGCCCGCCGGCGGCTGTCTGGTCGCGGGCCTGGTCGTCGAAGGCGCCGAACACCCCCATGCCCTCCCCGACGGCGACGACGTCCTCGGGGACGATCACCTCGACGCCACCGAACACCGCCTTCACCGACCGGGAGGTAGGCCGGCCACCGGCCACCCGCCTGAGCACCGCCGGATCCGGGCCGGCGCGGGCCGGTGGCTGGGGCTGCCGTCGGTGCGGATGCGCAACGGGCAGGTCGGCGACGACAGGCGCCAACTCGCCGTATTTCTTGGCTGCGCAGAGCGCTTCGAGCCGCTCCTGCAGCTCGGCGAGGCTCAGCCGGCCGTCGCCCGCTGCTGCTCGGAGTACCTCGGCGACGCAGTCGCGGTCGGCGTCGGAGGCGCGCTGCGTCCGGTCGTCGCTGGGCTCCACGACGCATGACCCTAGAACACGTGCCGACGATCACGCCAAGAGCGTGCTGCCACGGCTGCTCACGCCGACCCGACCTTGTCAGGCGGCGCTGGCGGTGCGGGGTCAGGTGGCGGGCGGGGCGTCGGGGACCTCTCTCGCCTGCGAGCCGGGAACGTCGTCCTCTCCCGTGGTGGGCGCGGCGCCGGGGGCGGCGTCGGGCGCCGCCAGGGTCAGGTTCGCGCCGGTCGCCGGGTCGAAGACGTGCACCTTGCGCAGGTCGAGCCAGAGCGTCGCGGTCTCGCCCTCGGGCAGCCTGCTGGCCGCGTCCAGTGCGACCACGAGCTGGGTGCGCAACGCCTCGCTGTCCAGCTCGCGCTCGAGCTCGGCGAGTTGGCGGGTGATGTCCTCGGGAGCCTCGTACGGCACATAGGCGAACTGCTCGTTGCCCAGCCACTCGATGACGTCGACATGGGCGTCGAAGGTCAGCCCCCGGTCGCGCACCGCATCGTCGACGACCGACGCGTCGTCGAAGTGCTCCGGCCGGGCGCCGATCAGCACGACCTCCTGGTCGCCCAGGCCGCGCACCCGGTCGTCCGGCAGGCGCACCTCGCCGAACGGCGTGTTCAGGCCGCCGTCTGTGAAGGTCGCCGGGATGAAGTTCATCGGCGGCGAGCCGATGAACCCGGCCACGAACAGGTTGGCCGGCTCCTCGTACAGCTCGCGAGGCGTCGCGACCTGCTGCAGCACGCCCTTACGCAGCACGGCCACCCGGTCGCCGAGCGTCATGGCCTCGACCTGGTCGTGCGTGACGTACACGGTCGTGATTCCAAGCCGCTTCTGCAGTCGTGAGATCTCGGTGCGCATCTGGCCGCGGAGTTTCGCGTCGAGGTTCGACAGCGGCTCGTCGAACAGGAACGCCTGCGCCTCGCGCACGATCGCCCGGCCCATGGCCACCCGCTGGCGCTGGCCGCCGGACAGGTTGGCCGGCTTCCGGTCCAGATGCTCGTCGAGCTCCAGCACACCGGCGGCGTTGCGCACCCGTTCGTCGACCTCGGAGTTCGGCCGCCTGGCCAGCCGGAGCGGGAACGCGATGTTCTCGTACACAGTCAGGTGCGGGTAGAGCGCATAGTTCTGGAAGACCATCGCCAGGTTGCGGTCCCGGGGCGCCTTATCGTTCACCCGATCACCAGCGATCGACATCTCGCCGCTGGTGATGTCCTCCAGCCCGACGATCATGCGCAGCAGCGTCGACTTCCCGCAGCCGGACGGTCCGACCAGGATCATGAACTCGCCGTCGGCGACGTCGAGGCTGACGTCGTTGACGGCTGGGAAACCGTCGCCGTACTGCTTGACAATGTTCTTCATGGTGATGGCAGCCATGTGCGTCTCCGTGTGGTGTCAGCCCTTGACGGCGCCGTTGGTGAGTCCGGCGACGATGCGCCGCTGGAAGATGAGGACGAGCACGACGACCGGGATCGTCACGATGATCGCGGCCGCGGAGATGGCACCGGTGGGTTGGATGAACTGCGACTCGCCGGTGAAGAACGACAGTGCCGCCGGTACCGGCCGGGCTGCCGACGTCGAGGTCAGGGAGATCCCGTAGACGAAGTCGTTCCAGGCGATGAAGAAGCTGATGATCGCGGTCGTGAACACGCCGGGCGCCGCAAGCGGGACGATGACCCGCCGGAACGCCTGCCACGACGTGGCCCCGTCGACCTGGGCCGCCTGCTCCATCTCCCAGGGGATCTCGCGGAAGAACGCCGACATCGTCCAGATCGACAGCGGCAGCGTCAGCGACAGGTACGGGATGATCAGGCCGGGCCAGGTGTCGTAGAGCCCGACGTTGCGCCACAGGTTGAACAGCGGGGTCACGATCGAGACCACCGGGAAGATCGCTACCGCGAGCGCCGAGGTGAGGATCAACCGCTTGCCCGGGAAGTCGAGCCGGGCGATCGCGTAGGCGGCGAACATGGCCAGCACCACGGCGATCAGGGTCGCGATCAGTGAAATGCCGATCGAGTTGCGCAGCGCCGGCATGAACAGGTCGGCTGCCGAGCCGCCGGGCAGGATCTGCTCGTAGTTCTCCACGGACGGCTCGGTGGGCAGGAACTGCCGGTTGTTGAGATCGGCCGGAGCCTTGAACGACAGCGAGGTCAGCCACGCGACCGGGAACAGGCAGTAGAGGATGATCACCGCGCCGCCGACGATCCAGAGGACCCGCTGACGGGTGGAGAGCTGGTCCATCACCGCTCCCCTCTCGCCGAGGCCAGGTCGATCTTGAACAGCCTGATCAGGCTGAAGCTGATCAGGAGCACCGCCAGGAACAACAGCACCGAGACCGCGGAGCCGAGCCCGATCTCGAGGCGTTGGATCGTCTGCCGGTAGGCCAGCAGCGACACGGTCTCGGTGTTCTGCGCACCGGCGGTCATGACGAACACGTTGTCGAAGATGCGGAACGCGTCGAGCGTGCGGAACAGCAGGGCCACCATGATGGCGGCCTTCATGTTCGGCAGCGTCACCTTATAGAGCCGCTGCCACCAGGTGGCGCCGTCGACCATCGCCGCTTCCTGCATCTCCTCCGGCACCTGGGCCAACCCGGCGAGCAGGAGCAGCGAGATGAACGGCGTCGTCTTCCAGATCTCGGACATGATGATCACGAAGATCGACGAACCGAAGCCGCCGAACCAGTCCGTCTCCGCACTGATGCCGGGCACCCAGGAGAACCACGGGTTGACGAAACCGCTGTCGACCGCGAAGGCGAACTGCCACGCGAAGGCCGACACGACGGTGATGATCGAGTAGGGGATGAGGATCGCCGTGCGCAGGATCGGCCGCAGCTTCGTCAAGGCTCGGTGCATCACCAGCGCGAGCCCGAAGCCCAGCACCAACTCCACCACCACGGTGATCACGGTGATGAGCAGGGTGACTCCGACGACGCGCCACCAGAGCGGATCGGAGAGAATCACCGCGTAGTTCTGGAACCAGACGAACTCGCGGTCGTCCGGAGTGGTGAGCCGGTAGTTCCAGAGGGAGTCCCACACCGCCTGCAGGATCGGGTAGGCGGTGACCAGCAACATCACGGCGAACGCCGGCCCGGCAAGCCTCCAGCCCAGCCTGGCGTCCGCCCGCTGCTTGTCGGTGCGGGCCGGCCGGCGAGTCCGCCTCGTGGCGGTCGGCGTGGTCGGCGCCGCGTGGGTCTCGACGCTCACAGCAGCACCTCCTTGTTGAGCACGCCGACGATCAACTCGGCCGCCTCCTCCGGGGTGCTGTCGGGCCGCACCGACGACGGCGGGTGGTAGGTGCGCTGAAGGCTCTCGGAGACCTCGTTGTAGTACGGGGTCTGCGGCCGCGACGCCGCCTGCCGCAGCGACTCCAGGATCGTCTCCGCCATCGGGAACGCTTCCACCACCTCGGGGTCGCTGTAGGACTCCTCGGCGGCCGACGGGTTGCCGGAGAAGATCATGTACTCGGTCCGGCTCTCTGGCGAGGCGATGCAGGCGGCCGCCTCGAGGGCCTCGTCGGGGTGCTCGGTGAAGGCACCGATGCCCAGCATGATGCCGCCGAGCGGCGGTGCCGACTCCTCACCCTCGACCGTCTGCGGGTAGACGGTCCAGCCGAGGTCGTCGATGAACGACGGATCCAGCGAGCCGCCGTCCACCTCGCCGTTCGCGGCCTGCCAGACGTAGGGCCAGTTGACCATGAACCCGCCGTCGTCGCCCTGGAACAGCGCCCGGGCCTCCTCCTCCCCGGCCGTCGAGACGGCCGGGCCGGACACCCCGGCGTCGACCAGTGCGGCGATGACCGCCGCACCTTCCTCGGCCCCAGGCTCGCTCAGGCCCAGCTCGAGCTCCTCGACCGAAGCCTCGGGGTTGAGCAGCACCGAGGTCCCCGTGCCCTCGATCAGGGCGTTGATCCACACCGTGTAACCCTCGTACCGGTTGGCCTGCACCGCGACGGTCGTGCCGGTCTGCTCGGCGGCGTCGATGACCTGCTCCCAGGTCACGGGATCGGACTCCGGGTCGAGCCCGGCCTGCTCTGCGACGGAGCGCCGGTACCACAACAGCTGTGTGTTGGCCCAGAACGGGATGCCGACGAGCTCGTCCTTCCAGGTGGCGCTGGTGACGGCGGACTCGACCACACCCTCGGTGAACTCCCCCGCCCGGTCTTCGGGTACGTCGAGGAGGAAGCCGGCCTCCGCGAACTCCGGCACGAAGGGCGGGTCGACGCTCATCAGGTCGATCGAGTCGTCGTCGGCTGCGAGGCGGCGCACCAGTTGCTCGCGCTGGGCGGACGCGCTGTTGGGCAGGATCGAGGTCTCGATCTCGTAGGCGCCGCCGGCCGCTTCGGTGCACTTCGCGGCAAGCTCGGCCTGGCCGCCGTTGTCCGGGTTGATGTACCAGTTGAGCGTGGGCGGGCCGCTGTCGCCTCCGCAGGCAGTGAGGGCGGAGGTCGCTGCCACCACCCCGAGAACGGCGAGTCGTCTCGGCCTCACGTCGCCTCCCGACTGCCGGCGACGGTGTTGCCACTCTGGCGGCATCGTCGCCGGACGTGACGCGGATCGCGAACTTAACTTCGGACCTTACCCGCGCGGTCAAGCGCATCCGGCTGCCGGGAGTGATCACCCGTCCGGCGTTGGAGACTCCTCCTCGTCGTGCATAGTGGCGTGGACTGCCGTCGTCTATAGATCGGGATCCGGCGAGAGGACTGGCGTGGACGATCAATCGAAGCGGGAGTTCAGCGACTTCGTGGCCGCACGGTCACGGACTCTGCTGGGTCTCGCGCTCGTACTGACCGCCGACCAGCACCATGCCGAGGATCTGGTGCAGGGCGCGCTGACGAAGCTGGCCGGCCGATGGCGCAAGGTCGACGACCCGGGGGCTTACGTCCGGCGGATCCTCTATCACGACCAGATCAGCTGGTGGAGACGCCGCGCGAGGCTTCGCGAGGAGCCCGTGGCATCCGCCCCGGACCGCCCGGCTTCCGACGCGTCGATCCAGGTCGACCGTCGGCTGGACCTGCGCGCAGCGCTGCTTCGGCTCGGTCCGCGTCAGCGTGCGGTGCTGGTGATGCACTACTTCGAAGACCTACCCGAAGCCGAGATCGCCGACGCCCTCGGCTGTTCGGTCGGCACGGTCCGCAGCCAGAAGCATCGGGCCTTGGCCCGGCTGCGTGTGCTCGCGCCGGAGCTCGCCGAACCCTTCACGCCCGCACCCGAGACCGTGGTACCGGAGGTACGCCGATGATCAACGAGGAAGCGCTCCGCGAGCGCCTGCACGACCTCGCGGACCAGGCGGGTCCGGCTCACGACCTCGCCACCACGGCGCTGCGGCGGGCGCACCGCCGACACCGCCGGGTCATGATGGCCGTTGCCAGTGGCGCGGCGCTTGCGTTGAGCGTGCCGTTGGCTGCCCTCGGCGGATGGGATCCCGGGATCACCACGGAAACGGGCGCCGGTGGGCCCGCCTCGCAGCCGACGGAGGCCGCGCCTCAGATCATGCCGGCGCCCGCAGTGCTGGACCTGACCGAGGCAGAGGTCGCCGACGCGTTCGCTGTCTGCCGACGTGAATTCGACGCCTACGCGGAATGGATGCCGGTCTTCGGTGTCACGATCGACGCGGAAGCCGCGCCCGGAGTGCCGACGACGTGGGTGGCCGCCCGGCGCGGCGACGAATGGCGCGCGGACTGTTCTCTGGACTCGACCGGTCAACAGGTTGGGGGTGGTGGCGAGTACGGGTTAAAGAGCACCCCGGATCTCCTGTACGCGCTGGTCGACGGGCAGGAGGGTCAGGGAGCTGGGCGGTACGTGGACCCCGTCGTCCGGGTGACCGTGCAGTCCGAGAACGAGCCCGAGCAGGATGCCGTGCTCCGCGGTGGCTTCTGGTTCTCGTCGATCGACTCGCGCAGCCGTGCCTCGGTGGACCACGGCGACGACCCTGAGGAAGCCGGGACGGTGCTCGACGACGACACCATGATCGGCGTGCCGTCCGGTTACATATTCCGCGGCTACGACGCCAGCAACGAGCGCGTCTATGACTCGTCGCAGGACGGGCCGACCATCGAGGATTGCTACGCCGACCCGACGGGGACCGAGTTCGTGGGCAACTACGCCGGGCGCGACGATCCTGCCGGATGCGTCCGCACCCACGAGTGGCAGCCGCGCGGCGTGTGATCCCATCTCGTGAACGTCCCCTACCGTCGGCGGGATGGACGACCATCCGGAGACGCTCGCGCGCGGCGACGGTGTGCTCGGCGAGGTCGTCCTTCGTCGGCGCCCCGGGCCGGTCTATGAGCTGATCGTGGGCGGCGTGTTCCTCATGGACACGGCCGAGACGTCCACCGAGCGGCTCCTCGCCGACGTCGTCCTCGACCGGCATCCCGCGCCGCGGCGCGTCCTGGTCGGCGGTCTGGGGCTCGGCGTCACGGTGACGGCCATGGTCGCCGACGTGCGAGTCGAACGGGTCGACGTCGTCGAGATCGAACCGCTGCTCGTCTCGTGGCTGCGTGCCGGGATGGTGCCCGGCGTCGCGGCGGTACTCGACGATCCCCGGCTGCACGTGCAGGTCGCCGACGTGCGCGACGTGCTTCGCGCCACGGCCGAGCAGGTGTACGACGCCGTGCTCCTCGACGTCGACAACGGTCCCGGCTTCCTGGTCCACCCGGACAACGCGGCCGTCTACCGGCCTCGCGCACTTCGCCAGGCGGGCCGGCTGCTGGCCCCTGACGGGTTGCTCGCCGTCTGGTCAGCCGCCCCGTCGGCCGATCTGCCCGCGGCCATCCTCGAAACCGTCGGCCCGTGCGACGAGGTCGTGCGGACCGTGCGCCGTGAAGGCCGCGCCCTCGACTACCACGTCTACCTGGCGAAGCGGCGCACGACATGATGTCGCCATGAGCGAATACCGCGTCGAACACGACACGATGGGCGAGGTCCGGGTCCCGGCGACCGCAAGGTATCGGGCCCAGACGCAGCGGGCCGTCGAGAACTTCCCGATCAGCGGCATACCGATCGAGCGCTCCCTCGTGCAGGCGCTCGCGTCGCTGAAGGGTGCGGCGGCCAGTGTCAACGCGGAGCTGGGCGTGCTCGACCCCACGGTCGCGGAGGCGATCCACGCCGCCGCCGCGGAGGTCGCCGACGGCAGTTACGACGAGCACTTCCCGATCGACGTCTTCCAGACCGGGTCCGGCACGTCGAGCAACATGAACGCCAACGAGGTCATCGCGACGCTGGCCACCGAACGGCTCGGGGCTCCGGTACACCCCAACGACCACGTCAACGCCTCACAGTCGAGCAACGACGTCTTCCCGACGGCCATCCACATGGCAGCGACGCGCGCCGTCGTCCGCGACCTGGTGCCGGCGCTGCGACACCTGGAGCGGTCGCTGTCCGCCAAGGCCGCGCAGTTCGCGGACGTCGTCAAGAGCGGTCGCACCCACCTGATGGATGCGACGCCCGTGACGCTCGGCCAGGAGTTCGGCGGCTACGCCGCGGCTGTCTCGTACGGAGTCGACCGGCTGGAGGCGACCCTGCCGCGGGTGGCCGAGGTGCCGCTCGGTGGAACGGCCGTCGGCACCTGCATCAACATGCCGCCGGGGTTCGCCGCGGCCGTCATCGCCAAGATCGCTTCGGATTCAGAGCTGCCGTTCACCGAGGCCCGCAACCACTTCGAGGCGCAGGGCACCCGCGACGGCATCGTCGAGCTGTCCGGTCAACTCCGCACGATCGCGGTCTCGCTGTACAAGATCTCGAACGACGTCCGCTGGATGGGTTCCGGCCCGCGTGCCGGCCTGGCCGAGATCCGGCTGCCGGACCTGCAGCCGGGCTCCTCGATCATGCCGGGGAAGGTCAACCCGGTGATCCCCGAGGCTTTGTGCATGGTGTGCGCGCAGGTCCTCGGCAACGACGCGACGGTCGCCTTCGCCGGCGCGGCCGGCAACTTCGAGCTGAACGTGATGCTGCCGGTCATCGCCCGCAACGTGCTGGAGTCGATCCGGCTGCTCGCCAACGCGTCGCACCTGTTCGCGGACCGGTGCGTCGACGGGATCGAGGCCGACATCGAGCGCTGCCGCGAGTACGCCGAGGGTTCGCCGTCGATCGTCACACCGCTGAACCGCTACCTCGGATACGAGAAGGCCGCAGCCATCGCCAAGAAGGCGCTCGCCGAGCGGAAGACGATCCGCCAGGTCGTCATCGAGCAGGGCCATGTCGAACGTGGCGACCTGACGGAGGCGCAGCTCGACGACGCCCTCGACGTGCTGGGCATGACCAGCCCCTGAAGGCGACGCATCCCCGTCAGTACCAGCCGACCGACTGGGAGTGGCCCCAGGCGCCGCACGGGCTGCCGTACACGTCGCGGATGTAGCCCAGGCCCCACCTGATCTGGGTCCCGGGGTTGGAGCGCCAGTCGGTGCCGGCGCTGGCCATCTTGCCGGCCGGGAGTGACTGCGGGATCCCGTAGGCACCCGACGACGGGTTCTGCGCTCGGTGGTCCCAGTCGGACTCGCGGGTCCACAGGCTGGCCAGACAGCCGAACTGGTCCTCGCCCCAGCCGTACTCGCCGAGCAGGGCGCGCGCCGCGGACCTGGGGTCGGCAACGGCACGTGCGGCTGATCGGGCTGCCCGCTCGGCGGCCGCCTTGCGCGCCGCCTCGACCGCCGCCTCCTTGCGGGCGATCTCAGCCCGGGCGGCGGCCTCCGCGCCGGCCACATAGCCGGACTGACGGTCCACATGCGACTGCTGTTCGCTGCTGGTGAGGACGTAGGGATCGCTACCGGACGGCACCGAGGTGGCGAGGGACACGCCGGCAACCGCCAGCGCGGCGACGGCGAGGACTGCGACGGCACCAGCCGTGCGTCGGGTGAAGGAGCGGACCAAGGCGTGCCTTTCGACGGCCGTGCCCTGCATGTCGCCGTCGCAGCACGAGCAGACTCACCCCGGAAACGGACCCGCGGGCCGCGGGTCGCGGGCCGGACGATGCAGGGGTCCGGCGTGTGCAGCCCCACCACTCATGATCATCCGTAGGGAGGCGGCGCACGCAGCGCGCGGGAACCCCGGTTCAGGCTGAGGCTGCCCGCCAAGGTTCTTTACGCGTCAACCATGCATGGCACAACTGGAACAGGGCAAATCGTCCTGATATGGGCTTCGTCACGCCCGTCACCAGCGAGGTGTGACATCGGCCACGCTCACCCGGGCAACTGCTCGAGCATTTCCGTCACCAGGGCGGCTATGGGGGATCGCTCGGAGCGGGTCAGCGTGACGTGGGCGAACAGTGGGTGCCCCTTGAGCTTCTCCACAACGGCGACCACACCGTCGTGGCGGCCGACGCGCAAGTTGTCACGCTGCCCGACGTCGTGCGTCAGGACCACCCGCGAGCCACTGCCGACCCGCGAGAGCACGGTCAGCAAGACGTTGCGCTCCAACGACTGCGCCTCGTCGACGACAACGAACGAGTCGTGCAGCGAGCGGCCCCGGATGTGAGTCAGCGGCAGTACCTCGAGCATGCCGCGCGCCACGACCTCGTCGATGACGTCCTGGGTGGTCAGCGCGCCCAGCGTGTCGTGGACGGCCTGGGCCCAGGGGTTCATCTTCTCGGCCTCACTGCCGGGCAGGTATCCGAGATCCTGGCCGCCGACGGCATAGAGCGGCCGGAACACCAGCACCTTCTTGTACTGCCTCCGCTCGAGCACAGCCTCCAGGCCGGCGCAGAGCGCGAGGGCGGATTTTCCCGTCCCGGCTCGCCCGCCGAGGGACACGATGCCGACCTCCTCGTCGAGCAGGAGGTCCAGAGCGACTCGTTGTTCGGCGGACCGGCCGCGCAGCCCGAATGCCTCCCGGTCGCCGCGGACCAGTCGAACCGTCTTGTCCGGCGTCACCCGGCCGAGGCCGCTGCCTCGCTCGCTGTGCAGGACCAGCCCGGTGTGGCACGGAAGCTCGCGGGCGGCGTCGATGTCGGCCACCCCGGCCTCGTAGAGGACGTCGAGATCAGCAGCGGACACCTCGAGCTCGACCATCCCGGTCCAGCCGGTCTCGATGACTGCCTCCGCCCGGTACTCCTCGGCGTGCAGACCGACCGCCGACGCCTTCACCCGCATCGGCAGGTCCTTGGACACGAGCGTGACCGATCGACTGTCCGCGGCGGCCAGGTTGTGCGCGACGGCAAGGATTCGCGAATCGTTGTCGCCCAGCCGGAAGCCCGCCGGGAGGACGTCGGGGTCGGTGTGGTTGAGCTCCACGCGTACCGTCCCGCCCTTGTCTCCGACGGGGAGCGGTGCGTCCAGCCGGCCGTGCGCGAGGCGTAAGTCATCGAGCAACCGAAGCGCCGCGCGGGCGAAGTAGCCGAGCTCCGGGTGGTGGCGCTTGCCCTCCAGTTCGGTGATGACGACGACGGGGAGCACGACCTCGTGCTCGGCAAATCGGAGAATCGCGTAGGGATCGGCGAGCAGGACGCTGGTGTCGAGGACGTAGGTACGGCAGTCGAGGCTTGAGTCCTTACCTGCGGCACGCCGGGTCGAGGTGTTCCTGGAAGCGGCCACGTCCGTCTCCCTGTCCGGGCGTGCACCCTCGCCCGGTTTCTCTCGCACGGGCGACCGGGACCTGGCCCGTGGGCCGGGTGCCGGCCCTCCTGCGCGCTCTGGGTCGCAGCACGTAGACGGGCCTCCCGGGCAGCCGGCTTCCCCACCGGCTGCCAGCGACAACGCTACGCCAGCGACCTTCGCCACAGAAGGGACACGCCCGAACGTGGGGTGAACTCGGCCCAACCTGATCATTCCGGACAACCAGGCTGACATCAGCCCCACAAGGCCGCGATAGGCACCGCGAGGACGTCATCGGCGATCCGGTACGGCCTGCGACCAGTATGCAGAACGGCTCCGCCCGCGAACCGGTCACCCAGCTCGTCTCGCAACCACACGATGTGTCTCGCGTCGCGAACGCCTACCGACGCCGCCGCCTTGATCTCCAAGGCCAGGATCCGACCATCACCGAACTCGACGAGGACATCGATCTCGTGGCGACCGTCGCGCTGGCGAACGTGATGAAGCGATGGCTCGTCGTCCCGAACAGCGAGTAACGGACGCAACTGGGCAATCACGAACGTCTCGATGATGCGACCGAGCAACACGGCGTCTCGCAGAAGGGTGTCGCGACTGATGCCCGCTGCGGGCATGGCCAGCGAGGAGTCGAGCGCGTAACGTTTGCCTGCCTTCGCCAGCCGGGGCAGCCGCCGCGAGTGCCAGGCTGGCACTTCCTCGAACACGAAGAGGCTCTCCAGCACGCGGTCGTAGGCTGCCGTCGTCTTGTGGTCCACACCAGCCAGGTCGACCAGCGTCTGTTGCTGGACGACGGACGCAGGGTGGAGCGCGGCGGCTCGAAGGTAGCGGCGAAGCCGAACGGGATCGCGGCGTTCACCCAGGCGAACCAGATCACGGGTGACGAGCTCGCCCACGTAACTCGCCAACCACCTGCGGCGAAACGGCTCGTCGTCAGAGAGGGCAGGAACCGGAAAGCCTCCTCGGCAGGCCAGGTCGACATAGCCGAGAACGTCAGGCATCTGCTCCGGCAGCGGAATCTGAGTTGGGTCGCCGTCGCGGACCGCGGCGACGAAGTCCAGCCCAGCACCTGGACGACCGTGGCACTCACCAACCGTCAAGCCGTAGATCGGAACTCGAACGACCCGGCCGGTACCAGGCCAGGAGGACGCCTCCAGGTCAGCCCGAACGCTTCCCGCCAGGACGAAGCGCCCCGGGCGGCGGTCGTCGTCGACCGCCCGCTTGACCGCGGCGAGTACGCCCGGGACCTCCTGCCACTCGTCGAGCAGAACCGGCTCGGCTTCCGCCGACAACGCTGCGTCCGGGTCGGCTGCGTAGATCGCGGCTTCGTCGGCACGGTCGAGACGGACGACGGTCTTCGCGAACTGGCGTGCCGCCGTCGTCTTGCCGACCGCACGAGCTCCCACCACCATGAGAGCAGGAAACTGCGCGCCGAGTCTTGCGATCTCGGCGTCGACAAGCCGAGCCACCAGTTGACCACGCACGACCCGCACAGTACCATCAATGCACGTACGACGCTCCCGACAATGCACGTGTTCGACTACCGCAACTGCCCGCCCGGCACTTCTGGTCCTAGGCTGCACTCAGCCGGGCGCGACGCCGGTGTTCGACCAGCCCTCGCCACGTGAGTAGGACCAGATGACGGTCGGCTGGCTCGCCGATGCGAGCCACACGCAGTCGATGACGTCAGGAAGGTAGGGCATTCTGGCGGGAACGACATCTCCCCAAAGCGCAACATAGTGCGCCACACACGAACGATCGACCCAGACGAAGAGATGGCGGGCGTTCGCATCGGTGACATTGAGCTTTCTTAGGTTATCCGGTCGCCCTGCACACTCTTCAATGACGTCCGCGAGGAGGTCTGCGTCGGCTGCGCCGATGCTGCCCTCGGAGTTGAGGAGAATTCGCCCGCTGGTGGAACTATTCGTGCCGCCGACTCTATCGACGTAGCGCACGCCCAAACTCTGGAGTTCATCTCTTAGTTTCACAGGCACTTGATCATCGTCGGGTGTTACCGACCTGATACCCAGCTCATCAAGCGAATTCAATAATGGAACCAGCGCGGTCCGCGTCTTCTTCACCGAGAATCTGGTTCCACAGCCCACGACCCACGTTGACGCCAGTCCGTGGACAGGCTGGTCCTGCTTCCTGACCGCGGCGTCCTGCTCGTTGGCGTTCGGCCTCGTGAAGCGCGTGACCTCCACGGCCACCCGTCCATGCGGTCCGACTATGTCGAAGTCATGCAATTGCTCGGGGCCGCCACCGGGGTCGATCAGGTCGATGGAGTCTCCCAGCCTGACCGCCAGTACCGCGCCCGCACGCCGGCCATCGAATTTGGCGCAGGTGTTCATGCGTTCATTGTGGCGGCCAGAAGCGCGGCCGCAAGCCGTCCTTGGTCAGTAAAGGTGTCCGCTCAGCGCACGGGTTCCGTCGTGAGATCGCAACTTACCGGCCGTAGCGGCGCTCCCGTTCCCCGTACGCGCGCAGGGCACGCAGGAAGTCCACGTGCCGGAAATCCGGCCACAGCGCCTCGCAGAAGTAGAACTCGGAGTTGGCGCTCTGCCACAACAGGAATCCGGACAGCCGCTGCTCGCCGCTTGCCCGGATGACCAGGTCTGGGTCCGGCTGGCCCCTCGTGTAGAGGTGCTCCGCGATGTGCTCGACGTCGAGGACCTCGGCAAGCTCCTCGATCGACGTCCCCCGGTTCGCGTGCTCCTGGAGCAGCGACCGCACGGCGTCGGCGATCTCGCGGCGACCTCCGTAACCGACCGCCACGTTGACGTGCATCCCGTCGACGTCGCGGGTGCGGTCGGCCGCCTCCTTCAGGACCGAGGCAGTGCGGTCCGGGAGCAGATCGAGGGCACCCACCGGGCGCACGCGCCAGCGTCGTGCCGAAGCCAGGTCGTCGATGAGCTCTTCGATGATGCCGAGCAGGGGGACGAGCTCGTCCTCCGGGCGGTGCAGGTTGTCCGTGGAGAGCAGGAACAGCGTCACGACACCGACGTCGACCTCGTCGCACCAGCCCAAGAACTCCTGGGCCTTCTCGGCACCGGCACGATGCCCGCTCGCCGTCGGCGCGCCGAACGCGCGGGCCCAGCGGCGGTTTCCGTCGAGCATGACGGCCACGTGGCGCGGGATCCGCGCGGGGTCGAGGTTGCGCTGGAGCCGCCGCCCGTACAGGCCGTAGACCAACTCGGACAGACGCATCGTCCGCGACACCTCCACCCCGGCAGCCGCCCCGCCGAGTCTCGGGCGGGCACCGGCTCGCCTCGCGGAACGTTACTCTCCCGGAAAGCCGGCCGCGGCCTCGGACGACGGGCCGACACAACCCACGGGGTGCGCAAGGGAGGTAGCTCATGTCGCTTGACGAGCACTTTCACGACGCCCTCGCGGCTGTCAGGCCGAGACTCCGGGGGTGGTTGCACGCCGGGACGTTCCCCGTTGCCGTTGTCGCGGGCGTCGCACTCGTCGTGCTCGCGCCCACCCCGTCGGCCAAGGTCACCGGCGGCATCTTTGCGCTGACCGCGGCTCTGCTGTTCGGCGTCAGTGCCATCTACCACCGCGGTCACTGGGCGCCGCGCACCCATGCGGTGCTCAAGCGCCTCGACCACGCCAACATCTTCCTGATCATCGCCGGCACGTATACGCCGTTCACGATCCTGCTGCTCGACCGGCGCGACGCCCAGGTTCTGCTGACCCTGGTCTGGGTCGGCGCGCTCGCCGGCGTCGCGTTCCGGGTGCTCTGGGTGGGCGCCCCGCGATGGCTCTACGTGCCCGTCTACTCAGCGCTGGGATGGGCAGCAGCGTTCTGGTTGCCTGACTTCGCTGCTCGAGGTGGCCCGGCGGTGCTGACGCTGATCGTCGTCGGCGGGCTGCTGTACTCGGCCGGCGCGGTGATCTACGGGCTCAAGCGGCCGAACCCGTCGCCACGCTGGTTCGGCTTCCATGAGGTCTTCCACGCCTGCACGCTGGCCGCCTTCGCGGCCCACCACGTGGGGGTGTGGCTCGCGGCGTTCGGCGTGGGCGCGGTCATCGCCACCTAGGACGCCGTGGCGTCCGGTCCGGTCTCGCGCACCTCTTCGACCCGGGCCATGGCCGCGCGCAGGTCCGACAACCAGGCCTCGGTGTTCTGACCTGTCAGCTTGACGCACCATCCGAGCGCCTCGGACCGCGAACGCGCCACACCAGCGTCGACCAGCGTGTCGAGGACCTGCCGCTCCGGCTGCCGCAGGCGGGTCATGACCGGCATGGCCAGCGTCGTGAACAGCTGTTGCCGGTCGCCGCACTGAACTCCCCAGGCGACCTTTCGGCGGGAGCGGTGCTCGAGCTCCCGGGCGATCTCGATCCGCCGGTCGCGCGTCTGCTCCCGGAAGGCGGTGATGCGGCCGGAGACAGCTTCGGCCCGTTCGGCGTCGGACGCATCACCGGCAACGGCCGGCTCCGGAATGCGCCCGACGATCGTGATCTCGTCGCGATCGACGGTCACCTCGACCGGACCCTCGAACCAGTCTTGGGGCAGCCGGCCCGTCAGCCAGCCGCGGATCTTCTCGCCTCGATTCGTTGTCATGCATCCATGATTACATAGTTACACGATGACTCGACGTTGTTCGCCACTGGCGTACGCCGCCCACGCACCATGAGTGACCACGCGGGTTCTCCCCATTCCCGGCGGAACGTGCGCGACTACGGTTGTGAGTGAGTACTCACTCAGTGAGGGTTTCCGGGTGCCTCAGCCCGAGTTCGTCGTGGTCCGACGCCGTCGCGCCGCCCCACTCACGCCGGACGAGCGGCGGCAGAAGCCGCGTACGTCGACCGCTTCGTCCACTCGTTGCCGACGGGCACGACACAGTGATCGACGAGGAGGGCGACAACATCAGCGCGGGCGAGAGGCAGCTCGTGACGATCGTCCGGGCGTTCCTTTCCGACCCGGCGATCCTGATCCTCGACGGGGCCACCAGCTCGGACGACACCCGCACCGACGTGCTGGTCCAGCACGCCATGGCGGCGCTGCGCAGGGACCGCACCAGCTTCGTGATCGCCCACCGCCTCTCGACGATCCGCGACGCCGACGTGATCATTGTCATGCAGGCGGGCGCGATCCGTGGAGCAGGGCACCCACGCCGATCTGCTCGCGCGACGCGGGGCGTACTTCGACCTCTGCACCAGCCAGTTCGCGGCGGCCATCGAGTCGTGACGGAAGGGTCGAGGCCGGTCGTGAAGATCGTCGTGAAGAAGTCCCCGCGCGCGGACCTGCCCCAGCCTGCACGACGATCTTCACGACCGGCCGGCCACGTTGCTGAGCTGAGCCGTGAGCCGGGCCGGGTCCGTCGTCGGCGCGTCGCAGACGAAGTGCCGGCACACGTAGGCCGCTGGCTGCCCGTCGATGAGCGGTCGGTCTCGCAGCAGCGGGATCGTCGAGGACACCGGGTCGGCCGGGTCGCCGGCGACGACGGCAGCGCCCGGCGCCGTCGAACGCACCGCGGCACGGCGCAGCGCCTGCGTACGAACGTCGTCGGCCGCACCGACCACGGCCACTTCGGCCGGGCCGGCGGAGAGCGCCTCGGCGACGGCGAGCCCCCAGCCCGCGAACCGCGGCGCCTGGGCGCCGAGCACGTCGTAGACGGCCAGGGCACGTTCGGCGGCCTCACGGTGCGGCGCCGACCCCGTATACGCGGCGAACGTCACCAGCGCTCCCGCCGCGGCCGACAGGCCGGCCGGCGTGGCGTTGTCCGTCGGGTCCTGGGGGCGGCGGATCCCCGCGAGCCGCGGGTCCGTCGCGTCGTCCGCCGTGTCGAAGAAGCCTCCCGCCGGGTCCGCGTACCGGGCCAGCACGACCCCGAGCACCTGCTCGGCAAGAGAGAGCCACACCGGAACCCCGGTCGCGGCGACCACGGCCAGGAATCCCTCGGCGACATCGGCGTAGTCCTCGAGTACGCCGGTGTTCCTGCCGACCTGGCCGTTCCGCGACGTCCGCGCCAACCTGCCGTGGTCGTCGAGGTGGACGCGGACCAGCAGGTTGGCGCAAGCGACGGCCGCGTCGATCCAGGTGGGCTCGTCGAAGATCGCGCCGGCGTCGGCGAGCGCCGCGATCGCCAGCCCGTTCCACGCCGCCACCACCTTGTCGTCGCGGGACGGCTGCGGCCTCGCGGCGCGGGCGCCGGCGAGAAGCTCCTGCGCACCGCGCCAGCGGGCCACGTCGTCGGGATCCCGGCGCAGTTGGAGGGTCGACGTACCGTGCTCGAAAGTTCCCGACTCGGTCACCAGGAGCAGGTCCGCTGCCCAGGCGCCCTCGGTCTCGCCCAGCACCTCGCGGAGCTGGGCCGGCGTCCAGACGTACGTGGCACCCTCGACCGAGACACCGTCGACGACGGTGTCGGCGTCGAGCGCGCTGGCGAAACCGCCCTCGGGCGTGCGTAGGTCGCGCAGGAGGAACCCGGCGGTTTCCCGGACCACCCGCTCGGCCAGCGCCGACCCGGTGGCCCGCCACCAGTGGGCGTAGACGCGCAGCAGCAGCGCGTTGTCGTAGAGCATCTTCTCGAAGTGGGGCACGACCCAGGACCGGTCGACGCTGTACCGAGCGAAGCCGCCACCGAGCTGGTCGTACATCCCGCCACGCGCCATCCGCTCGCAGGTCTGCTCGACCATCGCCATCGATGACGGAACGCCGGTGCGCGCGTGGTGGCGGAGCAGGAACTCCAGCACCATCGACGGCGGAAACTTCGGCGCGGCCCCGAAGCCGGCGTGGTCGGCGTCGAAATCGGCGGCCAGCGCCCCGGCGGCCTCGTCGAGCCGCTGCACCGACGGCGGCCGGTCGCCGGCCAGCCCGGGCGCGCCGCCCAGC
>JBOGDS010000028.1:0-39729 GCA_050743075.1 Jiangellaceae bacterium | reverse complement strand
GTGCCCGGCCGAGGGCCACCACCTCGTCGACTTTCTGCCGGGCGAACGCGAGCCGGGCCCGCAGCTGCGGGTCGAGGCCGGTCTCGACGGCCAGGTCGACGGGCACGTGCAGCAGCGAGCACGACGTGGCCACGGTGACGTGGTCGGCCAGCCCGGTCAGCGCCGCACCGGTCGCGGCGGCGGCGCGCAAATCGGTGCGCCAGACGTTGTGGCCGTCGACCAGGCCGGCCACGATCGTCTTGCCGGGGATCGGACCGGCGGCGGCAAGCCTGCTGAGGTTTCCGGGGCCGGCGACCAGGTCCAGGCCGACCGCCTCGACCGGCGTGTCCAGCAGCGCGGGCAGGGCGTCGCCGAGCTCACCGAAGTACGACGCGACGAACAGCCCAGGCCGACGGGCCAGACCACCCAGGCGGGTGTACGCGGCGCGTAGCGCATCGATCTCCGCCGGGGTGCGGTCGGCCACGTACGCGGGCTCGTCGAGCTGCACCCACGCCACCCCGGCATCGAAGAGTGCGCCCAGTATGTCGGCGTACACGCCGACGAGGTCGTCGAGGCGGTCGAACGGCCGGAACCCGTCCGGCGCACCGGGTGCCGGCTTGGCCAGCAGCAGGAACGTGGCCGGGCCGACCAACACCGGACGGGTCGTAAGGCCCAGCGCGGCGGCTTCGGCGTACTCCGACAGCGCCTTGTCCGCACGGGCGGCGAAGACGGTGTCCGGGCCGACCTCCGGCACCAGGTAGTGGTAGTTGGTGGCGAACCACTTCGTCAGCTCCAGGGCCGGCTCCTGCGCGGTGCCACGCGCCATCGCGAAATACGTGTCCAGCTCGGACAAGCCGAGGCGACGGAACCGGTCCGGGACCGCATCGACGGCAACCGCCGCGTCCAGCACGTGGTCGTAGCACGAGAACGTGTTCGACGGGACCGAGCCCAGGCCGGCGTCGCGCAGCGTCCGCCACACCTGCGCGCGGAGCGTGGCGGCGCTCTGCTGCAAGGCGGCGGCGTCGATACGCCCGGCCCAGTACGCCTCGACGGCGCGTTTGAGTTCACGGTCGGGGCCGATGCGGGGATAGCCGAGCACGGTGCTCTGCCCGAATGGTGCGGTCATGGTGCGTGGTTCCTTCCCTCGAAGTGCCCGACAGGCCCCCGCGGGAAGGACGACACGGCAGGCCACGGCAACAGCGGCCGGGCTCGCCCTGACCCTCCCGAGAGGCCGTCGGCGGGTGCACGCGCGGTGCGCGTCCACGGTGCGGGCAGGTCTTCGGACTCGCGGGCACGACCGGACAGGTCCGGTCTCCTACTGGCCGTCGCTTCCCAGGCCCACGGGCCCAGTGCGTTTGACGGCGGTCGTTCCCGCTCACCGCTGCGGGGCAGTCCCGGTTTCCCACCGGGTTCCCTCTAACGACGCCCCCACACAAGCGGGGGCGAACCAGCACTGCGACCATCGTACGACCCGCCCGGTCGGGCCGGTGCACCCCGCCACACCATGGCGGGGTACACCGGCGGCTACGGGTTCGGACGCCGGGACGCGTTGATCGCCCGGCGGCGGTCCAGGCGGTGGTCACGGCGGATCTGCGCCTCCCGGAACCGCCGACGGTCCTCATCGGTCTCGGCGATGACCGGCGGGACCGGCCGCGGCCGGCCGTCCTCACCGACGGCGACCATGACCAGGTAGGCGGTGGCGACGTGGGTGGCGGGCACGGATGCGTTCCACCGGTCGGCCAGCACCCGCACGCCGACCTCCATGGAGGTGGTGCCGGCCCAGTTGACCTGGGTCTGCACGTGTACGACATCGCCGATGTGCACGGCGACGAGGAACGCCATCTCGTCCATGAACGCGGTGACCGCCGAGCCGGCGCAGTGCCGTGCGGCGACCACCCCGGCGGCGGTGTCGACCAGCCGCAGGATGACCCCGCCGTGCACGGTGCCCATCAGGTTGACATCAGGCGGGCCCATCACCTGCGAGATCGTCAACCGGGACCCGACGGTGGGCTTGCCGACCAGCGTCGTCACGGCTGCGGACGGCATCAGAAGTCGTCGTCGAAGCTGACCGTGCCGGCCACCCCGACCTGGTAGGCCGACACCCGGCGTTCGAAGAAGTTCGACAACTCCTGCACGTCCTGCAGGTCCATGAACGCGAACGGGTTGCCCGACCCGTACAGCGGTGCCATGTCAAGTTGGGCCAGGCGCCGGTCGGCGACGTGCTGCAGATACTCCCGCATGTCCGCCGGCGAGTTGCCGGAGACGCCCTGGTCGAGGAGGTCCTGCGCGAACTGGACCTCGCAGTCGACGGCTTCGGCGAGCATCTGCCGGACCTGTTCGGCCAGCTGCTCGTCGAACAGGTCCGGCTCCTGCCGGCGGACGGTGTCGACCACGTCGAACGCGAACGCCATGTGCATGGACTCGTCGCGGAACACCCAGTTCGTGCCGGAGGCCAGGCCGTGCAACAGGCCGCGGGAGCGCAGGAAGTACACGTAGGCGAACGCGCCGTAGAAGAACAGGCCCTCGATGCAGGCGGCGAAGCAGATCAGGTTGAGCAGGAACGCCCGCCGGTCCTCCTTCGTGGACAGCTCACGCAGCTGGAAGATCGAGTCGATCCAGCGGAAGCAGAACTGCGCCTTGCGTTTGATGGAGGGGATGTTCTCGATGGCGGCGAACGCGGCGAACCGTTCGGTTTCGTCGGGGACATAGGTGTCGAGCAGGTTGAGGTAGAACTGGACGTGGACCGCTTCCTCGAAGGGTTGCCGGGACAGGTACAGCCGGCCCTCGGGGGAGTTGACGTGCTGGTAGAGGTTGAGGACCAAGTTGTTTGCCACGATGGTGTCGCCGGTGGCGAAGAACGCGACGAGGCGGCTGACCAGGTGCCGTTCCGCCGCAGTGAGTTTGGCCAGGTCGGCCAGGTCGGTGTGCAGGTCGACCTCCTCGACCGTCCAGGTGTTCTTGATGGCGTCGCGGAACCGGTCGAAGAACTGCGGGTAGCGCATCGGCCGTAGCGTCAGATCCATGCCAGGGTCGAGCAGCATCGACGGGCGCGGGGTGCTGGTGCTCGTCATCGTCCTACCTTGATGTCGCGTCGGGTTCGGGTCGTCGCGCCGGCCGTCACTGGCATGCCTCGCAGGCTTCGGGGTTCTCCAGCGAGCACGCCACCGCCTCCGCCTCCGCGTCCGTCTCGGCGGCGGCGGGGCGGGTGATGGCGATGGTGGCCTGCTGGATGCGGGTGGCCGGCCTCGACCGCAGGTAGTACGTGGTTTTCAGGCCGGCTTTCCAGGCGTGCAGGTACATCGAGGACAGCTTGCCGATGCTCGTGGCGGCCATGAACAGGTTCAGTGACTGGGACTGGTCGATGTACGGGCCCCGGCCGGCGGCCAGATCGATCAGGGCACGTTGCGGCAGCTCCCACGCGGTGCGGAACAGCTCCCGCACCTCGGCCGGCAGGGCCGAAGACGGTGCTCTACGACAACGAGGACACCGAGGAGATCATCGAGCGGGTGGCGGCGTTGGACATCGGCAAGGCCGAGTTGGTGGCCTGTAACCGGGTGCCCAACCCGGACCGGCCGGGGCGGCGGGCGCAGGAGATCACGACGTACTCGACGATGACCCGGTCGCTGCTGGGCCTGGCCGACCGGCTGCGAGGGCTGGGTGTGACACCGGTGGTGATGGAAGCAACCTCGGATTACTGGAAACCGGTGTTCTACCTGCTCGAAGCGCGCGGGTTGGACCCATGGCTGGTCAACGCCACAGACGTCAAGCACCTGCCCGGACGGCCCAAGACCGACAAGCTGGACGCGGTGTGGCTGGCAAAGATCGCCGAACGGCAGATGATCCGCCCCAGCTTCGTCCCGCCGCCGCAGATCCGGCTGCTGCGCGATCTGACCCGCTACCGCGTCGACCTGATCAAGGTACGTACCGCGGAGAAGAACCGGGTGGAGAAGCTGGTCGAGGACGCCCAGATCAAGCTGTCGGTGGTCGCCTCGGACATCTTCGGGGTCTCCGGCGCGGGAGATGATGACCGCACTGCTGGCCGGGGAACGCGACCCGATGGCGCTCGCGCAGCTGGCCCGGTCCCGGATGCGCGCCAAGATCACGTTGCTGGAGGAGGCGTTCGTCGGGCACTTCACCGACCACCACGCGTTCCTGCTGCGCACCATGCTGGCCCGCATCGATGAGACCAGCGCCGACATCGCCGCCGTCGAAACCAAGATCGAGGAGCTGATGGCCCCTTTCGCCGCGGCGGTGGAGAACTCGATGAGATCACCGGCGTCGGGCCGACCGCCGCCCACGTCATGATCGCCGAAATCGGGATCGACATGACCCGCTTCGCCACCGCGGCGCACCTGTGCTCCCGGGCCCGCTTCGCCCCCGGTGTCACCGAGTCCGCCGGCAAGAAGAAGGGCCGCGGATCCACCGGACACGCCAACCCCTACCTCGCTCGCGTCCTCGGCCAGGCCGCCGTCGCCGCGGGCAAGACCGACACCTTCCTCGGCGAGCGCTACCGACGCATCGCCCGACGCCGGGGCAAGAAGAGGGCCATCGTCGCGGTAGGACGCTCGATCCTGGTCATCATCTGGCACCTGCACTCCGACCCCGAGACCCGCTACCGCGACCTCGGCTCCGACTTCTACGACAACCGCATCGGACCCGACCGCAAGAAGCGCACCCACATCCGCCAGCTCGAAGCCCTCGGCTACAAGGTCACCCTCGAACCCGCCGCCTGACTGCGGCTTCCTCCGTACCCGGCTGCGCACCACGCCGCGACAAGCCGGTAGTCCCGTGCGCCCATGCCCGGCCATTTTCGGATTAGACGCCCTCCGGAACCCCCGGTCGCCTCTCGTTGCTCGCGGTCAGGCTCGTCCACGCGGTCCACGTCCGCGAACACGGCGCTCGCCGAGCGGCCATTCGCGGGTTTGGGCCGCGTGAGCGGACGGCGTCACGCCAGGCCGAGGTCGGCCAGGCCGTAGGCGGCGCGGTAGCTGAGGCCGGTGCTCTCGATGCGCTCCCGGGCGCCGGTCGACCGGTCGACGATGACGGCGACCCCGACCACGTCCGCGCCGGCCGCCCGCAGGGCATCGACGGCGGTGAGCACGCTGGCACCTGTCGTGGACGTGTCCTCGACCGCGAGGACGCGGCGGCCTGCTACGTCCGGCCCTTCGATGCGGCGCTGGAGCCCGTGTGCCTTCTTACTCTTTCGGACGACGAACGCGTCGAGCCTGCCCCCACGTGCCGCTGCGGCGTGCAGCATGGCGGCAGCGACCGGGTCGGCGCCAAGCGTCAGGCCGCCGATGGCGTCGAACGACAGGTCCGCCGTCAGGTCGAGCATGACCTCGCCGACCAGCGGGGCCGTCTCACCGTCGAGGGTGATTCGGCGCAGATCCACATAGTGGTGTGCTTCGCGGCCGGACGACAGTACGACCTTGCCGTGGACGACCGCCTTCCCGGCGATCTGTCGTCGCAGCTGCTCCCTGGCGCTCACGGTGCCCGAGCGTACGGGCCGGTGCTCGGGGCGTGGCCCGGGCGCCGGCCAGCACGAGCGGATTGCGTCGGCTACCCGGCGATGTTCGGTTGGTCGATCGCCCAGAGCCAGGTGCCGTCGGGCTGCCGCCGAGCCACCTCGGCAGTGGCCCCTCCATCCTGGGAGCGCGTGGACGTGAGGGCGACGTCGCCGCACCGCAGGGCAGGTTGTTCCCCGCCAGGTCGGAATGTCGGACGGCTGGCGACCATCTCCGTGAAAACTGCCCGGATCGCCGCGCTGCCGGTCGTGATCTCGCCAGCCGGGAAGGCGAGCACCGCATCGGGCTCGAAGAGCGCGACCAACCCGTCGACATCGCCCGCGTTGGCCCTCTCGACGAAGAATCGGGAGAGGTCCTCGGGCTCGCGAGCCGGCTCCCGCTGGGTTGGATCGGTCATGACGGACGTCCTCCTCGAACGACGGTGAGCCCGGCCCCGAAGCACCGTAGCCGGAGTCGGCACGGGTGGCCAGCGGCCTCGTGCGGGTGTTCCGGTGGCCTGCTCGGCTGACGGTCAGCGGTCGGGCTGACGACTCGCGGGGTGCTGCCGGCCCACGCCGACAGCCAGCCGCCTCGGCATTCGAGGTAGCAGCCACGCGGCGATCTTGTAGAGGCGTCCGGGCACGGAGACGACCTTGCCCCGGCGCAGGTCATGCAGAGCTGCGGCCACGAGGTCGTCGGCGTCGAGCCACAGGAACGACGGCAGCCGACTCATGTTGATGCGAGCGCGATCGTGGAACTCGGTGCGGACGAATCCCGCTGCGAGAACCATGGCCCGTACACCGCTACCGGCCAGGGATGCCGCAAGCCCCTCTGTGAACATCGTGACCCACGCCTTCGCCGCGCTGTACGTCCCGCGCGGCAGCCAGCCTGACACCGAGCTGACGTTGACGACGGCGCCGTGTCCGCGCTCGATCATGCCCGGCAGCGCGGCGTGGGTCAGTCGCAGCACCGCCACCACCAGGACGTCGTGCATCCGGATCTCGTCCTCGATGTCGGTGGCGAGGAACGGCATGCGCAGCGCGAAGCCGGCGTTGTTCACGAGCAGGTCCACCGGCCGTTCCCGGCCACGCAGCCGCGCCTCGACGGCCGCCGTGCCCTCCGTCGTGACCAGGTCTGCTCGGAGAACCTCGGCGGTGACACCATGCGCGGCGCGGATCTCGGCGGCGACCTTGTCCAGCCGTTCGAGATCGCGAGCGACCAGGACCAGGTCGTGGCCGCCTGCCGCCAGATGACGCGCGAAGGCCAGGCCGATGCCGGCCGTCGCTCCAGTGATCAGAGCAGTCGGCATGCTCGGAGACTATGCGAGCGAACCGACACCGCATCCGCCGGTCGTCCACAACCGGGCTCTCGTGACCCGGTGTATCCACGGTCACAGCCGGGGTCCTCTCCGGAGGCTCCGGGACGAGGCAAGCTCTTCCCCATGCCCAAGAGCAGACGTCGTCGCAACGGCAGCCGCGCGCCCACCCGGCCCGGAAACCGTCCGGCCCAGCAACTGCCGACGCCGGGTGGCCATCGCTCCGGCGCTACTGTCCCAGACGACGAGCGCAAGAACGACGCCGGCGCCCGTGCTGGCGCCGAGCAGGCGACGATGCTCATCGGGCTGATCGCCAGCGGTGCCCTCGACCACCACCTCGCGCTGCTGACCAGGGTGATCGGGCAGCGCCAGCGACACCTCCTCGAGGCAGCCTCGGTCCAGGCGCTGGCAGCGATCGACGTCGGCGACCGGGTGCGGGTCAACCAGCACATCCGCCCGCTCTACCTGCAGGGATCGACCGGCACCGTGACCGGCTGGTCAGGCCGGAGCGCGCTCGTCGTTCTCGACGTGCCGAATGGGCGGTTCGCCGAGGTGCGCTGCCCTCCGCTCGGCCTCGATCGACTGGACGCACCATGAGGCCGGCTCGGAGGGTGCCTACCCCAGCCGTCAGGTCTCGTCATCGACGTCCTCAGTGCGCTGCGCTGCGGCGCCAGTGGCACCTCACGTCGAGCGTCCTGCCGGCGATACTGACGTCGCCGAGCGCGATCCGCAGCGACGCCCAGCCCGTTGGACATAGGACCTTCCCGTGATCATGTCGACTACGTCCATGGTTTGCTGTACGTAGTCGACATGATCACGGGAAGGGCTACGCGCGGGCGACGGTGAGTGTGTCGCCGGCCTCATCGAGATCGACGACGACGGTGTCGCCGTCGCGCACCTCCCCGGTCAGGATGGCTCGGGCCAGCTTGTCGCCGATCGCGGACTGCACCAGCCGCCGCAGCGGCCGCGCGCCGTACACCGGGTCGAAGCCGGTCAGCGCCAGCCACTCCTCCGCGGCGTCGCTGACCTGGAGGGTGAGCCGCCGGTCGGCCAGCCGGGCCGCCAACTGGGCGACCTGGAGCTCCACGATCCGCGCCAGCTCGTCCGTGCCGAGCGAGTCGAACAGCACGACCTCGTCGAGTCGGTTGAGGAACTCCGGCTTGAACGACGTCCGCACGACCTCCATCACACTGGAGCGCTTGGTGGCGTCGTCGAGCGTCGGGTCGGCGAGGAACACCGAGCCGAGGTTCGAGGTCAGGATGAGGATCGCGTTGCGGAAGTCGACCGTGCGCCCCTGGCCGTCGGTGAGCCGGCCGTCGTCGAGCACCTGTAGCAGCACGTCGAAGACCTCCGGGTGCGCCTTCTCGATCTCGTCGAGCAGGACGACCGAGTAGGGACGGCGACGGACGGCCTCCGTGAGCTGGCCGCCCTCCTCGTAGCCGACGTAGCCGGGCGGTGCGCCGACCAGCCGCGCGACCGAGTGCTTCTCGCCGTACTCGCTCATGTCGATGCGCACCATGGCGCGGTCGTCGTCGAACAGGAAGCCGGCCAACGCCTTGGCCAGCTCGGTCTTGCCGACGCCGGTCGGTCCGAGGAACAGGAACGAGCCGGTCGGGCGGTCCGGGTCGGAGATGCCGGCCCGGGCCCGACGGACGGCGTCGGAGACCGCGGCCACAGCGGCTCGCTGCCCGACGACGCGGCGGCCCAGCTCGTCCTCCATGCGCAGCAACTTGCCGGTCTCGCCTTCCAGCAGCCGCCCGGCGGGAATGCCCGTCCAGGCCGAGACCACCCCCGCGACATCGTCGGGGCCGACCTCCTCCTTGACCATCGCGTCAGGGGAAGGTCCGATGTCGGCATCCGCCGCCGCCGCGAGTTCCTTCTCCAGCTGCGGGATGCGGCCGTAGAGGATCTCGCTCGCCCCGGCCAGGTCGCCGTCGCGCTGGGCCCGCTCGGCCTGGCCACGCAACTCGTCGAACTGCTCCTTGAGCGAGCCGACCCGGTTGAGGCTGGCCTTCTCCTGCTCCCACCGAGCTTCGAGTCCGCGTAGCTCCTCCTCGCGGTCGGCCAGCTCGGCCCGCAGCGCGGCCAGCCGCTCGCGGGAAGCCTCGTCGGTGCTTCTGGTCGCGCTCCGCTCCTCGGTCGTGCCTCGCTCGTCGCCTCGCCGCGCCACCTCACGTTCGAGGGCCAGCTCTTCCATCTTCAGCCGGTCGACGGCGCGGCGGAGGGTGTCGATCTCGACCGGGGACGAGTCGATCTCCATCCGCAGCCGGGACGCGGCCTCGTCGACCAAATCGATCGCCTTGTCGGGGAGCTGACGGCCGGTGATGTAGCGGTGTGACAGCGTGGCGGCGGCTACCAGGGCGCTGTCTGCGATCTGAACCTTGTGGTGGGCCTCGTAGCGCTCCTTGAGACCGCGCAGGATAGCGACGGTGTCCTCGACGCTGGGCTCGCCGACGTAGACCTGCTGGAACCGCCGCTCCAGCGCGGCGTCCTTCTCGATCCGCTTGCGGTACTCGTCGAGCGTCGTCGCGCCGACCATCCGCAGCTCACCGCGCGCGAGCATCGGCTTGAGCATGTTGCCAGCGTCAATGGCGGAGTCGCCTGTGGCGCCGGCGCCGACGACGGTGTGCAGCTCGTCGATGAACGTGACGACCTGGCCCTCGCTGGATCCGATCTCGTCGAGGACGGCCTTGAGGCGCTCCTCGAACTCGCCGCGGTACTTGGCGCCGGCGAGCATGGCGCCGAGGTCGAGCGCGACCAGGCGCTTGCCGCGCAAGGACTCGGGGACGTCGCCGGCGACGATCCGCTGGGCCAGGCCCTCGACCACGGCCGTCTTGCCGACGCCCGCCTCACCGATGAGGACTGGGTTGTTCTTCGTCCGGCGGGACAGCACCTGGATCACCCGGCGGATCTCCGAGTCCCGGCCGATGACCGGGTCGATCTTGCCATCACGGGCCCGCTCGGTCAGGTCGACGCCGTACTTGTTGAGCGCGTCGTACGTGCCCTCCGGATCAGTGCTCGTCACCCGACCCGTGCCGCGGACCTGCGTGAAGGCCGCGCGCAGCCGGTCAGCCGTGGCGCCGTGACGCGCCAGCAGGTCGCGGACCGGCGACTCGACGTGCGCCAGCCCGACCAGCAGGTGCTCGGTGGAGACATACTCGTCGTCGAGCTCGCGGGCCACCTCGCCGGCGTGCGAGAGCACCGCGTAGGTGGACCGGCCGAGCGCCGGCGCGGCCACGGTCGAGCCGGACGCGGCCGGCAGCGCGTCGGCCGCGGCGTCGACGTCACGACGCACAACGGCGACGTCAGCGCCTGCGGCTTCCATCAACGGCCCGGTCAGGCCGTCGGACTGGGCGAGCAGCGCGTGCAGCAGGTGGACGGGCTCGACGGACGGGTTTCCGGCCGTCGCCGCGCTGCGAACGGCGACCGACAGGGCCTCCTGCGCCTTGGTGGTGAGCTGGTCGTTCATGTCCCTCCCGAGGTGCGCACAGATTCCTGACGAAGCAAACGTGCCAGAGTTGAGTCTGTTCCGCTCAACTCTGCCTCGTCGGGAAGGCGTTTGGCAAGCATGCGTGGGAGACTTCGGTAGCTACACGGTGGGGTTGCGCTGGTACCGCGTGGCCACAGCTGGACTTCCCTGTGGGCGGAGCCGGAGGCGGTGCGGCGCGAGATCGAAGAGGCGTATCTCGCTGGCGTCGAGCGCGCCGCGTGACCGACGGACCCATGATCGACGTGAGATCAGTGCCGAGTCCGAGTGACGCTTGTGGCGCCCCGGCAGCTGCAACCTCACGCGCCACGTGCACCAAGGTCACGTGGATCATCCCCGGCTCGGCTCGGTCACGCATTCGACCGACAGTCAACGAACGCTCGTCCGTGCGTTCGCTCGCTTGGGCTACCTGAGTCCTGTGCCAACGTCCGACCGGTCCGGGCCGCGGCTGTCCAGCCCAGCCCGCGTGGCAGGGTGGCGGTATGCCCGGCACACCGCCCGACGATCTGCTCGCCGGCCTCGTCGACGCCGTCGGCTCCGCTCACGTGCTCACCGACGACTCCGTGACCAAGGGGTACCGCACCGACTGGACCGGGCGCTGGGAGGGTCGCACCACGGCCGTCGCGCGACCGGGGTCGACCGACGAGGTCGCCGCAGTGGTCCGTGCTTGCGCGGCCGCGGGGGTCGGCATCGTCCCACAGGGTGGCAACACCGGCCTGGTGGGTGCGTCGATCCCGCACCATGGCGAGGTCGTGCTCAGCCTGCGCCGGCTCGACGAGATCGAGGGGGCGGATCCGCTGGCCCGCACGCTGGCCGCCGGCGCCGGCGTCACACTCGCGGCCGCACAGAAGGCCGCCGAATCGGTCGGGCTGATGCTCGGCATCGATCTCGCCGCCCGTGAGTCGGCGACGCTGGGGGGCGCCGTCGCGACCAACGCCGGCGGCCTCCGGGTCGTCAAGCACGGCCCGACCCGCGCCCAGCTGCTCGGCATCGAGGCGGTGCTCGCCGACGGGTCGGTGCTCCGACGCTTGACCGGGCTGGCCAAGGACAACGTCGGCTACGACCTCCCCGGCCTGCTGGCCGGCAGCGAAGGCACCCTCGGGGTGATCACCAACGTCCTGATGCGACTGGTCTCGCCGCCCGCGCACGTGCACGTGGCGCTGGTCGGGGTGCCGTCGCTGGACGCGGCGGCACAGGTGCTGGCGGGAGTCCGGCGCACTGGGCTAACCATCGAGGCGGCCGAGTTCTTCCACGCCGACGGGTTGGCCCTGGTCCGCTCGTGGCTGGGCCTTCGCGCGCCCTTCCCCGAGGGCCACCCGACGTACCTGCTCCTCGAGACGTCCGGTGGGACCGAGGAGGAGGTCGTCGACGCGTTCGCCGATCAGGCTGGGCTCGTCGGCTACGGGACGTTCGAGCCGGCACCGGGAAGCCGCCTGTGGGCCTACCGCGAGGGCCACACCGAGGCCGTCAACGCAGCCGCCGTCGCCCAGGGCAGCGCGCCGGTCAAGCTCGATGTCGCCCTGCCGGTGCGGCGACACGAGCAGTTCGAGACCGCCTTGCGGGCGAGTGTGGCCGAACGGTTCCCGGACGCCCAGGTGGTGACGTTCGGCCACCTCGCCGAGGGCAACTCTCACGTCAACGTGCTGGGTGTCCCACCCGCCAAGGTCGAAGACGTCACCGACGTCGTGCTGCGGCTCGTCGTCGACCACGGCGGGAGCATCAGCGCCGAGCACGGTGTCGGACAGGCGAGGCGGCCCTGGCTCTCGCTGGCGCGCTCCCCGGTCGACATCGCCGCCATGCAAGCGATCAAGCGAGCCCTCGACCCACGCGGCGTCCTCTCACCGGGGACACTGCTGCCGCCCGCGTGAGCTGCCTCCGACCCACCGGCGTCTGTCGCCGAACATGACCGGTGACGATGTTCATGAACGGCGTTACGAGCAGGAGTCGACCATGCTGGAGCTCAGTTCCCAGGCCCGGACGCTGGCCGGCGTCCTTCTCCTCACCCTGGTCGCGGTGGAGTTCGGTTGGTACCTGACCAAGATCGCCCGTGGCCAGGTCCCGATGACCGACTTCCAACGTTCGTTCGCGCGGGCGGGCCACGGACACGCCGGCATGCTCGTGACGCTCGGCCTGGTTTGCGTGGTGCTGGCCGACGCGACGGATCTCGACGGGTTCGCGCTGACGGTCGCCCGCGGTGGTGTTCCGCTGGCCGCGATCCTGATGCCGGCCGGTTTCTTCTTCTCCTCGATGGGCCGCGAGGTGACCCGCGCCAACCGAATGATCTGGCTGGTCTGGCTCGGCGCCGTCAGCCTCGCGGGCCGGTGTCGCCACCCTCGGCGTAGGCCTGCTCACGGCGTGACGCCGGGCGCGGCGTGGGAGGACGATCGCGATCGTCGCCGGCGGGCGCCGCCTACGATGAGCAGGGTGCGGTTCGAGCAGGCGAAGTCGTTGCTGGACGCGTTTGAGCGCGAAGGTGTGCGCTACGTCCTGATCGGTTCGATGGCGATGGCGGCGCAGGGCGTCGTGCGTGCCACCCAGGACATCGACTTCTTCGTTGCTCCCGAGCCGGGAAACGTCGAACGAGTGAAACGGGCGCTGCGGTCGGTGTTCCACGACGAGAGCATCGATGAAATCGACAGCGCCGATCTCGCCGGACCCTACCCGGTGATCCGCTACGGGCCGCCGGACAGCCAGTTGGCGATCGACCTCGTCGGCCGCCTGGGAGACGCCTTCGCCTTCGACGACATCGAAGCCCAGCTGATCGACATCGACGGAACCGCAGTGCCCGTCGCCACTCCTCGGATGCTCTATCGGATGAAGCGGGACACCGTCCGGCCGCAGGACCGTGCCGACGCCGAGATCCTTCGGGAGCGGTTCGACCTGGAGGTGGACTGAGCGGTGCCGGTGCAGAAACGGCGCAGCATCGGCGAGGGCTTCGATCCACCGCCGCGGACGTCGGCCGCTGAAAACCTGCGGGCAGCCTTCGATCTCATCGAGCTATGCCGCCGCCTGCGCCACTGGGACGTGCCACACGGGGTCCAGCGCGTCAGGTGACGCATGCGGCAAGCCGGGATCCAGCGCGTCGACGTGTGAACGCTACTCCGGGCCCAGCCTTGCCAGCTGGCTGTTTGACGGTCCGGATCACGATGCCAAGGGAAGCGAGCCTGCCCAATGCCGCTCAACCGACCCGGAGTCGGGATACGCAGTCGATCGTTACCTGGTCGCACACGACCAGGTGGCCGGCGAGTGGCACGCCCATCATGCCGGACAGCTGGGTCGCGAGTCGCGAGGACCCAGAGGTGCCGGTCAGGTGAGCATCCGGCGGGCCGGCCAGGGGGTCAACGGGTGCGGCGTCACCCGGGCGGCGAGCCACGCCACCTCGGCGTTGAGCTCAGCCATCCGCTGCCGCAGTGCGTCGACCTCGGCCTCGAGCTCGAGGATGCGCTTGATGCCAGCCAGGTTCACACCCTCGTCGTGCGACAGCCGCTGGACCTCGCGCAGCAGCTCGATGTCGCGCAGCGAGTACCGACGGCCGCCGCCGCCGGACCGCCCCGGCGAGACCAGCCCCAGCCGGTCGTACTGGCGCAGCGTCTGGGGGTGCATCCCCGCCATCTCGGCGGCAACAGAGATCACATAGATGGGCTCGTCGTCACGGAGCAGCCGGGCGGCGCCAGCCATGGTGACCACGAAGCGGCTCCCGGAGTCCACGGCGTCAGCCGCCCTTCTCCGCGGCGCGCATCAACTCCGCTCGGACGTCGTCACCCGACGTCGCGGCCTGGAACGATTCCAGCGCCTCCTTGGCCTGGCCGTCGACCCGCTGCGGGACCAGCACCTCGACGCTGACGAGCAGGTCGCCTCGGGTGCCGTCGGAGCGTCGCGAACCCCGGCCGCGGACCCGGAACGTCCGCCTGTTGGGCGTACCCGGCGGCAGCTTCAGGGTGACCGGCACGCCGTTCAGCGTCGGCACCTTGATCTCCGCGCCGAGGGTGGCCTCGGGAAACGTGACCGGGACCGTGACCGTGAGGTGCTCACCTCGCCGCCCGAACACCGGGTGCGGGGACACATGAACGGTGACGTAGAGATCGCCGGAAAGTCCGCCGCGCTCGCCGGGTGCACCCTTGCCCTTGAGCCGGATGCGCTGGGCGTCGCGCACACCACCCGGAATCCGCACCTGCATGACCCGGCTGGTGGTGCCGCGGCCGGAGCCCTTGCAGACCGGGCACGGATCGTCCACGACGAGCCCCCGGCCCTTGCACTCGCGGCACGGCTCGGACAGCGAGAACCGTCCGGCGTTGGTGCTGGTGTGTCCGGTACCCGAACAGGCCGGGCACACCCGCGGCACCGTGCCGGCCTTGGCGCCGGTACCGGCGCACGCCGTACACGCGGACGCGCTGGTCATGCGCAGCGGGACGGTGACGCCTTCCACAGCCTCCGCGAAACCGATCGTGACATCGCTCTCGACGTCGGCACCGCGGCGGGCCTGGGTGGTCCGCGTCCGCTGGCCGAACAGGCCGCCGAACACGTCGCCGAGACCGCCGGCTCCACCGGCACCGGCGCCGCCGGTCGAGCCGAACAGGTCGCCGAGGTCGAAGTTGAACGTGCCGCCAGAGCCTGCGCCAGCACCGCTCGGCACCCGGAAACCGCTGCCGAACAGTGTGCGCGCCTCGTCGTACTGCTTGCGCTTCTCCGGGTTGGAGAGGACCGAGTAGGCCTCCGAGACCTCCTTGAACCGGGTCTCGGCGACCTTGTCGGCGGAGTTGCGGTCCGGGTGCAGATCACGGGCAAGGTTGCGATACGCCTTCTTGACCGCGGCGGCGTCGGCATCTTTCGGGACGCCGAGGATCTTGTAGTAGTCCTTCTCGAGCCAGTCCTTCGTGCTCATCGGCGTCCCTCCTCCCCGTGTCAGCACTCAGTCGTCAGTGTCACCCGCGGCTACATCGTCGGCGTCGTCGGGGGTCGGCAGCATCTCGGTGGGCTCTGCCACCGCGACCCGTGCCGGCCGGATGACCCGGTCGCCGTGCCGGTAGCCGGGCATCAGGACCCGGGTGCAGGTCGGGACGGTGACCTCGTCGGAGTACTCGTGCATGAGCGCCTCGTGCACGGTGGGGTCGAAGGCGTCGCCCGGCTCGCCGTACCGCACCAGCCCGAGCTTCGCGGTGGTGGCCTCGAGTGCCTCGCCGACCTTCTGAAAGCCGCCGGTCAGGTCGCCGTGGTCGCGGGCTCGGCCGATGTCGTCGAGAACACCGAGGAACTCGCCGAGGACGGACGCGACCGCGCCATCCCGGACGGCCTGCCGGTCGCGCTCGACCCGGCGACGGTAGTTGACGTACTCGGCCTGCAGGCGGCGCAGATCGTCCAGCCGCTCGGCCGCCTCGGCCTGGGCCGCCGCCAACGCGTCACCGCTGCCTCCCGGCGCCGCCGGGCCGGTGGGTGCGGCAGGCGGGCCGGCAGCCCGGTGGTCGCGCACCTCGCCGGTCTGCGGATCGAGGCGACGACGATCGCGAACCACCGGACCGGCGGCCTCGTCAGGGCCGTTCTGGCCGCGGTCGGTCACTTCTCGCCCTTCTCCTCGTCGACGATCTCGGCCTCGACGACATCCTCCTCCGCGCCCGAGGACGCGGCGCCGTCACCGTCGCCGGTAGTCGCCGACGACGCGGCGTCGGCATCGGTCTCGAACGGGCCGGACGCACCCGCGGCATCGGACGGCTGCGCGGTGGCGTACATCGCGGCACCCAGCGCCTGGCTCGCGGTGGCGAGCCGCTCGGTCCCCGACTTGATCGCGGCGTCGTCACTGCCCTCGAGCGCCTTCTTCAGGTCGGCGAGCGCCGTGTCGACGTCGGAACGCATCTCCTCGGAGAGCGTCGCGACCTTCTCGGCGTTGTCGCCCATGAACTTCTCGGTCTGGTACACGAGTCCTTCGGCCTGGTTGCGCGTCTCGGCGGCTTCCCGGCGCTGACGGTCCTCGTCGGCGTACTGCTCGGCCTCGCGCATCATCCGCTCGATGTCCTCCTTGGGGAGGGACGAGCCGCCGGTGATCGTCATCGACTGCTCCTTGCCGGTGCCGAGATCCTTCGCGGACACGTGCACGATGCCGTTGGCGTCGAGGTCGAAGGTGACCTCGATCTGCGGCACGCCGCGCGGCGCCGCTGGCAGCCCGGTGAGATCGAAGTTGCCCAGCGACTTGTTGCTGCGCGCCATCTCGCGCTCACCCTGGTAGACCTGGATCATCACCGACGGCTGGTTGTCGTCGGCCGTGGTGAAGACCTCCGATCGTTTGGTCGGGATCGTCGTGTTGCGCTCGATGATCTTAGTCATGACGCCGCCCTTTGTCTCGATGCCGAGCGACAGCGGGGTGACATCGAGCAGCAGGACGTCCTTGACCTCGCCGCGCAGGACGCCTGCCTGCAGGCTCGCGCCGACGGCGACGACCTCGTCGGGGTTGACGCCCTTGTTGGGCTCCTTTCCGCCGGTCAGCTGGCGGACCAGGTCGACGACGGCGGGCATCCGGGTGGATCCCCCGACGAGAACGACGTGGTCGATGGAGGCGACGGAGATGCCGGCATCGCGGATGACCTGCTCGAACGGGGACTTGCAGCGGCCCAGCAGGTCGGTGGTCATCTGCTCGAACTGGGCGCGGGACAGGCCCTCGTCGACGTGGACCGGGTTCTTGTCGGCGTCTTGGGCGATGTACGGCAGGGAGATCGAGGTCTGCGTGCTGGACGACAGCTCGATCTTGGCCCGCTCGGCGGCCTCCCGGACGCGCTGCATCGCGATCTTGTCCTTGGCCAGGTCGAGGCCGTGGCTGGCGCGGACCCGCTCGACCAGCCAGTCGACGACCTTCTGGTCCCAGTCGTCGCCACCGAGGTGGTTGTCGCCGCTGGTTGCCTTGACCTCGACGACGCCTTCGCCGATCTCGAGCAGCGACACGTCGAAGGTGCCGCCGCCGAGGTCGAAGACCAGGATCGTCTGGTCCTTCTCGCCCTTGTCCAGGCCGTACGCGAGCGCGGCCGCGGTGGGCTCGTTGACGATGCGCAGGACGTTGAGGCCAGCGATCTCGCCAGCCTCTTTGGTGGCCTGGCGCTGGGCGTCGTTGAAGTATGCCGGCGTGGTGACGACCGCGTCGATGATCGTCTCGCCGAGGTAAGCCTCGGCGTCGCGCTTGAGCTTCTGCAGCACGAACGCGGAGATCTGCTGCGCGGTGAATGTCTTGGCGTCGATCTCGGCCTTCCAGTCAGAGCCCATGTGGCGCTTGACCGACCTGATCGTCCGGTCGACGTTGGTGACCGCCTGCCGCTTCGCGACCTCGCCGACGAGGACCTCGCCGTTCTTGGCGAACGCGACCACCGACGGCGTCGTGCGCGATCCCTCGGCGTTCGCGATGACGGTGGCCTCGCCACCCTCCAGGACGGCGACGACGGAGTTCGTCGTCCCCAGGTCGATGCCTACGGCTCGTGCCATGACCAGTTACCTCCGAAGTACGTACGTCCCAATGCTGTTGAGCGACTCGGGCTCAAGTATCGCCGGTCGGCTCGGGTTGTCAAACTCTGACTTGAGTCTATCCGACTCAACCTGCTCGCCTCCATCGTGCGGAGGGACCTGAACCCATCCGGAGGGCGGATCGCATTTGACATCCCTCCACAAGATGCGCAACAGGGGGACGTGCCCGCCTAGGCTTGGGTCATGCTGCGGAACATGCGCGACGCCGACGGCGGGCCGAACGTCAAGATCCGCCTGGTCGCGCTGGCTGCTGCGATCGGGCTGCTGGTCGTGACCGCGCCGGCCGTGCTGCCGCTCTTGCGCTGGATCGCCGACCTCGTCTGGTGACAGCACGGCAGGCCCTCGATCCGTCCGACACGCGTCTGCCCGCGCGGCGCCGACTACTGGGCGTCGACGCGGCGCGCGGCGTCGCGCTGATCGGCATGATGTCGATCCACATCCTCCCCCGCGACGACCCCGACGGCTCCACAAGCACCGCGTACCTGATCGCCAGCGGCCGGTCGGCCGCGCTGTTCGCGGTACTTGCTGGCGTCGGGTTGGCGCTGGCCAGCGGCGGCTCGACGCCGCCACGCGGCCACCCGCTCGCCCGGGCCAGGGCCGGCATCCTCGGCCGGGCGGCCGTGCTCATGCTGGTCGGGCTGTTCCTCGGCGCCTTCGACTCCGGCGTCGCGGTGATTCTGGCCTACTATGCCGTGTTCTTCGTGGTGGCGGTCCCGTTCCTCGGCCTGCCGGCCCGCGTTCTGCTGCCTCTCGCCGGGGTGTGGGCGGTGCTGGCGCCTGTGCTCAGCCAGGCGATCCGGCCGGCGGTGCCCGGCCCATCCTTCGCGAACCCGACGCTGGAGTCCCTGGCGCATCCGGTGGATCTGCTGCGGGAGATCGCCCTGACCGGTTACTACCCCGTCCTGACGTGGACTGCGTACCTGCTCGCGGGCCTTGGTATCGGGCGCCTCGCCCTGCACCGGGCCCGGACCGCGACCTACGTCCTGGTGGGCGGCGCCGCGCTCGCGATCGCGGCCTGGGGAACGTCCTGGCTGCTGTTGCATCCCGGCGGCGGGCTGTACGAGCTGGAGGCGGCCGGCGCCGCTGGGACGCCGCTGGCCGGGCGAGCGCTCGAGCATGTGCTGACGACGTCGTTCTTCGGTACGACGCCGACGACGAGCTGGTGGTGGCTCGCGGTGGCCTCACCCCACTCGGGATCCCCGCTCGACCTGCTGCACACGATCGGGACGGCGTGCATCGTGCTGGGCCTGATGCTCCTGCTCGTGCGGGCCACCGGACGGCTCCTCTGGCCGCTCGCGGCGATCGGCAGCATGACGTTCACGCTCTACACCGTGCACGTCCTCCTGCTCTCGACCCTGCTGCCGGACACGATTCCGGCGGCCCTGATCTGGCACGTCTGCGTCGCCCTGGCGATCGCCGTGCCCTGGCGTGTCTTCGTCGGCCGCGGTCCGCTGGAATGGGTCGCGGCGGAGCTCTCCCGGGGGGCGACGATGCTCGTCCAGAGCCGCCCGGCCCGGTGACGCACGGACACCCGTCGCGGCAGCGTCGGACGGCCCTGCCCGGCCCAGCCGGCGCCCGGCGCGACCTGGCCTCGCGCATCCGTGCATGGCACGCCGAACCGTCGTGGATGGCACGCTGAACCGTTGCTGCGGTCACCCTTTTGTCTGGTTTTGTGGAGCAGTTCAGCGTGCCATCCACAGATGCGGCGGCACCGGCGCCCTGGCCGCCACCGGACGGCCGGCGAGCCAGGTGCCGGCCACCAGTGGTACGCCGGGCCGGTACGCCAGGTGCACGTACGACGGGGCGTCCAGCACAGCCAGGTCAGCGCGGGCACCGGGCACCAGCCGGCCCACGTCCGTACGCCGCAGCGCCGCGGCGCCGCCGGCCGTTGCCGACCAGAGCGCCTCGGCGGCGGTCATCCGCATCTCCCGCACCGCCAGCGCGAGGCAGAAGGGCATCGACGAGGTGAACGACGACCCCGGGTTGCAGTCGGTCGCGATCGCAACCGTGACACCGGCATCCAACAGGATCCGCGCGTCGGGATACGGCGACCGGGTCGAGAACTCGACGCCGGGAAGCAGGGTCGCGACCGTGCCGGACGACGCCAGCGCGTCCACGTCCTCGCTGGTGAGATAGGTGCAGTGGTCCGCGCTGGCTGCTCCCAGCTCGCAGGCCAACTGGACCCCGGGACCGTGCCGCAGCTGGTTCGCGTGCACTCTGGCCGCCAAGCCGTGCCGGAGGCCGGCGGTCAACACGGTCCGCGCGGCGTCGGCGTCGAACGCACCCCGCTCGCAGAACACGTCGATCCAGCGTGCGTACGGCGCGCACGCCTCGAGCATCACGCCGGCGACGAGCGCGACGTAGTCGCCCGGGCGCTCCGCGAACTCGGTGGGCACCACGTGAGCGCCCAGGTACGTCGTCTCGTCGGTGTACTGACGGGCCAGCGCGAGGGTCCGGGTCTCGTCGCGAACCGTCAGGCCGTAGCCGCTCTTGACCTCGACGGTCGTCGTCCCCTGCCGGCGCATCTCGGCCAGCAGCCGGGTCAGGTTCGCCTCGAGTGCCTCGTCGGACGCCGCCCGGGTCGCGGCGACGGTCGTGCGGATACCGCCGGCCTCGTAGCGACGCCCCGCCATCCGGGCGTCGAACTCGGCCGCCCGGTCCCCCGCGAAGAGCAGGTGCGAGTGGCTGTCCACGAAGCCCGGGACCACGCAACGGCCTTCGACGTCGACTCGCACATCCGCGTCCGGGGCGCCGCCTGACGGGCCGACCCACACCACCCGGTCGCCCTCGACGACCAGCGCCGCGCCAATGATTTCCCCCAGCAGGGACCCGTCGCCATGCTCGGGTGAGCCGGTAACCAGCAGGCTGATGCCGTCCAGCAACGTCGTCGACACCAGCCTTACGGTAGGGCGCCCACGGGTAGGAGGGTCCATATGCGCGGATTTCTGGGCGGCTACGGCGACGCAGGGATCCGCATCCTCGATGTCGACGGCTCGCGGCTCTCGGTCCGGCCGGGTGCCGCCGTCGCCGATGCGTCGTTCCTGGCCCTGCATCCCGACAGCCGGACGCTCTATGCCGTCGTCGAGGGCTCCGAGGGCCGGGTCGCGGCATTCGGCATCGACGACGAATCGCTGCGGCCGCTGGCTTCGCAACCGACCGGTGGCACGAGCCCGACGCATCTCTCGGTCCATCCCAGCGGCCGGTTCCTGCTCACGGCGAACTACGGCTCAGGCTCGGTCTCGGTCCATCCGATCGACGTGGACGGCTCCGTCGGCGAGCGCACCGACCTGGTACGGCACAGCGGCAGCGGCCCCGATCCGGAACGGCAGCAAGGGCCGCACGCGCACATGGTCGTCGCCGAGCCGTCCGGGGCGTACGTGCTGGTGGTCGACCTCGGAACCGACTCGCTGCACCGGTATCTCTTCGACTCCGGACGCCTCACGCCGGCCATGACCGCGGTGACGAACCCTGGGGCCGGCCCTCGGCACGTGGCGTTCGACCCTGGCGGCACATCCGCGTATGTCGTCGCCGAGCTGGACTCGACGGTGCGGGTGCTCGACCTGCGGTCATTCACCTGGGGCGAGCCGGTATCGACGGTTCCCGACGACGTCGCCGTCACCAACCACCCGTCGGCTGTCAAGGTGTCGGCCGACGGGCGATTCTGCTACGTCGCGAACCGCGGCCACGACAGCATTGCGGTGTTCGCCGTCGAGAACGGTGGGGGCCGGCTCCGGCCGACCACGACCGTGCCGTGCGGCGGCGACGGGCCCCGAGACCTCGAGCTCGCCGGCGCATGGCTCTACGTCGCCAACCAGTCGTCCGGCACGGTGACGAGCTTCAGCCTCGACCCGGCGTCGGGCCGCCCGACACCTGCCGGGGAGCCGGTGCGGACACCGAGCCCGTCCTGTCTCCTCCTGACCTGAGTCAGGGTTCGCCGGGGGGTTACCCCTACCGCAAGATCGGGAGCTTCCCCGACTGCGCGTGCGGCAGGCTCGGACCAGGCTCAGAGGAATGAGGTCCGAGCCGCACGTTGCTGTCGGAGGTGTGGCGGCACACAGCGCGTTACGGGGAACGGCTCGCCTACGCCGGCTGCCGGTCGTCGTCCGCGAGGTGACATTGATCGCCGTCGCCGCCCTCCTCTACTCGCTGGTCCGTGGGCTCACCAGTGACCGGGTGGCCTCTGCGTTCGACAACGCCGACCGGGTCATCTCGTTCGAGCGGTCGCTGGGAATCTTCGTCGAACCCGAGCTCCAACAGGCCGTCATCGGTCACGACGCCGTGATCGGCGCGGCCAACATCGTCTACATCGCGTTCTGGCCGATCATCGTGCTGACGTTGGTCTGGCTGATCCTGCGGCACCCGGCCGCGTACCCCCGCTTCCGCAACGCCGTACTGGCCTCCGGCGCCCTGAGCTTGGTGATCTTCGCGCTCTACCCGCTGGCGCCGCCGCGTTTCCTGCCCGACCACGGGTTCGTCGACACGATCGCGTCCGGTGCGACCACCTACCGGTCGATGAACTCGCCAGCCTTGGTGAACGAGTTCGCGGCCATGCCGAGCCTGCATTTCGGGTGGATCCTGCTGGTCGCAATCGCCTGGGTGGCGGTGGTGCGGCACTGGACTGTTCGGGTGGTCGCCGTCGCCCTGCCCTTCCTGATCCTCGCCTCGATCGTCCTCACCGCGAACCACTTCGTTGTCGACGCCATCGTCGGCGGTGTCGTCATCCTCGTCGGGCTGGCGATCGCCACCGCGATCGAGCGGCGAACCGCGCCGCTACGGATGGCGCAGACCCGGGCGGGCCGCGGCCTCGAGGCCGCCCCCGAGCGCGAGGCCGTGCTCACGGCACGAGAGTGAACCTGCCACCCTGGAGCGACCGCAGCAGCTCGAGATGGCGCCGGTCCAGTGTCGCGACCTTCCGCGTTCCGTACCGCAGTGCGAGGACGACGGCGGCCCGGCTCGAGTCGCGGATCACAGGTGCCTCGGGAGACACCCCGCCCCCGGGCGTGCGCTTCAGCGCATCCTCGAGCTCCTCCGGGACGGCCGGGGGTTACCCCTACCTCGAATTCGGGAGCATCCCCGACTGTGCTGGCGGCTGGTGCCGACGAAGCTCGGGAGCGACCACCACAGACCCTTCGTCGGGAGCCGTCATGACTGCGCCAACGACCACCGCACCACTCACCAGACCGGATCCGCCACGGGCCAGTCCGCGCGGACCCGTCGTGGCGATCGCCACCTGGAGCGCCCGCCACCGCTGGACGGCGCTGTTCCTCTGGATCGCCTTCGTCGCGGCCGCGATCCTGGGTGGCGGAGCCGTCGGGTCTCAGGAGATCGACGACGACGAGGAGACGATCGGCGCCTCCGCGGCCGCGGACCGGGCACTCCTCGACGCCGAGTTCGGCGAGCTGCCCAGCGAGTCGGTGCTCGTGCAGAATGCGGACGGCGGTCAGCTCGACGCCGCCGGCGCCGCCCTCACCGAGCTGAACGAGGGACTGGCTGGCCTTACCGGAGTCGCCGCCGTCGGCGACCCGGTGCCGTCGTCCGACGGCACGTCGCAGCTCGTCGAGGTGACGCTCGACGAGAGCATCGGCACCGAGGAGCAGCAGGACGAGGCGACCGCCGAGGCAGCCCGCGACGTCAAGGAGGTCGTCACCGGCCTCGCCGCAGCGCACCCGGACCTGCGCATCGAGCAGGTGGGCGACAATACGATCGGCGATGCGCTCGACGAGATGTACGAGGACGACTTCGTCAGGGCCGAGATCCTGTCCGTGCCGGTGACGCTCGCGATCCTCCTCGTCGTGTTCGGCGCGCTGGTCGCCGCCGGCGTGCCCATTCTGCTGGCCCTGTCGTCGGTCGGCGCCGCCATGGGCCTGTCCGCCTTCGCGTCGTACCTCGTCCCGAGCAACGACCTGCTGTCCTCTGTCGTGCTTCTCGTCGGCATGGCCGTGGGCGTCGACTACTCCCTGTTCTACATCCGCCGCGACCGTGAGGAACGCGCCAAGGGCGACTCCGTCGAGCACGCGATCGCCGTCGTGGCGGCCACGTCCGGACGTGCGGTCGTCGTCTCCGGTATCACCGTGGCCGTGGCCATGTCGGGCATGTTCCTGTCCGGCTTCTCCATCTTCTCGGCCTTCGCGATGGGGACGATCCTGGTCGTCCTGGTAGCCGTCCTGGGGTCCGTGACCGTGCTGCCGGCCCTGTTGTCGATCCTCGGCCGCTGGGTCGACCGGCCACGCATCCCGCTGCTGTGGCGGCTCACCCGTCGTGACGGCGGCTCACGGTTCTGGCCGGCCGTGCTGCGGCCCGTGCTGCGCCGTCCGGTCGTCGCCCTCACGCTCGGAGTCGGTGCACTCGCGGCGCTGGCCGCGCCGGCGCTGGGCATGACCCTGTCGAACCCTGACATCGACGACATGCCCGACTCGATCCCGGAGATCCAGACCTACCAGCGGATCACCGATGCGTACCCGTCCGAGGGCAAGGCCCACACGGTGGCCGTGTGGTCGCAGGACCGCTCGGCCCTCGACACCACGGACGTCGACGCTGCCGTCGCCGAGCTGACCTCGCGGACCGACGCGGGCACCGCCTTCTTCGCGACGGCGGGCACCGTGCCGGAGGTCGAGTACGCCGAGGGCGGCGAGGTCGCGCGGTTCAGTGTGCCGGCGGCCTCGAACCCGGACGACCCGCAGGGCCGCGCGTCGCTCGAGGAGCTCAGGGAGCTCGTGCCGGAGACGGTCGGAGCCGTTCCTGGGGTCGACACCGGGGTCACCGGCTCGATCGCCTGGGACGTCGACTTCCGCGACGTGCTGTCCGAGCGGCTGCCTCTCGTCATCGGCTTCGTGCTGCTGCTGACCGTGCTCGTGCTGGTTCTGGCGTTCCGCTCGCTCGCGATCGCCCTGACCGCGGCGGCGCTGAACCTGCTCTCCGTGGCCGCCGCGTACGGCCTGCTGGTGCTCGTCTTCCAGAACACGTGGGCCGAGGGGCTGCTGGACTTCACCTCGAACGGCGCGATCATCACCTGGCTGCCGCTGTTCCTGTTCGTGATCCTGTTCGGGCTGTCGATGGACTACCACGTGTTCGTCGTCAGCCGGATCAGGGAAGGCCGGCGTGCCGGCCTGTCGACGCGCGACGCCATCGCGGAGGGGATCACGAAGTCGGCAGGTGTCGTCACCAGCGCCGCCCTGGTCATGGTCGCAGTGTTCTCGATCTTCGCGACGCTGACACCGCTCGACTTCAAGCAGATGGGCGTCGGGCTGGCCACAGCCATCCTGATCGACGCGACCATCGTGCGGGCAGTGCTGTTGCCGGCCGCGATGAGCCTGCTCGGCGAGCGGAACTGGTGGATGCCCAGGGCGTTGCAGCGCCTGCCGTCGTTCGATCACAGCTGATGTCAACGGCCCGGCCTCACCCGTGTGGGGCCGGGCCGGATCTACCCTCACGAACGTGACCGAGTCCGCCGTCCACCAGGCCTCGCGTCGGGTACGCATGGGACTGCTGGCCGCCGAGGTGCTTGCCCTGATCGTGGGCTACTTCCTCCTCCCGCTCGACGGATCGATCGGCCTCCGCCTGGCTTCCTATGCGGCGGGGCTCGCGCTCGTCGTTCTCATCGTCGGACGTCAGCTGCGCCGGCACCTCAGCTCGCGTGACAACGACATCCGGGTCGACAGCCTCGCGCTCGCGATCGTGCTGGCGATCTTGCTCTTCGCGCTGACGTACTACGCCGTGAACTCCGCCGGGGCAGGCCAGTTCAGCGGCATCGCGACGCGGGTCGACGCCCTCTACTACAGCCTGACGGTGGCCACGACGACCGGCTTCGGCGACGTGTCGGCCCAAGGTCAGCTCGCCCGTGTCCTCGTATCCGGCCAGCTCGTCTTCAACATCGTCATCCTCGCAACGGCTGCGCCGTTGCTCACCCGGACCATCAGAGCACGCAGGGCCGCGCACTAGGCGCTGGGCCGGGCTGCATTCAGGGCCGCGTCCAGACCTCGTCGGTGACGTCCTGCAGGAGGCGGCCCACGTCGCCGAGGAAGTGCTGGCCGCCGCGGACGATCTGACGACCGGTCACGATGACAGCGTCAACGTCCGCGGCGGTCGCGGCAAGGACGACCTGGGCCGGGTCGACGCCGGCGGTCCGCGGTGAGTCCAGACGGATCGCCACCAGGTCGCAGGGCGCACCCGGCTCGATGCGTCCGGCCTCGGGCCAGCCCAGGCTGGCGTGCCCGGTGGTCGTCAGGGCGGCCATCAGGTCGGCCGGTGCGAACCGGCCACGCTCGCCGGAGACGAGCCGCTCGTGCATCTCCAGCGCGCGGGCCTCCTCCAGCAGGTCCACGACGGCGTGCTGGTCGGACCCGAGCGCCAGGGGTACGCCGGCGTCCGCGAGGGCGCGGGCAGGCCCGATCCCGTCGGCGAGGTCACGTTCCGTCGTCGGGCACAAGCAGGCGTGGGTGCGGGAACGCCCGAGCAGGGTCACGTCAGCGTCGGTGAGATGGGTGGCGTGGATCGCCGTGGTCGCAGGGCCGAGCACACCATGGTCGTGGAGGAGTTGGGTCGGGGTGGCGCCGTATGCGGCCAGGCAGTCGGCGTTCTCGGCCGGCTGTTCGGAGAGGTGGACGTGAAGGGGTCGCCCTGCCGCCGCGCTGACGACGGTCGGCATCTGCTCGGCCGGGACGGCCCGCACAGAATGGACGGCGGCGCCGATCCTGGTCGAGTCATCAGGCTCCAGCGCCCCGAAGCGCTCCGCCCAACGCCGCGCGTCGCCGTCGCCGAACCGTCGCTGGACGCCAGCCAGCGGCTGACCGAACCCGCCAGCGAGGTAACACGTGTCGAGCAGCGTCAGCCTGACCCCCGCGGCTCGGGCGGCGTCCCGCAGCGCTGCGCCCATGGCATTGGGATCGGCGTACGGAGTTCCGTCCGGCGCGTGATGGACGTAGTGGAACTCGCCGACGCACGAGACGCCGGCCAGTGCCATCTCGGCGTAGAGGGCCGTCGCCAGCCTTCGGTACGAGTCCGGGTCGAGGCGTGCTGCGACCTCATAAATCTGCTCCCGCCAGGTCCAGAACGTTCCTCCCTCGCCGTGGGTGTGGCCACGCAGCGCCCGGTGGAACGCGTGTGAGTGCGCGTTCGCGAAGCCGGGCAGCACGACTCCCGACATCCACGTGTCACCCGGCGTGGGCTCGACGCCGGCGTCAACCGCGGTGACTGCACCGTTCTCGTCCGCGCTGACCCGGACGCCCTCCGTGATCCCTGCCGGGAGCCACGCCTGCTCGCACCAGTACTCCGCCACTCCGTGATTGTGGACCGAGGCGGCGCCGCGTGACCGTTCGAGGGCCGGGGTACCGCACGAGTCAATTCGTGCGCGGGACGGTACCCCGGGGCGACGAGCGCACGGCTCCACCTGGAACCGCGCCGACCGCGAAGTCCTCAACGACCCGAGCGAGAGCGTCGACGCCAGCCAGGCAGTCCGCGTACTCCGCGTGTTCGTGCGGCGAGTGCGAGACACCGGTCGGGTTGCGGACGAACAACATCGCACCCGGCACGGCCGCGGCCGCGAATATGCCGGCGTCGTGGCCCGCACCGGTCGGCAGGACGGGCAGGCCGCCGAGCAGCCCGGCAATGCGATCCCGCAGCGGCACGCCGAACACGGTGCTCGGCGTCCACGACTCCTCGCTGACCGCGGGCTCATCCCAACGTGTCAGGGCGCCCGGCCGCATCGCCCCAGGCTGGCGAGTTGTCAGGTCTGACAACTCGGCGACGAGGGCGCGCACACGCCTCTCGTCCGGCCCACGCGCGTCCAGCCAGGCTGTGACGCGCGACGGGATGGCGTTGACCCCGTTCGGCTCGACCTGCACCTTTCCGAACGTGGCCAGTGCACGGTGGCGTACGGCCGCGTCACGAGCAGCCAGCACCGCCGCGGCGTACGAGAGCATCGGGTCGACTCGATCGTCGAGCCGCGTGGTCCCGGCGTGGTCGGCCCGTCCGGCGAAGTCGAACCGCCAACGCCCGTGGGGCCAGATGACGCTGGCAACGCCCACCGGCGCATCCAGGTCGACGAGCCCGTGCGGATCGTCGACTCGTGGCGTCGCCTTCCCCACCTGGACGGGCCGCGCGCGTCCTTGCTCGATGTGGAGTTCGACGAAGCAGCCGACGTGGGCCAGCCGCTGCGGATCGGGACCGAGGTGCGCCGGGTCGTGTCCGGCCGCCCGCATGGCGTCGGCCATCGTCGTGCCATCGCCGTCACGAAGGCCGCGAGCCCGGTCGGGGTCGAGCACCCCGGTGAGCAACCTCGACCCGGCGCACGCCACACCGAACCGTGCCCCCTCCTCGTCGGACAACGCCGCGACCGCGACCGGCCGCGTCGGCGTCAGTCCGCGCTCGCGGACGGCGTCCACAGCAGCAAAGGCCGCGACAACCCCGAGCGGCCCGTCGAACGCGCCGCCGTCCGGTACCGAGTCGAGATGCGACCCGACGACCAGCGCATCCTCGGCTGACGGATCGCCCCACCACGCCCAGAGGTTCCCGTTCCGGTCGGTCTCTACCGCCAGCCCGCGTCGCGCCGCCGTGTCGGCAAACCACTCCCGGCATTGCAGGTCCGCCGCCGTCCACGCGTACCGCCGGTATCCACCGGTCACGCCGTGCCGACCGACAGGGGCGAGCGCCTGCCACATGGCCTCGAATGGCATCTGCATCCTCGGGTTCGGGGCCACCGAGCACCATCGCCAGGACACCCGCCCGAATGACCGTCCGTCATGGTGCCACGCCACGTCGGGATCGCGATGCCGAGCGGTCCGGTCACACCGTTCGAGGCAGGTGGCTCGGTCTCTGGGAGTCTCAGTCCTCTTGGAGCACGGAGAGCATGTTGCCGGCCGGATCCTTGAACCAGGCGATGGCCGGCCCGCTGTCGCGGACGATTCCCTTCTCGTCGACACCGTCGAGGGCCTCGAAGCGGACTCCGCGTGCCGCGAGTTGGTCCACGGCGGCGTCGATGTCGTCGACCGGGAAGTTGAGGATCGTGAACGTCGCCGGCGTGTGTTCTTCCTTGGGATAGATCAGTGTGTCCCGGTCGCCGGCGATGTGCAGGTGGAGCATCCCGACTCCTCGGACACCCGAAGACCAAGTGTCTCGCTGTAGAACTTCTTGGCCTTCGGGATGTCGTCCACGGAGAATCCGCTGAATGCCTTCGTGTGCTCGAACATGGTGCTCTCCCGGGCTTCGGCACCCCGTGCGGGCGCCTCTCGTAGGGAGTAGAAGCTGCGGATCTGGTTTCGACAGACCGGGTGAGAGAATGTCGAGACCCGTGGAGGCACCGGTGAAGTACCTCATCTCGCCGCGTCTGGGGAGCTGATCGTGTCGGAGGGACGGGCGTGGGTAGAGCTCGCCTCGAGTGCCGGACGCCGCATGCGGCGAGGTCGAGATGCGCCCGGTCCTGAACCTCAGCGGGCTGGAGCTTTGAACACACCGGCCGAGGTCGAGGACCTGCTGCGGACGCTGGCGCCACAGGTCCTCGGCGCCCTTGTGCGGCGCTATGGCAGCTTCGACACCTGCGAGGACGCGGTGCAGGAAGCCCTGTTGGCGGCCGCGGTCCAGTGGCCGGCCGACGGTATGCCGGGCAACCCGAGGGGTTGGCTGATCACGGTCGCGTCCCGTCGGCAGATCGAGCTGTTGCGCAACGAGTCGGCGCGCCGACGCAGGGAGGTGACCGCCGCTGCACTGGCACCGCCGGACCCCGAGCCCGTCCCGACCGTTGACGACACGCTCGCTCTGCTGCTGCTGTGCTGTCACCCGTCACTGACTCCGGTCACCCAGGTGGCGCTGACGTTGCGCGCCGTCGGCGGCCTGTCCACCGCAGAGATCGCCCGCGCGTTCCTGGTCCCGGAGGCGACCGTGGGCCAGCGAATCAGCCGGGCGAAACAGCGGATCAAGGCCAGCGGCGCCGAGTTCCGGATGCCACCGCGGAACGAACGCTCGGAGCGCCTGGTTGCGGTGCTGCACGTGCTGTATCTGATCTTCAACGAGGGATACACCGCCAGCTCCGGTTCCGCGCTGCATCGCGTCGAGCTCACGTCCGAGGCGATCCGACTGACCCGGCAGCTCCGCGATCGCCTGCCCGAGGACGGCGAGGTCGCCGGGCTCCTCGCGCTCATGCTTCTCACCGACGCCCGCCGCCCGGCGCGGACCCGCCCCGACGGTGCCCTGGTCCCGCTCGCGGAGCAGGACCGAAGCCAGTGGGACGCCCTGGCCATCGCCGAGGGGGTCGCCCTGATCACCGAGACGCTGGCCAGCGCACCGATCGGCCCCTACCAGCTGCAGGCCGCGATCGCCGCCGTGCACGACGAGGCGGCCCGCTCCGAGGACACCGACTGGCAGCAGATCCTCGGGCTGTACGAGCTGCTGCACAGCATCGCGCCCGGACCGATGGTCACCCTCAACCGCGTCGTGGCCGTCGCCATGATCCACGGTCCACAGGCCGGTCTTCAGCAGCTTGCGGCGGCGGAGGCCGACCCCGCGCTCGCCGGGCACTACCGAGTCGACGCAGTCCGCGCACACCTGCTCGACCTCGCGGGTGACCGGCAGGCTGCACGTGCCCACTACCGCGTGGCCGCACGGCGCACACTGAGCCTCCCGGAGCAGCGCTACCTCGAGTCCCGCGCACAGCTCACGCCTGTTCGCGCATAGGGATGCGGACGCCGCGCTCAGCCGCGACGGTGGCGGCCGCCTCGTACCCGGCGTCGACGTGCCGGATCACCCCCATGCCGGGATCGTTGGAGAGCACCCGGGCGATCTTCTCGCCGGCCAGCGGGGTCCCGTCCGCCACGGTCACCTGGCCGGCGTGGATCGACCGCCCGATGCCGACGCCCCCGCCGTGGTGGATCGAAACCCAGGTCGCGCCCGACGCGGTGTTGACCAGCGCGTTGAGCAGCGGCCAGTCGGCGATCGCGTCGGACCCGTCGGCCATGGCCTCGGTCTCGCGGTACGGCGACGCGACGGAGCCGCAGTCGAGATGGTCACGCCCGATCACGACCGGCGCCTTCAACGCGCCCGCAGCCACCATGTCGTTGAACCGCCCGCCGGCCCGGTCGCGCTCGCCGTACCCGAGCCAGCAGATCCGTGCCGGTAGCCCCTGGAACTGCACCCGCTCGCCGGCCAGCCTGATCCACCGGGCCAGCGACTCGTTCTCGGGGAAGAGCTCCAAGACGGCGGCATCGGTCGCGGCGATGTCGGCCGGGTCGCCGGACAGCGCGGCCCACCGGAACGGGCCCTTACCCTCGCAGAACAATGGCCGGATGTAGGCCGGCACGAAGCCTGGAAAGTCGAACGCCCGCCCGTAGCCAGCGAGTTGGGCTTCACCGCGGATCGAGTTGCCGTAGTCGAACACCTCTGCGCCAGCGTCGAGGAATCCCACCATCGCCTCGACGTGGACGGCCATCGACTCCCGCGCCCGCACCGTGAAGCCGGCTGGATCCTTCTCGCGAGACGCCGCCCAGTCCTCGAAGGCGATGCCCCGCGGCAGGTAGGCCAGCGGGTCGTGGGCGCTGGTCTGGTCTGTGACGACGTCGATCTCAGCGCCGCGGGCGAGCAGGTCGGGTACGACATCGGCGGCGTTGCCGAGCACGCCGATGGAGAGCGGCCGTCGCGCGTCACGGGCCTCGTACGCAAGCCGCAACGCTTCGTCCACCGACGCCGCCTCCACGTCGAGGTAGCGGTGCTGGATCCGGCGCGCGATCCGCGACGAGGCGCACTCGACGACGATCGCGACGCCGCCGTTCATGGTCACGGCCAGCGGCTGTGCGCCGCCCATGCCGCCGAGCCCAGCTGTCAGCGTGACCGTTCCGGCCAGCGTGCCGCCGAACCGCTTGGCCGCCACCGCCGCAAACGTCTCGTAGGTGCCCTGCAGGATGCCCTGGCTGCCGATGTAGATCCACGAGCCGGCGGTCATCTGCCCGTACATGGTCAGGCCGAGCGCCTCGAGGCGGCGGAACTCCTCCCACGTCGCCCAGTCGCCCACCAGGTTGGAGTTCGCGATGAGCACCCGCGGTGCCCACTCGTGCGTACGCATGACACCGACCGGCCGGCCGGACTGGACGAGCATGGTCTCGTCGTTCCCGAGCGTTGTGAGGGTGCGCACCAGCGCCTCGAAGCTCGGCCAGTCGCGGGCGGCCTTGCCGGTGCCGCCGTAGACGACCAGCTCGTCCGGGTGCTCGGCCACCTCGGGGTCGAGGTTGTTCTGCAGCATCCGAAGCGCGGCTTCCTGCGGCCAGCCCTTGGCGTGCAGCGTCGTACCCCGCGGAGCGGTGATGGTGCGCGGTCCAGCAGTCATCGGTGCAGCCTCTCTGTCCCCGTGATCATGTCGACTACACACACCGTTTGCTGTGTGTAGTCGACATGATCATGGGAGGTAGGAGTGTGGGGTCATCGCAGTGGGCCTGCAGCGGCTTCGGCGGCCGCGATCACGGCGCCGGAGCGGACCAGGTCGACGACGGCGTCGACCTCGGGGGCGAGGTGACGGTCGGGGCCGGGACCGTCGACGTGCTGCCGGACGAGGTCGCGGACCGCGCCCGTTCCCGCGGCCGCAGAGAGCGGCGCCCGAAGGTCCAGCGCCCGCGCGGCTGTCAGGATCTCGACGGCGAGGACCCGGGCCAGCCCGTCGACGGAGCGGCGCAGCTTGCGGCCCGCGTTCCAGCCCATCGAGACGTGGTCTTCCTGCATTGCGCTCGACGGTATGGAGTCGACGGACGCAGGCACGGCCAGCCGCTTCATCTCGGAGACGATGGCTGCCTGCGTGTACTGGGCGATCATGTGGCCGGAGTCGACGCCCGGATTGTCGGCCAGGAACGCCGGCAGACCGCCGTTGCGCGCAACGTCGAGGAACCGGTCCGTGCGCCGCTCGCTCATGCTGGCGACGTCAGCGGCGGCGATGGCCAGGAAGTCCAGCACGTACCCGACCGGCGCACCGTGGAAGTTGCCGTTGGACTCGACCCGGCCGTCGACCGTGACCACCGGGTTGTCGACGGCGGCGGCCAGCTCGCGGCCGGAGACGACCACCGCATGCGCCAGCGTGTCGCGAGCAGCCCCGTGGACCTGTGGCGCGCAGCGCAGCGAGTACGCGTCCTGCACGCGCGTGCTGTCCGGACCGCGGTGACTGGCGACGACGCCGGAACCCTCCAGCAACGCCCGCAGGTTCGCGGCCGAGCCGGCCTGGCCCGGGTGTGGGCGTAGCGCCTGAAGGTCGGCTGCGAACACCCGGTCCGTGCCGAGCAGCGCCTCGACGCTCATGGCCGCGGCGACGTCGGCAGTGCACAGCAATCTCCGCAGATCGTGCGCGGCAAGGATCAGCATGCCGAGCATCCCGTCGGTGCCGTTGATGAGGGCGAGCCCCTCCTTCTCGGCCAGCTCGACCGGCTCGATTCCCGCAGCCCTCAGCGCGTCGGCCGCCTGCCTCAGCGTGCCGTCGGCCGTCCGCACCTCACCCTCGCCCATGAGCGCCAGTGCGCAGTGCGCCAGCGGGGCGAGGTCGCCCGAACAGCCCAGGCTGCCGAACTCGCGGACGACCGGCGTGATGCCAGCGTCGATCACCGCCGCGTAGGCCGTCGCGGTCGTCGTGCGTACGCCGGTGCGGCCGGTGGCGAGCGTCGACAGCCGGAGCAGCATCAGGGCGCGGACGACCTCACGTTCGACCTCCGCCCCGGAACCGGCCGCGTGGCTGCGGATCAGGCTGCGCTGCAGTCGGGCACGCAGTTCCTTCGGGATGTGCCGGGTCGCGAGCGCACCGAAACCCGTCGACACGCCGTAGTACGGCACCTGCGCAACGGCCAGATGATCGACCACCTCCCGGCTCCTCGCGATCTCGGCCAGCGCCGTGCCGGTGAGCGTGACGCCGGCGCCGTGTCGAGCGACGTCGACGACGTCCTCAGCGGCAAGCGGCCCGGTACCGACGTCGACCTTGCGGTGAAGACCTGCGGTGTCGACGGCAGGGCTCGGACGGTGGACAGTCATGTCGCCATTGTGACCGGCTGCCGAGCCGGGTTCGCCAGGTACGGGCCATCCGCCGCAGCCGACAGATTGTGAAACTCACCCCCGCAAAGGTCTTGTCTCCCCGCCCGGAACCGGGATGATGTGCCTGACCCGGACACGGCCCGGGATCTCGACCCCTGAAAGGAGCCTTCCTCGTGGAAACGACGTCCGGGTTCGCCGCCCTTCCGCTCTACCGCAAGATCGCGTTGGGGGCAGCCGTCCTCCTCTTCATCGACCTGTTCCTCCCCTGGCTGTCGGTCAGCTTCTTCGACGAGTCCGTCACGGCGAACGCGTGGGACAGCGGCCTCGGGACCTTCGCCGGCATCCTGCTCATCGCCCTGATCGTGTGGGAGGTGCTGCGCCTCACCGGCAACGCACCCGAGTTCGGCGTCAAGCACGACCTCGTGACGGCGGGGCTTGCCGTCTTGATCGCCCTGTTCACCCTGATTCTGTTCTTCGACGTCCTCGGCGACACCGGCATCGGCGCTTGGATCGGGCTCGTCCTGCTGCTGGCTCTCGGGTACGCCGCCTTCCTGGCGTTCACCGCGGGCGGCGGTCGCGAGATGCTCAGCCAGGCCCAGGGTCGTGACCAGGCCCCCGCTTCGCCAACGGCCACCACCGAGCCGCCAGACGACCGCCCGGTCGTCGACACTCCGCCGGTGGTCGACGAGCCGGTTGCCGAAGCGCCTCCGGCGCCCCCTCGTCCTGACGACCCGCCGCGCGTCTAACGCAACCCCGAACGAGCCCTTGAGAAGAACGGGAGGAGCAACGACGCGACGCCCGGTCGCGACCTGCGGGAAACCCGCCAGACCCGTTGTTCCTCCCGTTCTTCTCGTACAGACGTCGATGGGTGGCTGGTAGTTCACCGAGATCCGCCACCGCGAGCCGCTCGTGGGTATCTGTCGACGCGTGCGTAATTCCGCCGGCGGCATGTGGGCAGGAGCTCAGGAGAGCCGGGCACGCTGCAGCCGCGCATGGCGAGTCAGGAAGGCGGACAGGCGGGCGGCGCGCTGCGCCCACCGCTCCATCCGCTGGGCCCGCCGCACGTGAATGGCTGCCCGGTCTTGCTCGGCGGCGTGCAGCAGTTCGGCGTGGTCGCCGTTGTACATGGACAGTGTCTGGTCCGGGTGGGGCAGCATGGGTCTCCTCCAACTCATGAATCTCGAACGGTAGAGCCCGGCACTGACAGAACGGGGCCTAGCTGGCGCGGTTGACGGTGATGGAGCCGCTGACGCTCCGTGCCGCGATGACGAGGCGGCGCTCGGCGTCACCGGGTGCGTCGGCCGGCTCGAGCTGTGAACGGACACTTCCGCTTACCGACGAGCACTCCAGCCTGGCGGCGGTGCCGTCGGCGACCCCGATCGTCACGTCGCCCGAGGCCGTCCTGACCTCGATCTCGCCCTCGACGGCGCGGCCCACCGTGAAGTCTCCGGAGGCGGTCTTGGCTCCGACGCCGTGCGCGCTCGACCCCAGCTCGATGTCACCGGAAGCCGTCGACAGGTTGGCGTTGCCGCCGAGCTGGCCGAGCCGGATGTCACCGGACGCGGTCTGCAGGTCGACGTCGCCCGCACTGCGACGGACCACGAGGTTGCCGGAGCCGGACTTGACGACCGAGGTCTCGACCTCGTCGATGTGCACGTCGCCGCTGCCGGACTTGATCCTGGCGCGCTTGCAGCAGTCGACGGCGACGTCGCCCGAACCGGCCTGGATCGTGACCACGTCGGTCCGGCCCTCGATGCGGACGTCGGCTGAGCCGACCTCGACGTCGGCGCTGCTGCCGGCCGGCACCGTCACACGCATCTCGATGGGCGGATTGCGATCGACGACGCCTCGGCCCCGTGGCACGTCGACCCGCAGCGCGTTGCTGCCACTGCGGTAGAAGACCCGGGTGCGCGCGATCACGTCGAGGGCGTCCGGGTCGTCTGCTTGCACCGGACGGAGGTCGACGACGGCCTCGGTGACTTCCGCCGCCGTGACTTGTACATCACCTGCGCTGAGACGCACGGACAGCGCGAGCGGACCTGTGACGGGAAAGGTCTGGGGGTAGTCGATGGTCATGGCAGTCTCCTTGGGGTTGTCTCTGTCAGCGGACCCAGCCGGACAGGTGCCGGCCGCCGCGTATTGTCGTTGTCCGCGTCGGGCCGTCGAGCATCTGAGCGACGGCCCGCACGAGCCAGGCGTTGACCGACAGGCCCTCGGCCGCGGCGGCGGTCTCGACGCGCGACTTGAGCGACTCCTGTAGGCGGAACGAGATCCTCGACAAACCCTCGTCGACGTCTCCTGGTGCCGGCGGCGGGAGTGGCAAGGGCGGGCTCGGAACGTGCTCGACCGCCTCGCTGACGACCAGCTCGGGGTCGCGTCCGCGAAGCCGCACCTCGACGACGGCGTTCGACAGCTGAGCGGTCACCTCGGCAGCCGCTGTCCCGAGCGCGTCGAGCAGGGCGAGTCGCAGCGACGGCTCGACGGCATAGGAGAGCCGCTCGGCGGCTTCGCGCACGTCGTCGGGCGCCGCCTGGCCAGCGGCGGCGAGGTCTCTGCGGAGGACCTCGACATAGGGCATGAGCTCCATGACGCCATCATGGCGCTAGAATGACGTCATGTCAAGTCACAATGGCGTCGCAACCGTGTCGTCACGACGTCAAAGGTGGCGCACAACAGGTCTGAGGTACCGAACGACAGGAACAACCGATCCAACTGTCCGGCAAAGCCGGGCAAAGCACCCACGCTCCGGCCGTTGTTCCTGTCGTTCAGTACGCGGGATGCGGGCTACTCGACGGACGCGGGCTCGGGCGCCGCGCGCTTGACGCCGGCGAGCAGCAACTGGGCCACGTCGAGCACCTCGACGCCCTCGCCCTGACCGTCGGCCTGTGCCGCCGTCAGGCCGTCGGAGAGCATCACCCGGCAGAACGGGCAGCCGACCGCGATCGCGTCAGCGCCGGTCGCCAGCGCCTCCTCGGTGCGGTCGGTGTTGATCCGCTTGCCGATCCGCTCCTCCATCCACATCCGGGCGCCGCCGGCGCCGCAGCAGAAGGAACGGGATCCGCTGCGGGTCATCTCCCGCAGCTCCACGCCCGGTACCGCCTCGATGAGATCACGTGGCGGCTCGTACACCTGGTTGTGACGGCCGAGGTAGCAGGGGTCGTGGTAAGTCACGGCACGACCGGCCACGGAACCCTCCGTGGCGACCGGCGTCAGCCGGCCGTCGCGCACCAGCCGGTTCAGCAGCTGGGTGTGGTGGACGACCTCGAGGGTCAGCCCGAGCTGTGTGTACTCGTTCTTCAGCGTGTTGAAGCAGTGGGCGCAGGTGGCGACGACCTTGACCGCCCGGCTCTCGCGCAGCACCTCGACGTTCTGCAGGGCGAGCTGCTGGAAGAGGAACTCGTTGCCGGCCCGCCGCGCCGGGTCGCCCGTGCACGTCTCCCCGTCGCCGAGGACGGCGAACGAGACGCCGGCCGTGTGCAGGAGTTCGGCGACCGCCTGCGTCGTCTTCGTGGCCCGGTCCTCGAAGGCGCCAGCGCACCCCACCCAGAACAGCCACTCCACGTCGTCCAGCGACTCGACGTCGACGCCGAGCTGTCGCACCGTGAAGGGCAGCCCGGCCGCCCACTCCATCCGCTTCGACCCGGTGACGCCCCAGGGGTTGCCGGACTTCTCCATGTTCTTGAAAAGGCCGTTCAGCTCCGACGGGAACTCGCTCTCGATCAGCGTCTGGTAGCGCCGCAGGTCGAGGATGTGGTCGACGTGCTCGATGTCGACGGGGCACTGCTCGACGCAGGCTCCGCAGGTCGTGCACGACCACAGCACGTCCGGGTCGATGACACCGCCGGCCTCGGCGGGGCCGACGATCGGGCGCTCCGACTCGGCGAGCGCCGCCGCCGGGACGTCGGCGAGCTGCTCCGCCGTCGCGCGCTCCTCGCCGGCCATGTCCTTTCCGCCACCCGCGAGCAGGTACGGCGCCTTGGCGTACGCATGCTCGCGCAGGTCCATGATCAGCAGCTTGGGCGAGAGCGGCTTGGCGGTGTTCCAGGCCGGGCACTGCGACTGGCACCGCCCGCACTCCGTACACGTGGTGAAGTCGAGCATCCCCTTCCAGGAGAAGTCCTCGACGTTGCCGACGCCCAGCGCCGCGTCCTCGTCGACGTCGTCGAGGTTCTCGAAGTCGACCGGCTCACCCTTGATCGTGAGCGGCATGGCCGCGCCCAGCGCTGCTCCGCCGTCGGCCTCCCGCTTGAAGTAGATGTTCGGGAACGCCGTGAACCGGTGCCAGGCGACGCCCATCGTCACGTTGGTCGCGATCACGATCAACCAGGCCATGGAGATCACGATCTTCACCGCCGCCACGACGTAGACGAGGTTGCGTAGGGCGCCGGCCGAGAGCCCGCCGAGCGCATCGCCGACGAAGAACGTCAACGGGAAGTGCGCCTGGCCGCCGGCGCCCAGCGCGAACTCCGCGCCCCGCAGCAGCAGGATGCACAGGCCGACGCCGACGACGGTCGCCTCGACGTAGTAGCCCTGCCACATCGTCGAACCGGTGAACCGCGACGGCCGGCCGGCGCGCGCTGGGTGTGAACGCAGCCGGATCACGATCAGCAGCCCGATACCGGCGAGCATCGCCCAGGTGATGAACTCGGCCAGCCACTCGAACGGGTACCAGTGCCCGATCAGCGGCAGCGCGAATGTCGCGTCGACGAGCTGTCCGTACGCCGTCACCAACGTGAAGAACAGCAGCCCGAACCCGACGAAGACGAACCAGTGCGCAGTACCGACGGCGCCCCACTTGAGCATCCGGGTGTGCCCCAGTGTCTCGCGCAGCATCGTCGCCGCGCGTCGGCCCATCCGATCGGTGCGGTGCACAGGCTGCCCGAGCCGGATGACCCGCACGATCTGGGCGACGGCCCGGGCGGTCAAAGCGATCGCCACGAGCGTGATCGTCAGCGAGACGACGATCGCGACGGCTTGCATGCGGGCTGGGACTCCCGTCTGGTCGGTGTCCCGCCAGATTACGCGGCCGGGTCCCACCCACGCGCAGTGTCGTCGATCACGTCGCGCGAGCGGTCCGCGGTCCGAAGTCCGCTCTCGACGCCGAGCGACGCCGGCCGTGGCCGTTGATCACGTACACCACCCTGGCCGGTGCTTCACCAGGCTCCGGCACCTGGTGAAGCACCGGTTCGCCTGGTGAAGTTGGTGCGTCAGATCTCGATCCGGTCGAAGTTGAGGTACGAGCGGCTGGGTGTCGGACCGCGCTGACCCTGGTAGCGCGAGCCGTGCCGTTGCGACCCGTACGGGTGCTCGGCGGCGCTCGAGAGCGCGAAGAAGCAGAGCTGGCCGATCTTCATGCCTGGCCAGAGCTTGATCGGCAGCGTCGCGACGTTCGACAGCTCCAGCGTCAAGTGGCCGGTGAAGCCCGGGTCGATGAAGCCGGCCGTCGAGTGGGTGAGGAGGCCCAGACGCCCGAGCGAACTCTTGCCCTCGATGCGGGCTGCGACGTCGTCGGCCAACGTGACCAGCTCGTATGTCGACGCCAGGGCGAACTCACCGGGGTGCAGGACGAACGGCTCGTCACCCTCGGGTTCGACGACGCGGGTGAGGTCCGGCTGCTCCTGCGCCGGATCGATGTGCGGGTACCGGTGATTCTCGAAGACCCGGAAGTAACGGTCGAGCCGGATGTCGATGCTCGACGGCTGCATCATCGCGACGTCGTACGGCTCCAGCACGATCCGCTTGGCCTCGACGGCGGCCCTGATGTCCCGGTCCGACAGCAGCATGCGCGGGACACTACCGATCTGCGGCCGGCCGCTCGAATCAACGGTGCGCAGAATGTGGGACTCCTCGGGTTTCTGTGGGTCCGAGGAGGGGGTTTGAGGGCCGGAAGCCCAGTCGTTGAGGGTGATCTGTCCGTCTGAGCGGTGACGTCAGGACGCGCATGTGCGTTCGTCTAGGTTTCGGAG
>JBOGDS010000027.1:0-40078 GCA_050743075.1 Jiangellaceae bacterium | reverse complement strand
GCGAACAGCAGGTCGCACGCGCGCCGGCGCCGAACAGCCGGCCGGTCGAGACCCGGGCGGCACCTCGGCGAAGGCGTCGGTCCGTCCGCGCGCTTCGCTGACCAGCCGGGCAGCGGTCCTTGCCCTCGTGCTCGGCATCCTCGCCGTGTCGTACGCGTACCCGCTGCGGGCCTGGTACGACCAGCACACCCGCAGGGCAGGGCTGGAGCAGGAGGCCGTCGAGCTACGTGACTCGGTCGCCGACCTGGAGACCGAGCTTCGGCTGTGGGACGACCCCGCGTACGTCCGGGCTCGCGCGCGGGAACGGCTGAACTTCGTCCTGCCCGGTGAGGTCGGCTTCGTCGTCGTCGAGGAGCCCGATGCGACGGGCGGATCCGAGCCGTCACCGGGTGGTGTCGAGGTGGCCGACGAGGGGCCGTGGTACTCGCGCCTGTGGGCGTCGGTGGAGGCTGCCGACGCGGTACCCCCCGAAGGCGACGGGTGACGTCGGCATCTGCCGCCGATCTGGCCGCGGTGTCGGCTCAGCTCGGCCGCCGCGCCCGCGGGGTTCGTGCCGTCGCCCACCGGTGCCCGTGCGGGTTGCCGGACGTCGTCGAGACCGAACCCCGTCTTTCCGACGGCACGCCGTTCCCGACGACGTACTACCTGACGTGTCCGCGCGCGACCGCTGCCGTGTCGACCCTCGAGTCGCAGAGTCTGATGCGGGAGATGACGGCGCGCCTGGGGTCCGACCCGGATCTCGCGGCCGCGCATCGGGCCGCTCACGACGACTACCTGACCCGGCGTGAGCGGATCGCACACGTACCCGAGATCGATGGCGTCTCCGCGGGCGGCATGCCGGGCAGGGTCAAGTGCCTGCACGTCCTGGTTGCGCACGCGCTCGCCGCGGGCCCGGGCGTCAGCCCGCTCGGCGACGAGGCAGTCGAAGCCCTGGCGCCCTGGTGGGCCGCCGGCCGCTGCGTAGACCTGTCCGACCCCTCCGACGTGGCCCGGCCGTAGGTGGACATCGCGCCGCCGGCGTGGTCCGCTGCTCGGGTGCGCCGCACGACATCACCCTGGCTCTGGGTTTCGCTCGGGTGGACTGCCGTGGTGTCGTCGGCGCTGCTGGTCGTGCCGCTGGGCACGTCGCTGACCGAGACGGCGTCACCCGGCGGCGGCACCGCGGTGACACAGCACGTGTCGTTGCTCGAGAGCGAAGGCGTGTCGGTGCTGGCGGCTCGCGCGGTTCCGATCGCCTTCCCGCTTCTCGCCCTGATCACGGGCCACCGCGCCTGGGTGATCGGGCTCGGCGCGCTCTACCTGTTGTTCGCTCTTCTCGCCGGGTTCAGCATCGGGCTGTTCTACCTGCCCGCAGCGCTGGCACTGTTCGTCGGCGGGTTCGCGATGACACCCGCCAGCCGCCGCGCTGCGACGTGAGTCAATCGAAGTCGGGGTCGCGGACGAGATCGGCGGGTGTGAAGCTGATCGGGTAGGGCACGTCGGTGCTGAACGGTTCGTCGGCGTGGACATGCGCGACCTCGACGTAGATGGCGTCGCGCAGCTCCCAGGCTTGCAGGCTCGGGTTGTCGGGGTCGGGGTCGACGACCCAGTACGCCGGCGTGCCGGCCGCTTCGTACCGCGCTCGCTTGAGCGTGAGGTCGAGGCGCTGCGTGCTGGGGGAGAGGATCTCGACGGCCAGCGCCGGCGCGCTGGGGAGATCCTTTTCGGTGAACTCGGACGCGCGGGCGACGAGCACGTCGGGCTCGACCGTGCTGTCGGCGAGCCGCACGTCGAACGGGGCGAACAGCACCTTCCATTCGCGGCTCGGCCGAGCCGTGCGCAGGAGGGTCGCCAGGTTGAAGCAGCGGTCCTGATGACGCATCGATGGCCCTGGCGTCACGATGAGCACCCCGTCGATGATCTCGTAACGGCGCCCGTCATCGGGCATCGCCTCGAGGTCGGCGTGTTCGAAGGGCCGGCCGCGCGGGATGGTGCTCCAGGGCGGTGGATCGTGAACCGGCGCTGCGCTCATGACAGCCATGGTGCTCCTTGTGGTTCGATGCGGGCAATGTCGTGCTCCTCGTGCCAGGCCGTCGTCATTGCGTCCAGCCTGGTAGCCCGACGAGCCCGCCCGCCGATATCCACAGCGGCGGTCTCGGGCCACACTGTGCGGATGCATCCCGTCGGCGGTCTGCCGAATCCGGCGGCTGGCCGGGCGTTCCCCAGCCCCGTTCCGCCGGGGGCCGGGTGGCCCGACGACGTCGCGACGCCGGCGACACCAGTAGCCCACGATGCCGCCGCGGTCGCGGCACTCGCGGCCGGGGCCGACCTGCGCGAGCTCACGGCACGGTCGTCGGTCTGCCGGGCCTGCACACGCCTGGTCGCGTGGCGCGAAGAGGTCGCGACGACGAAGCGGCGTGCGTTCGCCAATCAGCCCTACTGGGGCCGACCGGCGCCCGGTTGGGGCGACTCTTCGCCGCGAGTGCTCGTCGTGGGCCTAGCGCCAGCGGCACACGGCGCCAACCGGACCGGCCGTGTCTTCACCGGGGACCGGAGCGGCGACTGGCTCTTCGCCGCGCTGCATCGGGCCGGGCTGGCGACGCAGCCGACGTCGGTGCACGCCGGCGATGGGTTGCGACTGCGGGGAGCGCGGGTCGTCGCCGCAGTGCGCTGTGCGCCGCCGGCCAACAAGCCCACCCCGGCCGAGCGCGACACCTGCGCTCAGTGGTTGGACCGGGAGGTGGCGCTGGTGCTCGAGAGCCTGCGCTGCGTCGTGGCGCTGGGCTCGTTCGGGTGGCTTGCCGCACTGGGCACGCTGGCCCGCAACGGGCTTGCCGTCCCACGTCCGCGGCCCCGCTTCGGTCACGGCGCCGATGTCATGCTCGACGGTCCGCGCGGCGCGGTGCGGCTCCTGGGGAGCTACCACCCGAGCCAGCAGAACACGTTCACCGGCAAGCTCACCGAGGGCATGCTCGACGCGGTGCTCGGGCAGGCAGCTCGCACCTGAGCGCATGATCGACGGACGTCTGGTGGGGTCAGAGGCCCACCAACCATCCGTGGATCAAGGCGGCACCACCTAGACGATTGTGAATCGGTTCACAAGGACGCTAGGCTGAGATCGTGGCTGAAGAGAACGTGCCCCGGATACTGATCGTCGGTGGCGGCTACGTCGGCATGTACACGGCACTGCGGCTGCAGCGGAAGCTGCGCTGGCGCAATGTGCGGATCACCGTGGTCGACCCGCGGTCGTACATGACCTACCAGCCGTTCCTGCCCGAAGCTGCCGCCGGATCGCTGGAACCCCGCCACGTCGTCGTCCCGCTGCGACGGGTGTTGAAGCAGAGCCAGGTCATCACCGGCGAGGTAATGCAGATCAGCCACGCCGAGCGGAAGGCGCGGATCGTGCCCCGGGTCGGCGACGCATACGACCTGCCCTACGACGTCCTCGTCGTCGCGCTCGGCTCGGTGGCTCGGACACTTCCCATCCCTGGGCTCGCGGACTTCGGCATCGGCTTCAAGCAGGTCGAAGAGGCCATCGCGCTGCGGAACCACGTGCTCGACCGGCTCGACGTGGCCGCTTCTACCGCGGACGAGGACGTACGGCGCCGGGCGTTGAGCTTCGTCGTCGTCGGTGGGGGTTACGCGGGCGTCGAGGCGCTGGCCGAGCTGCAGGACATGGCGAAGGCCGCCTTGAAGTACTACCCGTACCTCGAGCCCCACCACATGCGCTGGATCCTGGTCGAGGCAGCCGGCCGCATCCTGCCCGAGGTCAGCCCGAGCATGGGCGAGTACACCGTCGAAGAGCTGCGGCGGCACGGCATCGAGGTGCGGCTCGACACCAGGCTGGCGTCGTGCGTCGACGGACACGTGGTGCTCGACGACGGCACCGAGCTCGACAGCGACACGCTGATCTGGACCGCCGGAGCGAAGGCCAACCCGGTACTGGCGAACACCGACCTGCCCCTCGACGAGAAGGGCCGGATCCGGTGCCGCGCGGACCTGCGGATCGACGGCGTCGACAACGCGTGGGCTGCCGGCGACTGCGCGGCTGTTCCCGACCTGACCTCCGACGTCCCTGGCACCACCGTCGGGCCGAACGCTCAACACGCCGTGCGACAGGCCAAGCGGCTCGGCGACAACGTGGCCGCGGTGATGCGCGGCCGTGCACCCGAGGACTACCGGCACAAGTACGTCGGCTCGGTCGCGAGCCTGGGCCTGCACGAGGGCGTCGCCGAGGTCTACGGCGTCAAGCTCAAGGGCTTCCCGGCCTGGTTCATGCACCGGACCTACCACCTGAGCCGGATGCCGACGCTCAACCGCAAGGTCCGCATCGTGCTGGACTGGACGCTGGCCCTCTTCTTCCGACGCGAGGCCGTCTCGCTGGGCCGGATACACGTGCCGCGCGACGAGTTCCGTCGCGCCGCCGTCCCCCACCGCCTGGTTGATCATGATCAACGGGGCGCGGGCGGGCAGTACGCTGGGTGCTGAGCGTCCTGTGGAAGGAGGCCCGGATTGGTGAAGGCGGCGAAGCCCGGCACCGGCGTGGCCGACCGGGTGGCGTTGGTCCTGGAGCGGCTCCTCGGGGGGCAGGTCCCGCTGCACGTCCGCGCCTGGGACGGCAGCCAGGCCGGTGCGTCGGACGGCCCCACCCTGGTCGTCAACACCCGGCGTGCACTGCGGCGGCTGCTGTGGCAGCCCGACGAGGTCGGGCTCGGCCGGGCCTGGGTGGCCGGCGAGATCGACATCGAAGGCGATCTCGAGGAGGCGCTGACCCGGCTGGAAACCGTCGGGCGCGACGTCGCCAGGCGACGGCATCTGACGCCGAGCGAGCGCGCCGAGGTCCTGCGGGCTGCGGTCCTGCTCGGCGCGGTCGGTCCGGCGCCGAAGCCGCCGCCGGAGGAGATCGCGCTCACCGGAGACCGGCACTCGAAGAGCCGCGACCGGCGAGCCGTCACGCATCACTACGACGTGGGCAACGAGTTCTACGAGATCGTGCTGGGCCCGTCGATGGTGTACTCCTGCGCGTACTGGGCACGACCGGACGGCACGCTGGACGATGCCCAGCGGGACAAGCTCGAACTCATCTGCCGCAAGCTCGGCCTCCAGCCGGGCATGCGGCTGCTCGACGTCGGCTGCGGCTGGGGCTCCCTGGTCATCCATGCCGCACGCGAGCACGGTGTCGAGGCGGTCGGCATCACGTTGTCGCAGGAGCAGGCCGAGTACGCGCGCAAGCGGGTCTTCGCGGCGGGTCTGTCCGACACTGTCGACATCCGGGTCCAGGACTGGCGAGACCTCACCGACGACCCGTTCGACGCCGTCGCAAGCATCGGTATGGCCGAGCACCTCGGTGCTGAGCGCTGGGGTCAGTACGCTCGTACGCTGCACGACCTGCTGGTGCCGGGCGGCCGGCTGCTCAACCACCAGATCGTCCGCCGCCCCGGTCCGGGTCGCGCCGGGCGGTCGTTCATCGACGCCTTCGTCTTTCCCGACGGCGAGTTGTTGCCGATCGGCGACGTCGTCAACGCGATCGAAGGCGGCGACCTCGAGGTCCGCGACGTCGAGAGCCTGCGGGAGCACTACGCCCGTACCTTGCGCAGTTGGGTGGCGAACCTGGAAGCCGGCTGGGACCGCGCCGTATCACTGGCCGGGGAGGGACGGGCCAGGGTGTGGCGGCTCTACATGACCGGTTCGGCGTTGTCGTTCGACGTCGGGCGTATCGGGATCGCGCAGGTGCTTGCCGTACGCCGGCACGGTGACGGCTCCAGTGGCTTCCCAGAGACCCGGAGCGCCTGGCTCGGGGTGACGTGAGCCTGAGCCGGACTAGTCTCGGCCAACGGGCAGCCACCGTCGCCCGACCGTGCTCTCCCGCACCTGCAGGGTGAAGGGCGCCCTGACGTCACGCGGCTCGACTGCATCGTCGCCAGCCAGGCGGGCGGCCAGCATGGACACCGCATGCTCTGCGATGGCCTCCTTGTCCGGTGACACGGTAGTGAGGCTGGGAACTGAGAACCGGCCGTCTTCGATGTCGTCGACGCCGGCCACGGCCACGTCCTGCGGGACACGCTTGCCGTGTTCGTGCAGGGTCCGCAGCGCTCCGAGGGCCAGGAGGTCGTTGAAGCAGAAGACGGCGTCCGGCGGCTGGTCGATGGCGAGCAGCCGGCGCATGGCTCGGGCACCGTCCGCGCGGTGGTAAGTACGAGCGGGCACTACCAGGCGAGGGTCGTACGGCACGCCCGCCGCCTCCAGCGCCAGGCGATAGCCCGTCAGACGCAGGCGGGCCGTCTCGCCGGAGGCCTGGCGCTGGTCACCGATGGCGGCGATACGCAGGCGTCCCAGTGCCAGCAGATGCTGGGTAACCGCGCGCGCCGCTGCGACGTTGTCGATCGCGACGTGATCGGCGGGCCCCGCCTCGACGCGTTCTCCGAGCAGCACGAGCGGGGTGGAGTCCGTCCGTTCGGCGAGCAGCTCCGGGCCCAAGGCAAGCGGCGAGAAGATCAGCCCGTCGATGAGGTGGTCGCGGATGCCGGCCAGCACCATCTGCTCGTTGTCGCGGCGGCCATCAGTCTGGTCGATCAGCACGGTCCAACCGTGCGCGGCTGCCGCCTTGATCACGCTGCGTGCCAGCTCGGCGAAGTAGGGCATGTCCACTTCCGGAACAGCCAACGCGATCACGCCGGACCGGGCCTGGCGCAGATTGCGAGCTGCGATGTTCGGCCGGTAGTTCAGTTCGGCAACGGTCTGTTCGACCCGGGCGCGCGTACGAGCGGACACGTGCGGGTACCCATTGACCACGTTTGACACGGTCTTGATCGACACACCGGCCCGAGCGGCGACGTCGCGCAGGCGCACTACGCTCATTGTTCCTCCCCCATCCTGCCCAGCGCCGCCGTGTCATCGGGCCACGGATCCAGCCAGGAGCTTACCGAGTTTCGCGCGTGCCTCTTTACAACGTTAGTACCAAGGTTGTAGAAGTCGTGGAGGTGATGAGTCTCACATCGCCGAGGAGTTCGCCGTGACGACAGCGCAGCTCGTGCTGGATGGCGCGTTCGACGTCGGCGTCATCGACCGGCGCCTGTTCGGGTCCTTCGTCGAGCACATGGGCCGCTGCGTGTACACCGGGATCTACGAGCCCGGGCATTCCACCGCTACCCCGGAGGGCTACCGCGGGGACGTGCTGGCACTGGTCCGGGAGCTGGGCGTGACCGTCGTCCGGTATCCGGGCGGCAACTTCGTCTCCGGATACCGCTGGGAGGACGGCATCGGCCCGGTGCACGAGCGACCCTCTCGACTCGACCTGGCATGGCGAGCCGTCGAGCCGAACACGTTCGGCACTGACGAGTTCATGTCCTGGGCACGTCAGGCCGGCGTGGAGCCGATGATGGCGGTGAACCTGGGTACTCGCGGCGTGCAGGAAGCCTGCGACCTGCTGGAGTACACCAACCACCGGGGTGACACCCACTGGTCGGACCTTCGGATCAAGAACGGTGCGACCGAGCCGCACGGCGTCCGGCTGTGGTGCCTGGGCAACGAGCTGGACGGTCCGTGGCAGATCGGCGCCAAAACACCAGATGAGTACGGGCGGCTCGCCGCTGAGACGGCGAAGGCGATGCGGATGGTGGACCCGTCGATCGAGCTGGTCGCGTGCGGGAGCTCGAACCGGGCGATGCCGACGTTCGGCACCTGGGAGGCGACGGTCCTCGAGCACACCTACGACCTGGTCGACCACGTTTCGCTGCACACCTATTACGACCCCTCGGACCGCGACCTGGACAGCTTCCTCGCGTCGGCCGTGGACATGGAGGACATGATCTCCTCGGTTGTCGCCACGGCTGACCACATGCGCGCCGTCAGCGGTGCGACGAAGCGGCTCTCGCTGTCATTCGACGAATGGAACGTCTGGAACCAATCCCGCGCGGAGGACAGGTCGGCGCAGCCCTTCGCTGACCTGCCCACGCTGATCGAGGACGACTTCACCATTGCCGACGCCGTCGTGGTCGGCAGCCTGCTTGTGGCCTTGCTGCGCCACGCCGACCGCGTGTCCGTGGCGTGCCAGGCGCAGCTCGTCAACGTGATCGGGCTGATCCGAACGCTTCCAGGTGGTCCGGCCTGGAGGCAGGCCACCTTCCACCCGTTCGCGCTTACCGCCCGGCATGCCCGCGGTCGGGTGCTCCGGGCGGAACCCCGCTCGCCGGTGCACGAGACGCGCCGTTACGGCGAGGTGCCGGTACTACACGCCACCGCCACGCACGACGACCACACCGGCCGGACGTCTGTGTTCGTGGTCAACCGCAGCCGCCGGCCGCTTCGGCTGCGGGTGGACATCCGCTCACTGCCGCACACCGGTTGGGCCGAGCGGGTGGTGCTCGCAGACCACGACCTGACCGCCACCAACACCGCAACCCAGCCGGACCGGGTGAGCCCTCAGGCGCTCGCACCGGTCCGCATCGAGGCAGAGGGGCTGGACGCCGACTTGGCGCCGGTCTCCTGGAACCTTCTCACGTTCGGTCCATCGAACGGCAAGCCCTGACCCCCACGACCCTGGCCCGACGGACCCACCACAGCGACGGAGATGATCAGGATGCGCCAGCCACAGCGCTTCGACACCACCACGATCTGGCTGCCCCCGGTCAGCCGGCGCGGCTTCCTCAGGATCGGCCTCGGGGGAGCACTCGGCATCGGTCTGGTCGGCTGCGGTGGCGATGGTAGCCCCGACCGGCCCGCGCAGGGAGGCGGCGGCGCCAGCGGCTACGCCGGACCGCCCATCACGTTGGACTTCTGGAACGGCTTCACCGGCGGCGACGGCCCGATCATGCGGGAGATGACAGAGGCCTTCAGCGAGGCCCAGGAGAACATCGACGTCGAGATGACGGTGATGGAGTGGGCCGACTACTACCAGCGCACACCCACGGCGGTCACCACCGGCGACGGGCCGGACGTCGGCATCATGCACGTGGACTCACTGGCCACCAACGCGGCTCGCGGCGTGATCCAGCCGCTCGACGACGTGGCGGAGGCGCTGGAGTTGGCCGAGGAGGACTTCGCCGCCGAGGTCTGGCAGGGCGGGATCTTCGATGGCATGCGGTACGGGATTCCGTTGGACGTGCACCCCATCGGCATGTACTACAACAGGACCGTCCTGGAGCAGGCCGGACTCGATCCCGACAGTCCGCCCCAGACTGCCGACGACTACAAGGCGGCTCTCGAAGAGCTCAGCGCCGCGGGCATCCGGGGCCACTGGGCCACCCCGTTCCAGTTCACCGGTGGCTTCCAGTTCCAGTCGCTGCTCTGGCAGTTCGGCGGTGAGCTGTTCAACGAGGACGTCAGCGAGGCGACGTGGAACTCCGAGGCTGGTGTCGAGGCACTCAGCTGGCTGCGGAGCCTGGTGGACAACGGGTACAGCCCACCCGACGTCGGGCAGGACGCGGACTCGATCGCGTTCCAGAACGGCGAGGCGGCGTTCGTCTGGAACGGCATCTGGGCCATCAACGCCTACAACGAGGTGCCCGAGCTGGACTGGGGCGTCGCACCGCTGCCGGTCATCGGCGAACAGCCGGCCGCCTGGGCCGGCTCCCACCAGTTCGTCATCATGCAGCAGCGGCAGCCGGACGAGGACATCGCCGCCGCCGCCCGGGTCTTCATCAACGAGATCAGCCAGCGGTCGATCGAGTGGGCCAAGGGTGGCCAGGTGCCCGCCCGCCGAGAGGTGCGCGAGAGCGAGGAGTTCGCTGCGCTGGAGGCGCAGTCGCAGTTCGCCATGCAGGTGGACTACCTGCGCTTCCCGCCGGCGGTCGCGGGCATCGGCGACGCGATGACCCCGATGTACGAGGCGGTCAACGCGGCGGTGCTCGGCCAGGCCGAGCCGCAGCAGGCGCTGGACGACGCAGCGAATCAGGCCGCGGGCATCCTGGAGGAGAACCGGTCGAGGTACGGGGCCTGAGCCGATGACCGTGCTGCCCAGGCCCGAGGTTCCCTCGACGACGGAGCCGGAGGTGTTGCGGGTCGCCGAGGTCGGTCCGCCGCTCCGGCAGAGGTCCCCGAGCGCACCGGGACGGTTCACGCCGTACCTGTTCCTCGCACCGTTCGGCGTGCTCTTCGTGACCTTCGTGCTGGGTCCCGCCATCTACGGCATCTGGATCAGCCTGCACGAGTGGGACTTCCTGTTGCCGAACAAGCCGTTCATCGGCTTCGACAACTACGTCGCACTCTTCGACTCGTCGTCGACGGTGTTCTCCGACTTCTGGCAGAGCATGCGGGCGACGGCGATCTTCACGGTGGCCAGCGTGCCGTTCCTCGTCGTCATCCCGCTCGGGGTGGCGCTGATCCTCAACCGACCGTTCAAGGGCCGCAACCTGTTCCGGGCTGTCTACCTCGCCCCGTTCGTGCTCGGCATCGCCGTCGTGGGAGTGCTGTGGCGCTTCCTGCTGGACTCCAACATCGGGTTCGTCAACTATTACCTCGGCAAGCTCGGGCTCCCGGATGACATCGCCTGGCTGACCGCGACGCCGTGGGCGTGGATCTCGCTGGTGGCACTGACGGTGTGGTGGACGATGGGCTTCAACGCGATCATCTACCTGGCCGGCCTGCAAGACGTGCCGCGCCAGCTCTACGAGGCGGCCAAGATCGACGGCGCCAGCCGGTGGCAGGAGTTCTGGTACGTCACGCTGCCGCAGTTACGGCCGGTGCTGCTGTTCGTCGTCACGATCACGATCCTGGCCTCGGCCAACATGTTCGGGCAGTCCTTCCTGGTGACCTTCGGCGCCCCGGCGAACGAGACCCGGACGGCGATCATGTACATCGCCGACCAGGGGCTCGCGAGGTTCCGGATGGGAAGCGCGGCCTCGATGAGCTACCTGCTCGCGGTCACGCTGGCCGTGATCGCCGTCCTCAACTTCCGGCTCCTGCGGCACAGGGACTGAGGACATGGCGACGACGACCGACGCACCAAAGACCACTCCACCCGCCGATCTGGGACGCCCACGTCGTAGAACCGTCGGCGCCACCGGTCCGCTGCGCTACGCGGCGATGATCGGTCTGGGCCTGGTGATCGTCGCCCCGCTGCTGTGGATGCTGACGACGTCGCTGCGCACGAACCCCGACGCCACCCGGCTGCCGCTGTCGTGGATCCCGCGCGACCCATCGGTGCAGGGATACACCGAGATCATCACCGCCAACTCCGAGACGACCCCGGTGCTGCGCTGGTTCGTCAACAGCATGGTCGCCGCGACCGGCCAGATGCTGCTCGTGCTGGCCGTGGCGTCGATGGCGGGTTTCGCCCTGGCCCGCATGGAGTTCCGGGGAAAGCGAGTGATCTTCTGGGCGATCATCCTGACCCTGTTCATCCCAGGGTTCGTGTTCCTCATCCCGAACTTCTTGATCGTCAACCGGCTGGGATGGCTGGACACGCTGTTGGCACTGATCGTGCCGGGTGCGGCAGGAGCGTTCGGCGTCTTCTTCTTCCGGCAGTTCTTCCTGTCGCTGCCGGCCGAGCTGGAGGAGGCCGCGCTGATCGACGGCGCCAACTACTGGCAGATCTTCGTGCGGGTGATCCTGCCGCTGAGCAAGCCGGCGTTCGCCACCCTCGCCGTCCTGTCGTTCCTGACCAACTGGAACGACTTCCTGTGGCCGGTGTACGTCATCTTCAGCTCGCAGAACCTCACCCTGCCCCCGGGCCTGAACATCCTGCAGGGGGCGTACAGCACCGACTACCCGATCATCATGGCTGGCGCCGTGATGGCCAGCGTCCCGGTGCTCGCCCTGTTCTTCTTCACCCAGCGTTGGGTGATCGAGGGCGTCGCCCAGAGCGGACTGAAGGGCTGAACGGATGAGAGCAGTGAGCCGAACGGTGATCCCTGCCGCGGTGACCGTCCTCGCCGTCACGGCAACCGGCACGACCGCGATGCCGGCGAACGCCCGCGACGGCGACCAGGCGACGATGACCAATCCGGTGTCGGCCGAGATCGCCGACACCTGGGCCGACCCCGTGGTGATCAAGGGCAAGGACGGGTTGTGGTACTCCTACGCCACCAGTGATCCCCGGTTCGAAGGGGACACCGAGATCGAGCCGATGCACATTGCGCGGTCGCACGACCTGGTCGACTGGGAGTACGTCGGCAACGTCTTCGACGAGGGCAACCGGCCGACGTGGGTCGGGCCGACCAGCTTCTTCTGGGCGCCGGACATCCGCTACGTCGACGGCAGGTATCTGCTGTATTTCACCGCGACGAACACGAACGTCTCGCCCGGCGACGGCGACGGAGCCATCGGCGTGGCGACCGCCCCGACGCCCGCCGGTCCGTGGACCGACTCGGGTGCGCTGGTGGTGCCGCCCCGGCCGGCTCCCGGCGGCGGTTGGCTGTGGACGTTCGACCCCTCGATGCTCACCGATACCGAGGGCCGTCGCTGGCTGTACTACGGCTCCTACTTCGGCGGTGTCTTCGTCACCGAGCTGACCTCCGACGGCCTGCGGGCGGTCGGCGAGCCGACCCAGGTCACCATCGACAACCGCTACGAGGGCGCCTACGTCGTCCGGCAGGGCGGGCACTACTACCTGTTCGCGTCGTCGGCAAACTGCTGCGCCGGGCCGACGACCGGGTACAGCGTCTACGCCGGCCGGTCCACCGACCCCCGTGGCCCGTTCGTCGACGCCGAGGGCACCTCGCTGCTGGAATCGAGGGTTGGTGGAACACCGGTGATCTCGCCGAACGGCAACGCCTGGGTCGGTACCGGGCACAACGCCGTCGTCACCGACGTCTCCGGACAGACCTGGCTGGCCTACCATGCCATCGATCGGGCTGACCCCTACCTGAACGGCACCGACGGCATCAACGAGCGTCCGATGCTGCTCGACCGGCTCGACTGGATCGACGGCTGGCCGACGGTACGGGCCGGCGCGTGGGCGTCCGAAGGATCGGTGCCGGCACCGGTCACGAGCGGACCAGTAGACGCCGACTTCGACGACCGGCGGCCGTTCCGCGACTGGCTGCGGATCGGCGGACGGTGGGACATGGCATCCGAGCTCGGCCCCGGCAGGTACGCGACCCGACGCGAGGGCGGCCGTGATCCCGGATTCCTGCTGTCCCGTGCTCGGGTCAGCGGCGACGTCCGGGTCGAAGCCGACCTGCGCACGGACAGCGGGCATGCCGGTCTCGTGGTCCGCTACCACAACCCGCGCAACCACGTGGTCGCCTGGGTCGACCCGACAACACGCCAGCTCGTCATCGACGTGACGGTGGGGGGTCGCACGACCTCGACGGTCGAACCGTTGCCGATGTCCTTCGACCCGTCGTCCTGGCACACCGTGGCCGCCGAGCTGCGGGGTACGGACCTTGTCGTGGACGTGACGGGTGCGCGCCTCGCCGATCCGTACGCGGTGGTCCACGCCGAGGTTGCGGAGAGCCGCCGCGACCGCGGCCGGGTCGGCGTGGCTGCCCGCGACGGAAGCATGGATGCCGACAACGTGGCGACCGCAGCCTTGCCCGAGCCGGTCACCGAGCCGGTCCCGCTACCGACGGTCGGGACGCTGGATCCCGCGTACTCCGACGAGTTCGACGGTGAGCTGGGACCGGGCTGGACCTGGGTCCGGCAGGACCCGGACGCGATCGTGGCCGGTGATGTGCTGCGCTGGCCGACGCAGGCGGCCGATCTGGTGGGCCCGGGCAACCAAGCCGGTGTACTGCTGCGGGACGCGCCGGACGGTGACTACGTGGTCGAGACGAAGCTGACCGTCGACCTGGGCACCGACACCGTGCGCAACTTCCAGCAGGGTGGCCTGGTGGCCTACCTGGACGACGACGAGTTCCTGCGACTGTCGCATGTGGCGATCTGGAACACCCGGCAGGCTGAGTTCGGCAAGGAGATGCCGTATGCCGGCCGGCTGCAGTTCGGCGGCATGATCATCGGGCCGCCGGCTGACACCACCTGGCTGCGGCTGGCTCATACGGTGGACCCGGAGAACGGCGAGCACGAGTTCCGGGCAGCGACCAGCCGGGACGGCGAGATCTGGATCTGGGGCGGCACCTGGACGCTTCCGGCCGGTGATGCCCCCCGGATCGGCGTCATCTCCCACGGCGGCGACAACCCGCAGGCCACCTCGGAGTTCGACTACGTCCGGGCGTACCGGTGATACGTGCCACCGCGGTGACACGTCTCTGCCTGGCCGCCGCGGTGGTGGCCTTGACGGCGTGCGCGACCGACGGCGAGCAGGACGGCGGAACCGGAGAAGGAGCGGTGGGGCAGACGAGCGAGCCGGTCGAACCAAGCGTCCGAGATCGGGTGTTCGACGAGAACTTCCCCGATCCGCACGTGATCGCCGTCGACGGTGGGTTCTTCGCCTACGCCACGAACGGCGAGGGCGGGAACCTGCCGGTGCTGCGCTCGTCCGACCTGCGCTCGTGGGAACGCGTGGGGGACGGCATGCCGCAGTTGGCCGGCTGGGCGATGCAGGGCAAGACGTGGGCGCCGGAGGTGCTGGTGGCCGACGACGGCCGATACATCGTCTACTACACCGCAGCCGACCGCGAGAGCGGCCGTCAGTGCATCGGCCGCGCTGTTGCCGACGACCCCGCCGGACCGTTCACCGACGACAGCGACACGCCGCTGGTCTGCCAGGTCGACGAGGGCGGCTCGATCGACGCGAGCCCGTTCCGCGACGACGACGGCACCCTGTACCTGTACTGGAAGAACGACGGCAACGCTTTCGGCCGCGCCACCTGGCTCTATGGCCAGCCCCTCGCGCCGGACGGGCTGAGCATGGCTGGCGAGCCGACGCAGCTCCTACAGCAGGATACGGCCTGGGAGGGCGATCTCATCGAGGCACCCTTCATGTGGCGCCACGACGGCCAGCTGTATCTGTTCTTCTCCGCCAACTCCTTCGCCTCGCCCGACTACGCCGTCGGGTACGCCACCTGCGAGACGCCGCTCGGGCCGTGCCAGAAGGCGCCGGAGAACCCGATCTTGGTCTCGGCACAGGACGCCGCGGGGCCTGGGCACAACAGCATCGTCGAGGCCGACGGGACGACGTGGTTCGTCTACCACGCGTGGGCGCCGGACTCGATCGGCTCGGTGATTCCCGGCCGGACGATGTGGATCAGTGAGCTGGTGTTCGAAGGCGGCACGCCCGTGGTGAAAGGCCCCGCATAACACGCGGTTTACCCAGCCTCACTGATCACCGGCCGCGGTCGCGCCTGGAGCAGAAGCCGCACGGCCGAGCCGACGTCGCGTGTCCTGGTGCGCAGCCCGTAGCCTGATTGCCATGCCCCCGTAGCCCAACCGGCAGAGGCGGCGGACTTAAAATCCGCGCAGTGTGCGTTCGAGTCGCACCGGGGGCACGGGCTGACCTCCATGGAGCGCCAGTCATCGTGGCGTGACCTATGACCCTGTTCACTCCGGTTGGGCCACCCGACGCAGTGGCCAAAGACGGCAGGATCCAGGGCATCATGGCCCGGTCGTCGCGTCTTCCACGGAGTTGCCCAACTCGACGATCAGCGCCATCGCCTCGTCGAGGGACACCCGGCGGCCTCGTGCGACCGCCGCCTGGAGCTCCTCGGCGTCAAGCGCGTCGCGTGCTGCGGCGAACGGATCGTGTCTGTCCAGGAAGCGCTGCAAGGCGGCGGGCGGTCGGGCGCCGTGGCGTTCGCACAGGCCCTCGAAGGCCCCGGTCAGCAGCGCGGCGGTATCGGGCCGGTCGAGCGCCGTGGCGATCACGATCGCCTCCTGCATCGAGATGGTGGTAGACGCGGAGTCACGCATCCGAATCTCTCGATCAGGCCGCGGATGGACCACCGGGCGGCACCCATGATGTCGCCCTGGACATAGGCAGCCCAGCCCAGACTCGAGCAACTCATGGCGTGGTACTGCACGTCGCCCAGCTCCTCGAAGCGTGCCAGCTGTTCGCGGAATACCGCGGCGGCCTCCGCTGGTCGACCGAGGGTCATCAACATGGCGCCGCGGCCCCAGTCGCAGCGCGCGACGCCGCGGGCAACGCCGATCGACTCGAACCTCTGCCGGGCATCGTCGAGGAATTCGGAGACGAGTTCGCCGCCACCACCCTCGACCAACACGACGTGCCCCAGGTTGAAGACGGCGTCCGCTTCGGCAACCGATCTCCCAGTCGACGGGCGAGCTCCAGTTCCTCCTCGTACCGGCGTCGAGCTTCGGCCGAGTCCGCTTGCCAGTACGCCAGGTTGCCTCCAGCGGCCACCGCGGACAGGCGGACTGCCGTCGGAGCATCCGCGCTCTGCATCGACAAGGCCGCGTCCGCGAGCGCACGGCCCTCTTGCAGGTGGCCCTCCATCCCCCAGAAATGCGACAGCGCGGGGAGGAAGCGCAGGGCAATGTCCGTCTCACCGGAATCGATGGCCCAGCGCACGCGGTGCGCAGGTTTGCGTCGTCGAGCGCCAACCGGTCGGGCCACCGTGGCCGATCCGGGCCGGACATGCTCATGGCCGCCACCTCTGCGAGCTCCAGGTACGCCAGCGCATGCAGCCGTCGGACAGCACGCTCCTCACCGCTGGCGTCCTGTCGACTGGCGGCGAACCCCTGGATCGTCTTGAGCAGCCGCGCGCGGACCCCGGTCGCGGTGCCGAGCATCGCCTCGGCCCGCGGGTCGGGATCGCGGAGTACGAGGCTCTGGTCCGCGAGGGACAGCAGCCCGTCGAGCACGTCCGCGGGCACGGGGTCTCCGGACGTCGCCACCGCTGCCCCCTGCTCGGCGTCGAAGCCGCCATCGAAGTCCGACAGCCGGTCGAGCAGCCGCTGGTGCTGCGGCGAGAGAAGGTCGTAACTCCAGCCGATCGCCGCGTCGAGCGTCCGCTGCCGGGCGGGCACGTCGCGTGGTCCGCTGCCGGGCAACGGCATGCGAGCCGTCAGCAGGTCCCTGATGGCCGCCGCCGACAGCAGTGAGATCGGGGCCGCCGCAAGCTCGATCCCGAGGGGCAGGCCGTCGAGCAGATGACAGATCTCGCGGACGACGGCCAGCTGGCTCTCGGGCTGCCAGTCCGGCCGTACGGCTCGAGCCCGATCGACGAACAGTCGGACGGCAGCATCCTGCGACGACCGCCCTGGCGTTGCCACATGCTCGGATCATCGTCGAACTGGGTCAGCTGTCGAACCGGGTACTCGTGCTCGCCGGGGATCCGCAGCGGCGCCCTGCTGGTCACGATCATCCGTGACGCATGGGAGGCGCGCAGCAGCGCGGTCACCTCGTCCGCCGCGTGCAGGAGGTGCTCGAAGTTGTCGAGGACGAAGAGCATCGAGCGGTCGGCAGCGTAAGGGAGCAGGCCGTTGGCGGCGGCCCGCTGGGGGCCGTCGAACAGCCCGATGATCCTCGCGATCACGGCCATCACCGGGTCCCCGGCGTCGATGAGGTCCAGGGCCACGAACCATGCCCCGTCGCGGAAGCGGGGCGCCTGCACCCGGGCCAGTTCGGTTCCGAGGCTCGTCTTGCCGATCCCCCCAGGTCCCGTCAGCGTGACGAGCCGTGCGTCCTCGAGCAGTGCGCCGAGCTCGACGAGCTCCGCGTCGCGCCCGAGGAACGTCGTCAACCGGGCGGAGAGGTTGCCGACCGTTGGCTGTCGCGTCCGCAGCGGCGGGAACGACGCGGGAAGGCCCGGCACGTCGAGCTGGTAGAGGCGTTCCAGTGGCGGCAGGTCGATGGCCGCGCGGATCGCGGCGCCGGCCTGGGGAACGCGGCGAACGGTCGACCCGATGATCAGTCTGACACCGATGTGGGTCTCGAGTGTCCGAAGGGAGTCGCCACTCGCTCAGCCGTCCCGGCGGTCAGACCTGAGCCGACGATCGATGTCCGGTCCGCGGCCGCGAGCACCGCGTCAAACGTCGCCCGATCAGGTTCGGAACAACCGTCGAAGGTCACCTCGTCGGCCTCGAACAGCGAGCCGGTCAACTGCCGGAAGGGCTTGATCGGTGCGAGCTCCATGTGGGTGCCGAGCATCTCGGATGCACGGACGGCAATGGGCACGCGCGGCCCCATGGTCCTATTGCAGCGGGTTCACCCACCGAAGATCGGAGAAGCGACCGAAGTCGGTGTCGTTCGAATGGAGCTCCGCGTCCTGCTCGACCGCGTGGGCTGCCAGCTGGACGTCGGTGGTGAGATTGCCGGCGGTCCCCAGCCCTACCAGCATCGCAAAGGCGATCTCGAGGTGGCGTGGACCTGGTGAGAGGAAGCGAACGTTCGGCTGGTCCAGCCAGTCGCGGACGTAGCCGACGGCCCGCTCGACCGGAAGTGGCGACTCGAGGATGCGTGGGTTGGTCGACAAGCGGAGGAAGCCGAACAGAGCCGGTGCTGCCAGTCCGATCTCGGCGGCCGAGTTGACCGACTGCTCCCACCACGCATGGGCGCGGGTGTGGTGCGGGAAGCTGCTGATGACCGCGTAGAGCAGCATGTTGACATCGACGACGATCACGTGGCGCGCCGGGCCTGGTCGAGGATCGCCTCGTCCTCCAGCTCGTCAACGAGCCGGTTGAAGCCGGCCAGGTCGAGTCCGGGCCGCAGCGCCGAGTCGTGGGGGACCAGATGGTACGGCTGGCCCCGCACACCCGGTGGCGGAGCAAGCGCCCGCCGTAGCGCATCGTTGATCACCTGCTTCGTCGGGCGCCGCTCGCGATGCGCGGCATCCTCGATAAGCCGGACCACGTCCGGGTCGAGCGTCAGCGTCGTACGCACACGAGGCATCATGATGCGTCCACCAGCAGGCGTCAAGATGCACGCACCATCGCCATCGAGCTCAGCCAGCGCGCCGCAGTGACGGGCGCGGGGTCGCGCAGCCAGCGCTTGTGAGCCAGCGGTGCGGGTTGTCGCTATCGTCGGCAGCGCCAGCGAGGAGGGGCTATGGACGTGATCGACCTGTTCGGCAGAGCGTGCGGCGAGTTCGATCGGCGCATGACCGCGGTCCAGCCCGACCAATGGTCGCACTTCACTCCCTGCTCGGAGTGGGACGTCCGGGCGTTGGTCAATCACGTCACCGTCGAGGATCTGTGGGTGCCGCCGCTGCTGCAGGGCGGCACAATTGAGGAGGTCGGTGATCGCCTCGACCGCGACCAGCTCGGCGACGATCCCCAGGCCGCATGGCGCGACGCGATGACCGCGGCGACGCAGGCCGCTGCCGCACTCGAGTCCGTCGACCAGCCGGTGCACATCTCCCGGGGTGACGTCCCGGCACGCGATTACCTCATGGAGGTCGCGGCCGACAACGTGGTCCATAGCTGGGACCTCGCCATCGCCGTCGGCGCCGACCCCCGGCTCGACCCCGAGCTGGTCGACGTGTTCGCCGAATGGTTCGCGGACAAGGAGGATGCCTTCCGGGCCGGGGGAGCGGTCGCCGAACGACCGCCCGTCGCCCACGACGCCGACGCACAGACCCTGCTGCTGGCAATGTACGGCCGGAGGGCATGAGTGGGGCACTGGCTCGCGCCGTCTGCGGTCGTCGCACCAAGTGGATCCTCGTCGCGTTCTGGGTCGCGGTCTTCGCGGTGGCGCTCCCGCTCTCGGCCAAGCTGGCCGGCGCGCAGGAGAACGACGCCGCGTCCTGGCTGCCCGGCAGCGCCGAGTCCACGCAGGTCTTCAAGATCCAGCAGGCCGCCTTCCAGACCGGCGACGCGCTCCCCGCGATCGCGGTCTACGAACGGACGGACGGCACCACCGACGGCGACCTGGCCCGGGCCGCCGAACACGCGCAGGCCATCGGTGGGCTGGACAACGTCACCGGCGAGGTCATCGGTCCGGTGCCGTCCCAGGACGGGCAGGCACTGCAGCTGATCGTGCCGGTCGACCCCGGCGACGGCGGCTGGGTCGAGATCGGCGAGACCGTCGGCGAGATGGCACAGATCACCAGTGAGACGCCAGACGGGCTCTCGGCCCACGTCGCCGGGCCGGCCGGCGTGGCAGCCGACTTCGCCGAGGCGTTCGAAGGCATCGACGGAACCCTGCTCTACGCGGCGATGGCAGTCGTCATCGCGATCCTGCTGCTGTCGTACCGCAGCCGGGTCCTGTGGCTGCTGCCGGTCCTCTCGGCCTTCACGGCGTTGACCGTGGCCCAGGCAGTCGTGTACCTGCTCGCCGAGTACGCCGGTGTCACCGTCAACGCGCAGACGGCCGGCATCCTGCTCGTCCTGGTCTTCGGCGCGAGCACCGACTATGCACTGCTGATCGTGGCCAGGTTCCGCGAAGAGCTGCGCCGTCACCAGGACCGGCACGAGGCGATGGAGTTCGCGCTGCGACGTGCCAGCCCAGCGATCATCGCCAGCGCGGCCACGGTCGCCGTCGGGATGCTGTGTCTGCTGGCGGCAGAAATGAACTCCACCCGCGGCATGGGCCCGGTGCTTGCGGTCGGGATCGCGATCGGTCTGGTCGCCATGCTGACCCTGCTGCCGGCGCTGCTCGTGGTCGTCGGCCGCTGGATCTTCTGGCCGGTGCGGCCGCGGTACGGCACGGCCGAGCCGACCGAGAGCGGTATCTGGGCCCGGGCCGGCCGGCAGATCGCCCGCCGGCCACGGGTGGTGTGGGTGGGGACGACTGTCGCCCTCGGCGCGATGGCTCTGGGCCTGCTCGGGCTGAACGCAGGGGTCCTGCAGAACCGCGACGCCTTCGTCGACAGGCCGGCCTCGATCGAGGGCGAGGAGATCCTCGCCCGGCACTTCCCGGCGGGTACGGGCAACCCGGTCGTCGTCGTGGGCAATGCGGGCGCGGCCGACGGGATCCGGGCCGCATTCGCGGACGCCGAGGGCATCGCCGAGGTCGGTGAGCCGGCCGTTGTGGGCGAGGTCGCCTATCTCGAGGGCACGCTGGCCGCCGCACCTGACAGCCCCGCGGCGCAGGAGACCATCGACCGGGTTCGCGACAGTGTCCATGCTGTGCCCGACGGCGATGCGTTGGTCGGCGGCAACACCGCGATCAACCTCGACGCGCAGAGGGCAGCCCAGCGCGACAGCGCCGTGATCATGCCGCTGATCCTGGTGGCGGTGTTCGTGATCCTCGCCGTGCTGCTTCGTGCGCTGGTGGCGCCGCTGATCCTGATCGCCACGGTCGTGCTGTCGTTCGCCGCGGCGCTCGGTGTGAGCGTCCTGGTCTTCGAGCACCTGCTCGGCTTCGCCGGGGTCGACACCGCCTTCCCGTTGTTCGTCTTCGTGTTCCTCGTCGCGCTCGGCATCGACTACAACATCTTCCTGATGACCCGGGTGCACGAGGAGGCGAGGCAGCACGGCACCCGCCGCGGCGGGCTGATCGGGCTGGCCGCAACCGGTGGGGTCATCACGTCGGCCGGGCTGGTGCTCGCCGGTACGTTCGCCGTGCTGGCCACGCTCCCGGTGGTGGCCTTCGCCCAGATCGGGTTCGCGGTCGCGTTCGGCGTCTTGCTCGACACGCTGATTGTCCGGTCGATCCTGGTGACGGCGCTGAACCTGGACGTGGGCAGGTGGATGTGGTGGCCGAGCGCGCTGTCCCGCAGGGCCGACGTCGAGCCCGAGGAGCTCGAGGAAGCGTCGCTGCAGCTGAGGGGCTAGGTGGCCGTTGCCAAGCTTGTCGTGCCAGCCACTCGGTGCTCCGAGTCGGCCCGGGTGACCCATTGGCAGGTGCGACCGCCGGGAGCGATCGGAGCGCCGACACGCGGTATCTGGTTGCGGAGCTCGCTGCTCAATTGCGGAGAACTGACGCGTAGATTGCGGTGTTCGCTATGCTCAAATTGCGGAAGAGGCCGCCCGAGGAGGAGGATACGCTGAGCGGTATCGACGAAGCTGGTCATGGGTTCGGCCTACGACGAGCGACGTGATGGCAGCGGCCCTGGAGTCCAAGGTGCCCCGGAGGCTGACCGGGGTTGTCCCCGGCCTGCTCGAGGACGAGCGAGTGATCGTGTTGCAAGGCCCACGGGCGGTCGGCAAGTCCACTCTTCTCCGTGACCTCGCAGACGCTCACAAGCGTGAGGTCATCGATCTCGACGACCTCCGGACCCGGGACGCGGTCAGTGTCGACCCGCCGCTGTTCGTATCGGGACAGGCACCGGTGTTCATCGACGAGTACCAGCATGTTCCGGAACTGCTCGATGCGATCAAGGCCGAGCTGAACAGGTCGTCGACGCCAGGACGCTTTGTGCTGACAGGTACCACAAGTTACGAGAGTCTGCCGCGCGCTGCGCAGTCACTCGCCGGCCGGTTGCATGTCGTGCCGGTGTGGCCGCTCTCGGCAGGTGAGGTCGCTGGTCACCAGGAAACGTTCGCCTCGACCGCCCTGAACGATCCGCCGGCCCTCGTCACCCGGACGATGTCGACCACGGCCCGGGTCGACTACATCCGCCGTTTCGTCACCGGTGGGTTCCCTGACGCGTTGGCTCGCTCCAGCGAGGCTGCTCGGAGCAGGTGGTTCGACGACTACGTCACCGTGGTGATGGATCGCGACGTCGTGGACCTGTCTCGGATCCGACAACGCGCTCTGCTGCCCCGGCTGCTTGCTCGCCTTGCTTCGCAGACTGGGCAGCTGCTGAACATCGCCAAGGCTGCAGACGACCTGTCGATGGACAGGTCCACCGCGGAGAACTACACGAAGCTGCTCGAGGCGGTGTTTCTGATCCACCGGCTGCCGGCGTGGGGTACGACCCTGCGGAGCAGGGTGGTAGCCACGCCGAAGGTCCACCTGGTCGACTCGGGTGTGGCGGCCATGCTCTTGCGGCTGACCGAGGCGAAGCTGGGCACGTTGCAGCCGGCCGCGCTCACCGAGCTGGGGCATCTGGTGGAGACCTTCTGCGTCGGTGAGTTGCGCAAACAACTGAGCTGGCTCGCTGAGCCGGTGCAGCTCGGACATTGGCGGACCCACGACGGGCACGAGGTCGACCTCGTCGTTGAGCGCATGGATGGCGGGATAGTCGGGTTCGAGTTCAAGTCGGACACCCGGGTGCCCGGTTCCGCGTTCAGAGGGCTCGAGCAGTTGAGGGACAGGCTGGGGCCAGCCTTCCTGGGCGGCTTCACGCTGTACACCGGCGAGCGCAGCTACACCTACGACGACCGGTTGTACGTGACTCCGGTCGACCGGCTGTGGACCGCGTAATCCGTAGCGCGACCCCGCAACGGCGGGGGTCGCTCGCGCGACGGGCAGCTGCGATCACACGTCGGAGAGGTCGCCGATCAGCTCGTCGAGGACAAGCTCCTCCTCGATACGAATGCTGGCGGCCTGCATGGCGCGCGCAAGCGCAGGGTCCCAGGTGGCGTCGACGGGCGGGCCGGTCAGGTGGCGACCGAGCCTGGCTGAGACCGCCGTGTTGTACGCGGCCGCGTCGTAGCGCCACGGTCGCATCGGGAATCTGCGATATAAGCCTCCAGCGATGCGCAGGCCGCCCCAGTCGAAGTCGCCGTGGTAGCGCAGCGTGGCGCCTTCTCTGGTGAGTATCCGGAGGAGATGAACGGCCGCCGCGCTAGGTTGCCCACTCGTGCAGACCAGCGGTTGGCACGAGGTGCCGAGGTCGTCGGCCGCGGTCGAGACAACCACCGGACCTTCGCAGACCGAGACGGTGACACCCGCCAGCGCGAGTGCCGGCGGGTCGCGGACGAGCTGACGCAGCGTGAGGGCGACGGGTTGGCCGGCTTCGTGCCAGGCGCGCAACGCCCGCCCGGTGGCGCTGATCGCGTCGCCCGGTAGACCGAGGGTAAGCACCGTGGCTGACAGCTCGTCGCGCAACAGACCGACCGAGGCCCACACTTCGCGCCGCCACTCGGCGCCGGTGCCCGCCGGAAGGTCGCCCAGTGCCCGCGCGGCACCGAGCGCGAGCGTGGCCAGTGGACGGTCGTCGTCGAGCGCGTGGGCGTCGGCCGTGACGCGGGCCGCGAACCGGGCGAGCTGCTCGCCGCCGGCCGGCAGCACTGCGACGACCGCGGCGAGGTCGGCCAGCAGCGGGCCAGTGGCGTCGGGCGAACCGGCCAGCCTCCGGACCAGACCGCTACGCCGCAGCCGCTCGTACCACGCAGCCAGCGCCGGCTGGGTAGCCACGACCTCGGCGACCGGCGCGAACGCGTCGTCCCAGTGGCGCTCGATCTGCGCGGCGGCCGCGGATCGGACCACCACGGGCCCGCGTAGTGCGACGACGGCCGCGCCCAGCCCAGCTGGCGACACGCCGCTGCGGCGCAGCACATCGTCCAGGGCCGGCAGCGAGATGGCCAGGCTCGAGCCGGCGCGGGGGGCGCGGCCGAGCAGCCGGTGCGCCGCGTCGCGCTGCGCGGGCGTGGACCCGCTGAGCGTCACCGTGATGTCCAAGGGCTCGCCGAGTTCGATCCGCCGCCGGATCCGATCGACGAGCCAGCCTGTCTCCGGCCCGCCGAGCAGGCGGTCCAGCCGTGCCTGGTCTATGCCCACAGGCTGTGCTGGTCCGTTCCAGCGGGCTGCGACTCCGAGCCGGCGCCCACGGCCACGGCAACCGGGCGGTCGAGCCGGGACCGTCGCCGGCCGTCCCACTCCCACTGGGTGACGAGCACGGCCGGGATGTCCTCGGTGCGGGACAGCTGCGAGATGCCCAGGCCGGGCACCTGCGGGTAGCAGCCCCACTCGCGCTCGCTGGTCATCACGACATCGAGGTCGAACGCGGCCAGCAGCCCGAGGTACTCGGCGCGGGCGGTGTCGTCGACACCGGCGAACGCCTCGTCCAGGGTGACCAGCCTGGGCGCGTGCGGGTTGCCGGCCGAGGCACAGTGCGCCGACGCCGCGGCGAACAATGGGACGCTGGCCGCCAGCACCCGCTCGCCGCCCGAGGCCGGACCGGTCGCGGAGCGCCACTGGCCGTTCTGGTGCCGCTGGATCGCGAAGCGGTGCCAGCGCCGGTAGTCGAGCGCCTCGGCGAGATGCTCGATCCAGGTGCCCGTGGTGTCTTGGGCGCGGACCTCGGCGATTCTCGCCTGTAGGAACTCGCCCACGGCAGCACGGTCGTCTTCGGACCATGCATCGGAGCTCTGCCGTAACAAGCGCTCCCTGGCGGCCGGCAGGCCGTCCGGTCCGTCCTCGACCGGCAGCCACCGCAGCCGCAGCCGCATGCCGGTGCTCATGGGCCGCTCGGAGAGCTCGGCGTTCATCTGGGCCACCTGTTGCTCGGCCGCGGAGATCAGCTCCTGCAGCGTGCTGGCGACCTCGTTGACCAGGTGGTTCTCTAGGATCTCCCGCTCGTGGGCGTTGAGCAGGCGCTGCCGCTCGTCGACGTCGGCGGAGAGGGCGTCGACGAGTGCTGGGACGCTCGCCGAGCGCCCCAGGAAGGTCACGTCGACGACGATGCCGTCCTCCTGCAGCCGCGACGACGCGGTGTGGCCGTAGCGGCTCAGCGTGTCGGCGAGCGCCTTGAGCTCCTCGTCGACCCGGCGCTGGACCCGCTCCCAGGAGTCGTCGTCATCCGGGACCTCGGCCAACGCACGGTCGATCTGCCGGGCGAGCAGCACGGTGGGATTGGGTGCCCAGCCGGTTTCGGCGTCGGGTACGTCCTGGTCGGGCAGCGCGACGGCGAGCAGCCCGGTCGCGGCGAACCGGCGCAGCGACTCGGCTGCCTCGGCCCGCTGCTGGGTCGCGGTATCGAGTTCGACCTGCAACCGCGTCAGCTGGCCCTCGGCGTTGCCGCGGTCACTGAGCGCGTGGTCCCGCCGCGCCCGGGTCGCCTTCGTGTCGGCCTCGCACCGGCGCAACTGGGTGCCGACGTCGGCGAGGCGGCGCTCCAGCTCGGCCACCGCGGTTCCGACGCTGTCGGCGAGTGTCTGGTGCCGGACCGCGGCAGCCTCGGCCGCGTTGGCGGCAGCGGCTGCCAGTGACGTCCGTTCGGAAAGCGCCGTCCGGGCCGACTCGACGTCGCCGCCCGCCTCAGCCAACTGGCGGCGGGCATCGCGCAGGTTGCGCACCGCTGGCCACAGGGCAGCCAACGCTTCGCGGTAGCGGGACAGGCCGTCGCGGATCGCAGCGAGTGATCCGGCGTCGGTGGGAAGCCGCAGTTCGGACGCACCGTCGGCCAGCTCGGTATCTGCCTGGTCCGTCTGTGACGTCGCCGCGGCTACCGCCTCGCCGGCGCGGGTCATGCGTTCGTCCAGGTGGCGCTGCTGGGCGGCCAACGCGGTGATCGTCGCGTGAGCGGTGCGCACCTCGTCGTCGTCTGGGCAGGCAGCGACCTCGTCGGCGAGGACGGCGCGGCGCCGACCAAGCTCATGCTCCGCGGCGGCGATCTCTGCGAGGTCGCGTTCGACGCCCGCCAGATCGGCGCGCAGCTGGGCCAGGCGGGCTCGGCGGGCCGCCTCACGGGCACCACTGCCGACGTACTCCGCGGCGGGCTTGTGCCACGCTCCGTCGAGCACGCCGAGGCGGAACTGGCCATCGGCGCTGACCCAGACACTGCCCTGGCCGGCGCCATGTCCGATGGCGCTGAGCAGGCCGGCGATCACGGTGTCGTCGACCGCCCCGGCCTGGGTGTCGTCGCGGTCGACGGCCGGCCGTAGCACCGAAGCGAGGCTGACGGCAGGCTGTGGGAGGTCGGCGTGGGCGCCCACCACGACGTCGTGGGTGTCGGGTGAGAGCAGCTCACCGTCCGGTGTCACCCACGCGTCGAGGATGCCCGCGGCCTCGAGCGCGGCCTCTATCCCAGCCCGGTCGTCGTCGGCGAGATGATCGACGAAGTCGACCAGCCGCCACAGCGGCGCGCCAGGACGGCCGGCGCGGTCGCCGGCGGCGCGGGTGTGGGCGGCCGGAGGAGCGCGCAGCTCGCCGCCTTCGAGGCGGGAGATCTCGTCGGTGAGGGTGTCGCGCTCTTGCGCCGTCGCGGCATGCCGGGCGCCGAGTGTGGCGCCGGCACGAGCGATCTCCGCCGTGGCTGCTTGGTGGCCGGCGTCGACGGCTGCGCGCACCGGGTTGGCGCCGTCGATGGTCTCGACCCACAGCTCGAGCGCAGCCAGCGTCGAGGCGGGATCGAGCACAGCCAGTTCGACGGTGCCGTCCAGGTAGCGGCGGGTCTGGGAGATCAGCTCGGCGCCACGAGCGCGCACGTCGGTGGCGGCTGTGCGGCGCTGTTCGGCGAGCTGGGCGGCCTCGGCGGTGAGCTCGTCGGCGCGCCGGCGAGCAGCCGCGAGGTCGTCGCGGCGGGCAGCGAGCGTGTCGAGCAGCTGCTGGACGTGACCGACAGCGCGGTGCTGGCGTTCGGTGATCTGCTCGGCGGCGTGCCGCAGGTCGCCGGCCTGGGTGCCCTCGAGGTTGGCGTCGATCCGCTCGGAGTGCTCGCGGTCGACCCGAGCGATCCTTGCGGTCGCTGTGGCCGCCTCGCGGGCGGTGTCGAGCTCGTCGGCCGCCCGGTCGGCCCGGGTCTCCGCCTCGGCCGCCCTGGCCTCGCGCCCGGCGAGCTGATCGGCGGCGTGCGCACGCTCGCGTTTCAGCCGTTCGCCGGTCTCAGCGCTGGTGCGGGCATGGTTGGCGGCATGTTCGAGCTCGCGGGCGCTGCGCATCTGCGGGCTGGATCGAAGGGTCTCATCCTGCGCGCGCAGCCGGGCCGTGCCGGCGTCGAGCTCGGCCAGGGCGGTCTCGGCGTCGTCGACGGCCTGCTGGGCGGAGTCGTGGGCGGCCTGTGCCTCGGTGAGGTTGCGGTTGACGGCCTCGTACGCCACCTGCGCCTTGCGTGGCAGGGCCGCGCGCCGGCGGGACGCGACGCCGGCGTACCGCCGGTAGTGGGCGAGAAACGACGACGCCGCTCGGCTGGAGTCTTCGACCGAGCGGAGTGCGGCGCGGTCGTCCTCGAGGCTGCGGAAGGCTTCTGCGACGTCGGCCACGACCGCTTGGTCCAGCGGCGGCAGAGCCTCGGTGAGCGCGGCGGACAGCGCCTTCTCGTTGGGCCGCTTGGACAGGTGCGGCTGGCGGAGCTGCACCAGCAGGTCGACGAGCGCCGCATAGCGCTGCTCGCCGAGGCCGAATAGCGCTTCGTCGACGGCCCGCCGGTACTCGTGCGCCCGCTCGTGGATCGTGCCACGGCCGGCGAGCGCCTCGGCCAAGCGGTCGCGCGTCAACGCCGTGCGGGTGGCATCGACCAGGTCGAGATCATGGCCGACGCGCTGGTCGGTGAGGAAGAACCAATGCCTGGCGATGCCCCGGCCCGCTACCGCCTTGAGTCCGCAGCCCAGCGTGCGGAACTCGGACGTGCCGTCGTCGCGCCGCCGGCCGAACTCCAGCCAGGTGTAGCCCAGCCGCTCGGGGTGCGGGTGGTCGCCGCCGAGCAGGAGGTTCCACTCCATCCGTTTCTTCGGGTCGGCGTCGGGCTCGACGCGGTGCGGTGAGAGGTCGCCGTCGAGAAGGAACGGCAGGGTGAGCGCAAGCACCTTGGACTTTCCGGTGCCGTTGTTGCCACGCAGCAAAAGGCGGCCGTCGCGGAACCAGAACTCCTCGACGTCGTAGTAGAACAGGTCGATCAGCCCGGCACGCAACGGCTGCCAGCGGGACCGTTTCGGGTCGGGCCGCCCGTTGGTCATGACCTGCGTCCCTGCTGGATCGTGGGCTCGGACAGGGCGAATCGGCCGATTGCCGGGCGCGCGCTGACGCCGTCGGGATGACGGCGGATCAGGCGCAGCGCCTCCAGCTTGGCCATCGCGAGCCGGGTCAGCTCGACGTCGGCGCCGGCCTCGGTGGCGTCGCGCCGCCAGTACGTCTGGTGCTGCTTCGCCAGCGTCCTGACGTGACCGTGAAGCTCGGTGAGCGGCACGACCCGCTCGCCCTGTGCGCTGAGGTGCTCGGCGAGCAGGAGGGTGACATGGCCGTCGGTACCGGTGTCGGGCATCCGGACGTCAGTCAGGTCGTCGTGCGGGTCGACCATGGCAATGCCCTCGCCCCGAACTTCGGGCACCAGGCCGGTCAGTTCGGTGATGCGGGTGGTGATCGCCGTGCGCTGCCGGGTCAGGTAGGCCAGCTCGGCGTCGTCGAGGTCGTCGTAGTAGAGCACCGGCTCGTCGAGCAGCCGCCGGGTCAGCTGGAACCGGATGGCCCGGTTGCGAAGGTCGTCGCTGTCGGGGACGACCTCGCCGGTCAGGGTGGCGAGCCGAGCCTCGAACGTCGCCTCGTCGATGGTCGACGGACCGCGGCGGCTGGCCAGCATCGTGGCGATCACCCGGCGCTCGACGTCGTAGAGCACATCGGCGTTGTCGCGGACGAAGGCATCCTCGTCGCCCGCCACCCTGGTCAACACACCGAGGCCGAGCAGCAGACGGACAACGGCGACCAGGTCGCCACGCTGGTCTCGGCCTTCGAGGTGGAACGTCACGCCGGCCTCGGTCAGGTCGGGATCGGCGGCGGCCAGCACCAGCTGCTCGGCCAGCCGGCCCAGCGTGACCTGGGCGTCGGCCCGTTCGAGCATGGCCAGCGCCAGGCAGGTCAGCACGTAGCGCCGCCGCCCGAACGGCAGCTTCGAGCGGGGATCGCGAGCCGGGTGGGTGGCGTCCTGGTGTGCGGTGGTCTTGACCAGCCTGGCGACGTCGCTGTCGGCGAACAGGTACCAGCCGGTGTTGCGGTCGAACCAGGCGCGCAGCTCGTCGGCGTGGCGGCAGACCAGCCGGAACGCCTCGGCATCGGCGCCAGTGGCTCGCAGCAAGGGCCGGCTCAGCAGCGCTCGGGCGCCCCGGCGGAGTTGATCGGAGCGGGTCGCCGACAGCGCATCGGTGAGCGAGGCTGTCACGACGCCACCTCGATGTCGTCGACTTCGGTCAGGTCGACAATCTCGACCAGGTGGTCGGGGCCGCGGAGGATGCCGGTAGCGGTGGGGATCTCGGCGACGGTGCCGTCGTCGAGGCTGGTCAGGCGGATTTCCATGCTGCCGTCAGCAGTCGTGGTCACGACGTGGCGTTGGTCGGGACGACGTGCGGCGAGGGCATCGCCCAGCACCCGGAGGAACAGCTCGAAGGACGCGTGATCGAGCTGTCCGACCTCTGCGAGGCGGGTGGGCCGGGCGGTGGCCAGCCGGCGGCGGGCCTGGGCGGTCTGCTCGGCCTGCTCGGCGACCAGTTCGGCAAGCTGCCGTCTGGCCTGCGCTCGGTCGAGGACGCGGTGCGGCTTGCCGCGCCGCTCGTAGCTGCCGGTGCGGCGCAGCTGCGGGCTGATCGACAACGGCGACGCTTGCGACCACGGCGTGCTGGGAGCGACCGGGTGCTCGTCGCGCTCGGCGAGGGTGGCTGCCGGGATCGCCAGATGCCGGGATGCCTGCAGGCCGAAGGACGATCGCCAGAGCCGGTGCATGCTGGCCTCGTCGGGCGCGTGGGCGAACCACCGGGCAAGAGCGCGGAAGTCCGCCGAGCGGTCGGACCGCCCAGCTCGCCGGTCGTTGAGCGTGGCCACCACCTGGAGAAGCTGCGGGATCGCGGCTCTCGCCCGCGAGCGCAGCAGCTTGGCCTGGCTCGGGTGGTGTGGCTGGCTGACGAACCACTGCCGGAACCCCTGCCATCGTTCGCGCCACAACGCGTGCAGGTGGTCGAATGCGAGCTGGCGGGGGTCGTCGGCGGCGCTGGGTGCGGAGTCGGGCGCGGCGTCCTCGGCCTCGCGCCACGCCGCGCTGGCGAGCAAGCTGTCGACTCCGGCCTGCTCGAGGCTCTCGACCAGGGTGGCGATCTCGGCTCCGGTGGCGACGAGATCCTTGATGAACCGCTCGAGATAGTCGATGAGCTGGTCCTTGTAAGCGACGAAGGCCTCAGCGTCGGCGTCGTGCAGGTCGATCGAGCGCTGCAATGAACTCATGAACGCCTGTGCATTGTCGGCCAGGTCAGTGAACCTGTCGACGAGCCCACGCAACAGGAGGTGGACCTTGGCGCGGTCGGGCTCGTCTTGCTGGGCCAGGCTGAGCAGCGCCCGGAGCTGGGTGGCAATGTCGACCAGGGCCACGGCCTGCAAGGCGCCGCGACGGCCCAGCGCGTCGTCGTAGGCCTGCAGTGCCTGCTCTGCGGCCTCGCCGCGTTGGCTGAGCTGGTAGAGGAACCGGGCGCGGTGAAAGTCCTCGACGGTGGTGACCCGGCCGGTGTCGGGATCGGCCCGCAGGTTGCCCCACTCGTCGCTGCTCAGCTTGTTCAGCGACTCGGTGACATCGGCGATGTCGATGGGCTCGCCACCCCGAGCGACGAGCACCTCGCGCACGTCGTCAGGTCGCAGATGGACGGTGAACCGGCGCTTGGCGTCGACGAAGACACCCATGATGCGGCGGTAGAGCGCTGCGTTGGGCGTAGTGAGGTGGGCGAAGGGCTGGAAGTCGTGCGCCACCGGCGGCTGCCTCTCGTCCCGGTCGGTCGATGCGGCTCAAGTATTGCGGGTGCCCCGGACAGCGGGCGGCAGGACATGTCCGAGCGCCCGGCTTTCTCGCGGCCGCTGGGGTCGTGTTCGTCCGGCAAGGCGACGAGCCTGGTGCACCACCCACGTGTGTCGGCCGTTCGGCCGTAGAGATCACCCAGCCCGGCGAGCAGGACTCGTGCGCGAGGTATCGCGGTCGAGATCGTCCGTGCGGCCGGTGCTGCTGAAGACGCCGAGGACCGCGCCGCTGGCACACAGTCGTCAGTCGGGCATTGACGACTGGTTGAGAGCTATGTAATTTTTAGGAAACCTTCCTGTGCGTTCCTCGCGGCCACCCGCAGCCACCATGTGAGACCGAAGGAGGACCCACGCATGAGGCGCAGACCGTACAGAGCGGCGCTGACTGCCGCTGCCATCGCATCGCTCACGACCGGGCTACTGCTCGCCACGCCGATCCAGGCTCACGCTGCCACCACCGCGACGTTCACGGAGACCGACTGGGGCACCGGATACCAAGGCCAGTACACGGTCACGAACACCGGGCCTGGAACGATCACTTCCTGGCGGGTCGAGTTCGACCTGGCGGCCGGCACGACCGTCAGTTCGTCGTGGGACTCCGTGCGGACCTTCACTGCGCCCAACCACTATCGCTTCGACAACGCCTCCTGGAACGGCACGCTCTCGCCGGGGCAATCCGTGACCTGGGGCTTCATCGCCGCGCCAGGCGGTGCGACGGAGCCACGCAACTGCACGGTCAACGGCGTGCCGTGCGCCGGCGGCACCGACACGACACCGCCGTCCGTGCCGGGCAACCTCCGCTCGACCGGCACCACGGCCACGAGCGTGTCGTTGGCCTGGAACGCTTCCACCGACAACGTCGGCGTCACAGGTTACGACGTGTTCCGCGATGGCAGCTTCCTCGTGACCGTTCCAGGCACGACCCACACCGTGCCGGGGTTGACGGCCGGCACCTCGTACACCTTCACGGTCAGAGCCCGGGACGGCGCCGGAAACCTGTCCGGCTTCAGCAATCCGGTAACCGTGGTGCCGCAGAACGACACGATACCGCCGAGCGTGCCAGGCAGTCTCCGCTCGACGGGCAAGACGGCGACGAGTGTCTCGCTGGCGTGGAACGCGTCGACCGACAACGTCGGCGTCACAGGTTACGACGTATTCCGCAATGGCAGCTTGCTCATCACTGTCACCGGAACGACGCACACCGTCGGCGGGCTGACGCCGAACACGACCTACACGTTCCGAGTCCGCGCCCGTGACGCGGCAGGCAACCTGTCCGGCCTCAGCAACACCGTCAGCGAGACAACGCTGCCGGGAGGTGGTGGCAGTGCGTTCACGAAGGTCGGCTATTTCACCCAGTGGGGCATCTACGGGCGTGACTTCATGCTCAACGACGTCCATGCCCTGGGTCAGGGATCAAAGCTGACGAATCTCTTCTATGCGTTCGGGAACGTCAACCAGGCAGGTCAGTGCTTCCAGGCCAACCAGACCGGGCAGGGTGACGCCTGGGCCGACTACCAGCGCCGGTTCACCGCCGCCGAGAGTGTCGACGGCGTTGCCGACGCGTTCAACCAGCCGCTGGCCGGCAACTTCAACCAGATCAAGGAGCTCAAGGCCGTGAACCCCAACCTGCGGGCCAGCATCTCCCTCGGTGGTTGGACCTGGTCGAGGTACTTCTCGAACGCCGCCCTGACCTCGTCGTCGCGCAGCGCGTTCGCCGAGTCGTGCGTCGACCTGTTCATCCGCGGCAACCTGCCGATCTTCGGCGGCGAACCGCAGGGCGGGCCAGGCTCCGGTCTCGGCGTCTTCGACGGCATCGACATCGATTGGGAATGGCCGGCGTCGGAAGGGAACGTCGGCAACATCGTGCGGCCGGAGGACCGGCAGAACTTCGTCCTGCTGCTGCAGCGGCTGCGCCAGGAACTCGACGAGGCGGGCGCGGAGCAGGGCAAATACTTCACACTCAGCGCGTTCCTTCCCGCCGACCCCGCAAAGATCTCGGCAGGCATCGACCCAGCGATCTTCCAGTACCTCGACTTCGCCACGGTTCAGGGCTACGACTTCCACGGCGCCTGGGAGAACCAGACCAATCACCAGTCACAGCTCCTGACGCCGGCCGCCGACCCGTCGCCTGGGGAGTTCAGCGTGGACAAGGCGATCGACACCTACATCGCGCTCGGCGTGCCACGCTCGAAGCTCGTCGTCGGTCTGCCCGCCTACGGCCGGGGCTGGACCGGCGTCGGCAGCACGAACAACGGGCTCTACCAGTCCTCCGCCGGTCCTGCGCCGGGCCTGTGGGAGGCAGGCGTGCAGGACTACAAGATCCTCAAGAACATGGCGGGCAACCGGTTCCGGGACTCGGCCAACGGAGCGTTCTGGCTCTTCAACGGCAGTCAGTTCTGGAGCTACGACGACCCGACGCTCGTCGCCCAGAAGGCACAGTGGGTCGACGACGAGAATCTCGCTGGGGTGATGCTCTGGTCGCTCGACGGTGACGACGGCTCACTCGTGACGGCTTTCGACAACGTTCTCGACTGAGTCCCGCCGAGGTCTGGTGCGGCGAACCGTCGCCGCACCAGACAGTTCTCCGGCTCCGGCGGGACGGCTGTTCGACGGTTACCTGAGCACTGTCGTTCTGCGCGACGGGGGCAGCTTCGCGCAGAGGAGGGTCCCGAGGCTGGTCGTGATGCTGGCAGCAAGCGCGGCTCCGGTGCGGCCACGGCGGCACCGGTCCCTCGGCCAGGGGCGAGGTGTCGGCGTCCTTGCATCAGGTCGTGGTCACCCGTGCGACGCGGGCGAGGACGTCACGTCCGTTATGCAGGCTGGAGGCAACTCGAACCATCGCAGCCGCTCGAAGTCGGTCGACACGCGAGTGGCGGTGTCGGCGGAGTCGGTAGGCGGGTCGGGAAGTGCGTCCAGGATCTTCTGAGCTTCGTCGAGGTAGTCGCGCAGAGCGGTGCGCGGTGCCGTCAGGGTGGTGTCCGGACAGGTCAAGGTGCCGTCTGCCCCGTAGCGGACGTCCTGCAGGCGCAGCTGGGGACCGACCGGTCCGTTGCGATGCCGCCAGAGGCCGGTCGCCGGGTCGAACGTGTACTCAGGCAGGAGCCGGTAGCCCTGCGACGCGAGCAGCAGGACCGCCTCGACGACGTAGCGGAACGTCTCCTCGTCGATGAAGTAGTTGAAGCTCACCCGGGTCCAGCCGGGCTTGATGCCTTCATACCCGTGCTCGATCTCGTGCTCGAACTCATGCGACATGTCCAGGTCGATGGAGAGCAGGCGATGCCCGTACGGACCTGCGCAGGAGCAACCGCCACGGGCCTGGATGCCGAACAGGTCGTTGAGCGCAGCGACCACGAAGTTGTGGTGCAGGCGGCGTCCGCCCGGCCGGCGCAGCTCGAAGGAGATGATGGCCAACCGCTCGGCATCCAGGTTGCCGAGGATCTCGATGCTCGGGTGACGCGACCAGGCGTCGACAGCCGCACGAACGATGCCCGCCTCCCGGGCCCGGATCACGTCATGACCGACCGCCTGCTTGAGCTGGAAGACCAGCCCGGCCCGGATCGACTCCACGATGGCCGGTGTGCCGCCCTCCTCGCGATGGACAGGGTCGGGCACGTAGTCGTGCTCGAACGGGTTGACGTAGCTGACCGTGCCGCCGCCGACGACGACCGGCACCGGGTTGGCGAACAGCCCACGCCGTGCGGCGAGCACGCCCGGCGTGCCCGGCCCGCCGACGAACTTGTGCGGAGAGACGAAGATCGCGTCAAGGTAGGCGAGCGGGTCGTTGGCGGGGTTCATGTCGATCTGGACATAGGGCGCAGCCGCGGCGAAGTCCCAGAAGGAGAGCGCACCGTGCTCGTGCAGGGTCCGCGCGATCGCCCGGACGTCGGTGAGGATGCCCGTCACGTTCGACGCAGCGGAGAAGGCACCAATGCGCAGAGTCCGGTCCTGGTGACGGACCAGTTCATACGTGAGCGCCTCGACGTCGACGTGGCCGTCGGGATCCTCGGGGATCACGACGACGTCGGCGATCGACTCGCGCCAGGGCAGCTCGTTGGAGTGGTGCTCGTACGGCCCGACGAACACCACCGGTCGGTCATCGACCGGAGGCGGGCCGGCGCGGCCGGCGCGCAGACCGAGGATCCCGACCATCTTGTCGACGGCCCCAGTGGCACCGGAACCGCAGAAGACGACCACGGTGTCGTCGTCGCCGCCGACCGCGTCCCGGATGATGAGCCGCGCGTCTTCGCGCAGCGACGTCGTCTGCAAGCCGGTCCCGCTGGACTCGGTGTGCGTGTTGGCGTAGCTCGGCAGCACCCGTTCACGGATGAAGTCCTCGACGAACGTCAGGGAGCGGCCGCTGGCCGTGTAGTCGGCATACGTGACCCGGCGCGGCCCGAATGGACCGTCGAGCACGTGGTCGTCACCGATCACCGAGTCGCGGATGCGCTCCAGCAAGAGGCTGGACGGCAGGTCGGCAGGCGGCTCGAGGGTCATCGTCGGCTCTCGGGGTCGGTAGCGTCGCAGTCTACGCCGGGCGGGCGACGCGGCTCATCTGGTTTGTGTGCACGCCGATGCCCAGAATCTCGCGCCGATCGGTACTGTTGACAGCAGTAGCGGATCGCCAGGGGCGGACCCTCGGCGACGTGGAGGAGAGCAATGGAGAGCAGGAACCCGGTCTTCAACCGGACCGAGGCCTTCAGCGGCCGCCAGCAGACGGGCTACGGAACCGTCGCGCCGAGCGCCGAACAACTGGAGGACATGTACGCCGCGCCGTCGGCGACATCCGTACAGATGGACCGGATGACCTACGACGACGTCGTGGTCAAGACGGGCCTCACCTTCGGCGTCCTGCTTGTCGGCGCCGTCGTGGGCTGGTTCCAGCCACAGTTCGCCTTCGTCGGCCTGATCGTGGGCCTGGGTCTCGGGCTGGTCAACGCGTTCAAGAAGAACCCGAGCCCGCCCCTGATCCTCGCCTACGCCGCCTTCGAGGGCCTGTTCGTCGGCGGCATCAGCAACGTGTTCGAGAACATGGAGCTCAACGGCAACAGCCTCGACGGCATCGTGGCGCAGGCCGTGCTGGCGACGCTCGCCGTCTTCGGGGTCTCGCTGTGGGCGTACCGCAGCAAGCGGATCCGGGTCACGCCGAAGTTCCAGCGCGGTGTCCTGATCGCGCTGGGCGGCTACCTGGTGTTCAGCCTGGTCAACTTGCTGTTCCAGGTCTTCGGATCGAGCGACAGCATGTTCGGCTTCCGCACCGGGATCTTCGGCGTGCTGATCGGACTGTTCGCGGTCGGGCTGGCCGCGCTGTGCCTCATCCTCGACTTCGATTTCATCGAGAAGGGGGTACAGCAGGGCATCCCGGCGAAGTTCGCCTGGACCGCCGCCTTCGGGCTGACGGTCACGATGGTGTGGCTCTACGTCGAGATGCTCCGCCTGCTCGCCATCCTGAGAGGCGGCGAGTAACACACGGCGCAGTATTCCGGGCGCGTAACCGCGCGACCGCAACCCCGACGCTGGCGGTGCTCTCGCCCGGCGTGGCGTCCCAATCGAACGATCAGCCGCGCCAGGCGAAGCCGCCGACCGGCGTTGCCAGAGCCGCCTCCGCCCAGGAGCCGTCCACGGCGACCTCGACCCGCTCGACTGGTCCGCTGCCCAACCAGGCACGGCCGGAGAGAGTGATACGGACCGGGCGGATGCCCGCCCCAGGGCGCGGTACCGCTGTGAGGCGACGACGTCGGCATCCGCGTAGCCATGATCGAAGCGGCGCTCGTGGGGCTCTGGGCCCCACAATGACGCTTCGATCAAGGGGCGGGGCGGCTATTCGAAGGAACGCTGAGCGCGGCGCAGGTCGTGCTCGTGCACGATCGCGGTCGCATGGCCGTGCGCGAGGCCGTGCTCGTCGCGCAGCCATCGCACCCGGTCATCGAAGCGCAGGAACCGGGGCCCGTCTTCGAGAGCTTGGAACCACTCGGGGAGTTCTCGTCCGGTCGCTTGGGGGACTCTGGCGACCAAGTTGCGATGGGTCTCCTCGGAGTGGTTCAGGCTCATGGTGGCCTCCAGTGGCATCGAGGGCTCCGTCTCATGAGACTGCCTGACGGCCGCTTGCGGCACAAGCCCAACGGCGCAGCCGATTAGTCTCACCGCCGTGGCAGCCGGGTGGTTCCAGACCGACGAGCTCGCCCCGGCGCTTGCCCCGAGCGTCGGCCGGTTGCAAGTGTCATCGCCGGCCCGGCTGCGACGGCGGTCGGCCGCGGCGATCGTCGTCGCACTGGCATGGGCCTCGCTTGTCGCCTGCTCGGACGACACGCCGTCCGCGCCCGCCTATGAGGTGGTCGACCTTCCCAACGACCCGGAAGCCGTGGCCCGGGTGGTCGCCGTCGACCACAGCCGCGACGAGTTCTGGGCCGTCGGCTCGACCACTGACGCCGACGGGAACCGCCATGCGGCCGCCTGGCGTTCCGCCGACGCCCACGCGTGGACCCCGGTGCCCATCGCACCGGTGAGCTTCTACGGCGAGCGCGCGGAGCTCTACTCGGTGGCGGCCGGCCCGGCCGGCGTCGTGGCCGTCGGCGCCGCCTCCGGCGGGGCTCACGGCAACCCGCGCACGGCGACCTGGGTGCTCGACGGCGAGGTCATGCGCGAGGTGGCGGCACCGTTCGAGCTCTACGGCGGCCCGCGGGCGATCTCGGTGCGGGCGGTCACGGACGGGCCGGCCGGATTCGTGATCGTCGGGACACGCCGGGCCGCGAACGACCGCACCGGCGCCGTCGTGTGGGTGTCTGCCGACGGGCATGCCTTCACGCTGGTGGACGACGACCCGAGCTTGTCGAGCGCAGCCGACGAGCTGGGGCGCGCACTCGCCGTCGCCGGCGGTTCCGACGGGTACCTGGCGGCCGGCGACGTGCTTTACCGCGGCCTGGGTTCGCTCGACACGGCCGGTGTGATCTGGACCTCGTCGGACGGACGGCGCTGGGCCCGCTCGGCACAGGGCGACGACTTCGGGGTGGGCGGCTCCGTCTCGGTGACGGCTGTGGCCGGGTCGGTGGCCGGAGGCGTCGTCACCGAGGAGGGTCGGAGCGAGGCCGTGGTGTGGAGGCTCTCCGCGGATGGTGGGTGGGAGGCCACCCGGGTGCCGGAGTGGGACGACACACCGGCGGTCACCGGGCTGGCCGCCGACGGGGGAACGGTGCTGGCCGCTGGGCGACGGGGTGACGAGCCCGTGCTCGCTGTCGGGGCCGGCGAGGACTGGCGTGCCCTGCCCGGCCCGCCAGGAGCGCCGTCCGGCAGGCACGTCCAGGTCGCCGTCGCCCTGGCCGGCGGGGTGGCAGCGGTAGCCGTTTTCGACGCGACGAGCGCCGCACTGTGGCGCCTCGTCCTGCCGTGATCAGGCGAGGCGCTCCAGCACGATCGCCATGCCCTGGCCGCCGCCGACGCACATCGTCTCCAGGCCGATGGTGCCGCCGGTGGACTGCATGCCGTTGAGCAACGTCGTCATGATCCGAGCACCGGTCATGCCGAACGGGTGCCCGAGTGCGATCGCCCCACCGTGGACGTTGAGCTTCTCGTAAGGGATCCCGAGCCGGCGGGCGCTCGGTACCACCTGGGCGGCGAACGCCTCGTTGATCTCGACCAGGTCGACATCGTCGATGGTCATGCCGGTGCGGGCCAGGACGCGTCGCGTCGCCTCGACCGGCCCCAGTCCCATGATCTCCGGGGACAGCGCCGACGCCGACGTCGCCACGATCCGGGCCAGCGGCATGAGCCCCAGCGCGCTCGCCCGGTCGTCGGACATGATGATCACAGCCGCCGCACCGTCGTTGAGCGGGCAGCAGTTACCTGCTGTCACGGTTCCGTCCGCACGGAACACCGGCTGCAGCGCGGCGACCTTCTCGTACGTCGTGCCCGGCCGGGGACCGTCGTCGGTGTCGACGACCCGGCCATCGGGCAGTGTGACCGGCGTGATCTCGCGGGCGAAGAAGCCGTCCTTGATCGCCTGCTCGGCCCGGTTCTGCGAGAGCACGGCGAACTCGTCCTGATCGTGGCGCGTGACGCCGAGCCGCGTGGCGACGTTCTCCGCCGTCTGGCCCATCTGGATGTAGATGTCTGGCATCAGAGCGTCGTCGCGCGGGTCACGCCAGGTCTCGTTCGTCTCCGCGTAGCGGGCCGTTCTGGCCTGGGCGTCGGCGAACAGCGGATTCTGCGTATCGACGGGGTCGACACCGGCGCCGCCGAAGCCGGCGTAGCGGGACACACACTCGACGCCGGCCGAGACGAACACGTCACCCTCGCCGACCCTGATCGCGTGGAAGGCCATCCGGGCCGACTGCACGGACGATGCGCAGAACCGGTTGACCGTCACCGCCGGAACGTCGTCGAGTCCGAGCTGGACCGCGATCCGTCGGGCCATGTTCCCGCCGTGCTCGTCACGGGGCTCGGCACAGCCGACGTAGATGTCGTCGATGGTGGCCGGATCCAGTGCGGGAACCTTGTCCAGGGCAGCGCGGATGACGGTGGTGGCCAGGTCGTCCGGACGGACGTCGACCAGCGACCCCTTGCCCGCGCGCCCGATCGGTGACCGTGCGGTTGCGACGATGACGGCCTCAGGCATGGCACCTCCTCGAGCGAAGTTACCGGTGGGTAGCTACCACCGTACCCCGCCCTCCTGGCTGAGCGGCACGTCGGCGTCCTCCCGTTCCGGCTCGGGGAGAGGGCGTCGGCGGCGGTGCCGCAGCTGCGCCCAGCGTCCCCGCGGTCCACGGTCGTGTCCGGCCACCTGGGCTGCCGCGACCTCGGTGCCAGCCTCCTCGGCGGCCGCGGCTGCCGCGACGG
>JBOGDS010000026.1:0-43877 GCA_050743075.1 Jiangellaceae bacterium | reverse complement strand
CCGCAGAACGCCGCGCCGGGGCCGGGCGAGCGGCCGATCGTGCCACGACCGTGGCGGCCGTGAACGCTCCGGCGCCGACCAGCAGTGGGATCCCGATCAACCCCGCCGCGAGCACGAGTGCGTCCAGGTCGACGCCGGGTGCCGGCTCCACGAGGGACGCCGAGCCGACCGGGAACCACCGCGACGCCAGGACCGAGACCGCCGCGCCGAGCAGGCACCCGGCGACCGCCGCCAGCGCCGGCCCGGCCACGGCCACCCAGGAGGACTGCCCAGCAGTCATGCCCACCGCGCCGAGCACCCGCAGGTCGGCCGCCGACGCGGCCGCATAGCGGGCGACCGACAGCCCTACCAGGAAGACCGCGGCGATGCCCGCCGCGATCGCGAGGACGTACAGGGCGTTGGCCTCGAAGCCGGTCGTGTCGCCGATAGCACGAGCGGCCGCGGCCAGGTTGTACACGGCGATGTCGCTGCGACCGGTGGCCTCGGCCAGGCTCGCCAGGAAGCCGGGGATCGCGGCTTCGCCACCGGCCAGCCGGACCAGTGCGTTCACCGACGCCAGCCCGTCGGCACCGAGCAGGTTTGGTGCATATGCCGCGTACAGCCCGGCCGAGGGCACCACGAACCCGGGGGTGTCCAGCTGGTCGCCGTACAGCGGTGAGCGGACGGTCCCGACGATCGTCGCCTCGACGACCGGGCCGGCCGCCGGTGCCGTCGTGTTGGGATTCAGATCGGCTTCGAGTGCGGCCGCCTGCTGCTGGTAGGTCAGGATCCACAGATCGGCGACCAGGTTGGTCTGTGCGGTGTCCGGTCCCTGTCCGGTGTCGACCTGCCCGGGCGTGTAGAGCCCCAGCGCGACGCTGTCGCCGACCGTCTTGCCGTACGTCCGCGTGAACGCCGGCGTGACCACGACCTCGTCGGCTCGGTCGGGATCGGCGAGCCTGCCCTGCAGGACGATCGGGCGCTCGATCGCCCGCATCGCCTCGGCATCGGCGGGCGGGAGCATGAACGAGTCCGCCGCCGGCGCGCCGTCGATCTCGAAGCCGCTGTAGACGACCTGCGCGAGCGCCTCGACCTCGGGAAGCTCCCGGACGGGCGCCCAGTCGAAACCCGGTGTGACCGGCGCCACCAGCAGCGTGGCTGGCAGGGTCTGGTCCTGGAGCCGGTCCATGGCGCTCGCACCGCGCCGGGCGCCGGCCGCGACCGTCATGACCGTGCCGGCGGCGAGCGCGATCAGCAGCGCCAGCACCAGCAGCGACCGCCAGCGCCGCCGCAGGTCCAGCCGGAACCACGCCGCCACGGCGTCCATCACTCGGCCCTCAGCACGTGCCCGACCCGCATCGGCGCGGCCCGCTGCGACGGCCACACCGCCAGCAGGCTTGCCGCCAGCACGGCGACCGGAGCAACCAGCAAGAGCGCGAGGAGCGAATCACGGCGCCGTTTCCTCCATGGCGGCCGTCCCGGCAACCGTCGTCACGGTGGCACCGTTGTCGTCGACGATCCGGCCGTCGCGCATGCGCACCGCTCGCGACGCGCCCGCAGCGACGTCGGCCGAGTGGGTGACCATCAGGATGGTCTGGCCGTCGCCGTGCAGGCGGCGGAACAGCTCCAGGATCTCCGCGCCGCCCTCGCTGTCCAGCGCGCCGGTCGGCTCGTCGGCCAGCAGGACGGCCGGCTCGTTGACCAGCGCCCGCGCGATGGCCAGTCGCTGCCGCTGGCCACCGGAGAGCACTGACGGCACCTGCTCGGTGCGGTCGCCCAGGCCGAGCAGATCGAGCAGATCGCGAGCCCGCGTCTCGGCGGCCTTGCGGCGCATCCCGCCGAGGATCGCCGGCAACGCGATGTTGTCCAGCGACGAGACGCCCTCGAGCAGGTTGAAGAATTGGAACACGATCCCGACATGATGGCGGCGGAACTTCGCCAGCCAGTTCTCGTCCTGGCCACTGACGACCAGGTCGTCGACGACGACCTCGCCCTCGTCGGCCTGGTCGAGCCCGGCGAAGATGTTGAGCAGCGTGGACTTGCCGCAGCCGGACGGGCCCATCAGGGCGACGAACTCGCCCCGAGCGATGTCCAGGTCGACGCCACGCAAGGCGCGCACCGGCGCCAACTCGGCTTCGAACGTGCGGCGTACACCGCGGGCTTTCAAGGCGGTCATCGGACACCTCTCGCTGCGTTGTCGTGGTCGGAATCGAGGACCCGGCAGGCTGCCACGGCCCCGTCGCGTCCCTTGACCTGGATCGGGACCAGCCGTTCGAACGTCCAGGTCGGCGCCATTGCCGCGGTGGCGGCGCTGGCCACCGTGCTGCCTGCAGGGCGGGCCATGTCCTGAAGCCGCTGGGCCAGGTTGACCGTGTCTCCGACCAGCGTGTACTCGAGGCGCTCCTCGCTGCCGAGCAGCGCAGCGGCGACCTCGCCGGTCGACAGGCCGATGCCCATGCCGAAGGGTTCGAGCCTCTCGGCGGCCCAGGCCTTGTCCACCTCAGCCTGCCGGCGATGCATGTCCTCGGCGGCGCACAGTGCCCGGACCGCATGGTCGCCCTGCGCGAACGGCGCGCCGAAAACGGCCATGACGGCATCGCCGACGTACTGCATGACGGTCCCTCCCTGCTCCAGGATGGCGCCGTTCATCGCCTGGCGGTGCGCATTCAGCTGACGGGCCAGGATCGAGGGATCGGTCCGTTCGGCGATGCCGGAGTAGCCGCGGACATCGGACATCAGCACCGTGACGGTGAGCCGCTCGGTGCGCCCGATCGCGTCCGGGTCGGCGCGCAGCTTGTCCGCCAGCCCTGACGGCAGCAGCCTGGACAGGGTCTCGCCCTGCTCCTCCCGGTCGAGGATCGCGGTGTGCAGCGTGCGCAGCCGGTTGAGCGCGCCGCGCTGGCCGGCGCTGGCGTCACGGGCCAGGTGCAGGAAGAGCTCCTCGACGGCACGGTCCACCGCCTCCGGCGTCGTCTGCAGGCCGGCGGCGATCCCCTTGACCGGCCGGCCCTGCGCGACCATCGTCAGCAGCCGCTCCTCGTCGTCGGACAGGCCGGTGGCGCTGCGGGCCGGCGCCACCAGCGCCTGCACGATCTCCGGGTCGAGCATCGAACCCCCCGCCGCCACCTCGCGCACCGCCCGCGCCAGCCGGTCCCCGTCCGCGACCCGCTCCTTGAGTAGGTACGCGTAACCGGCCGCCCCCTGCGCGAGCAGCGCCACGGCGTACTCCGGGTCGTCATACTGCGAAAGCACGACGATCCCTGTCCCGGGCAGCCGCTTGCGGACCTCCTTGGCCGCCTCGATCCCCTCGTCGGCGAACCGCGGCGGCATCCGGATGTCGGTGACCACCACCTGCGGGCGGTGCTCGACGGCGCCGGCGACGACGCCGTCGTAGTCCTCCGCCACCGCCACGACGTCGAGGTCACCGGCGACGTTCAGCAGCGCGCGAACCCCCTCGCGGACGAGGAGGTTGTCGTCCGCGAGGAGAACGGTGATCCGTGCGTCGGCCGAGGTCACGAGGAACATCTCATCGGGCGGCGGCGCCCCGCGCCAGGGCGGCCGCCCCCGGTTTCGCAGGATGCCAGCACCCCCGGCTCGCCAGCCCTGCGCCCCGCCACCGGATGGCGTTGCGCTCCTTCGTCATGACAGGTGCCTGAAGTGACCAACTGTGCCCAGCAGGGCGGAGTGACAGAGCTTCGGGCAGCGTGCGGCGCCCTTATACGAATCTGTGTAAACCGATACGCTGGTTGTGTGCTGAGTTTGACTGAGCAAGTGTGGCGACACCTCTGCGTAGCCGCCGAGACATCCGGGCGCCGACGTTGGGCCTCGGCGTCCGCGCTTGCCCGCGAGCTGGATCTCGGCACGTCCACCGTGCATCGCGCTCTTGAACGGCCACTCGAGATCCAGGCGGTCAAGATTCCAACGGCGGGTGGGCTCGTGCTGCTCGACCCTGGGCGGCTGCTCATGTTGTGGGCGGGACGCCGGCGACCGCTGCGTGATCGGGCCGACCGTTACAGCGTCCCTGTCCGGGCCACCGAGGTCGAACGCGCCGTCTCGAACCCCGAGGCCATCCTGGGCGGCTTCGGCGCCGTGACCGCAGCGATCGGAGCCAACACCATTGCCGACTACTCCACTGTTGTCGTCTACGGAGATCCGCGCTTGCCCGATCTTGTGCCGGACGAGCACCGCGGTGAGGCTGGCTTCGAGCCAACTGACGTCTGGGTACTCGAACCGGACCCCCGTCTCGGCCGCTACGGTCGCACCACCCCGCTATCGCAGGCGTGGGTGGACCTGTTCAACATGCCTGGTTGGCAGGCGGCACGGTTCGTTCACGCTCTTCTGCCGAGGATGGTCGCGGATGCCGCCTAGCAACCAGCCGGGCCGGGACGAGGACCGCACCTGGGCCGTACTGACCGCCCTCCACCGTGACGTCCCATCCGCGGTGCTCATCGGTGGATGGGCGACTTGGCTGCGTACGCGGGGACCGATGAGCCACGACATCGACCTGATCGTCAACCACACGGAACTAGCGCAGATCACAGCTGTCGCCGACGAGATCAGCGAGAGTCGACATTTCGCCGGGCGCAAGTGGCGCGGCAGCATCAACGATATCCACATCGATCTCTACCTTCCGCACCAATCCCGACTCGGTGCCCGTTTGAAGGTTCGCGTCGAACACCTCCTGCCGCACGTCGAGACCATCGACGGATGGACAGTGCTCTCTAGACCCGCCCATTTCGTCACCAAGCTGGCCGCCCTGCTGGACCGCCCCGACACTCTTCCGGGCCAGAAGGATCGTCGTGAGCTGCTTGCACTGCTGAACACTGGGATCGACCAGGGCGACGTTATCGAGATCCTCCGGGATGCGGCCGACCTCGCTGAGATCGATCTACCGGATCTCATCCAGGAAGCTTTCACCTACCTTGCGGAAGACCTTGACAGCAAGGATGCTCGGCGCCGGTTGAGGACTACAGCAACTTTCGGGGTACGCGCAGCACAGCCTCGCCCTACCTGACCTCGGCAGGCGTGGGGGGATGCGCCCAAGGTCTACGCGGCGCGAGCTTGGCGGCGAGCCACGTCCCGTCCCCACCTTCGGCTTGCCGCCATGGCCCAGCGCTGGCGACCGGTCGAACTTCGGCAGCGGCTGGGTGCCGCAGCTCGAGGCTCGACCACGCCACGGCCGCACCGCCACGCCGATGCCAGCAGAATGGTACGCTCATGGCATGATGACGACAGTGGACTCTGCGGGCCGCGTGGTCATCCCCAAGGCGATGCGTGTGCGCCTCGGTCTGCACGGCGGCGCGGAGGTCGAGATCGAGATGGTGGCCGGACACGTCGAGATCCACCCCAAGGGCGTCGATGTGCACGTCGAGCACCGCGACGACGGGCCGGTGCTCGTGCCAGCCAATGACGTCCCGACACTCACCACCGCCGACGTACGACGTTTGGTTGAGGAGGATCGCCTCCGGTGATCACGACCGTCGACACAAGCGTGGTGATACCTGCGCTCGCGTCGTGGCATGAGGCACACACAACCGCCAGACGTGCCTGTCGTGAGGTGACCTGCCTGCCGGCACATACGTTGCTGGAGAGCATTTCCGTGCTGACCCGCTTGCCGGGTGGCCTGGCACTCGCTCCCGTCGTCGCCGTCGCCGCCGTGACCGCCAAGTTTCCGGACGAACCGCTCACTCTGACCAGTCAGGAGTACCGGCAGCTCACCGAGACCATCGCAGCGATAAGCCTTCGCGGCGGTCAGGTCTACGACGCCCTGGTCGCTGCCACGGCCGCCCGCCACGGCGCTCGACTGGTGTCTCTCGACGCGCGCGCTGCACCCTTCTACCGGGCCGTCGGCGTCGACCACGAACTGCTCTCGTAGCCCGATTCACGCGAGCTCCGCGCGGCCACGTCGCAGGCCGCGGGGAGCGCGGGTGCCAGCATCCCGCGCAATCGGCCTGCCTGCGTCCTGTCGCTATCGACCAGCACCGACTTACCGTCATCCTGTCAACGCGTGAACCCCGCAGCTCGGAAGGAGCGATCACGATGCCCGCCTCCACCATCAGCGCCACCGCCACCTCGCTGTCGTGGATACCTTCCGAGGCCGTCACCGGTCTGTTCAGGAAGGGTTTCGACACCGGGTTCACCCACTACGACCAGCCGCCGCCGGACACGCTGGGACGCCTGTCCAGCCTCCGCGACGAGGACCGGTTCCGCTTCGCCAACGTGCTCGCGGGCTGGGGGCAGGTCGACGGCGGACGGATCGTCCGGGCCGGCTACGAGACCACCTCCGAGGTCGTCATGGGCTCGACCACGGTACGGATCGGACCGCTCGGCACCACGTTCACCAACGTCGCGTTCCCCGAGATCCGCCAGGCACCCGAGTATCGCGACGACGGGAGCGTCCGGTTCGTGCAGACCTGCGGGGGGCGTACCGCATTGCCGGCCCCGCGCGCCGTCCCGCACCCGCCGTTCGTCAAGCTCCAGTCGCCGTGGGTGTGGACGACCCTGGCCCTGACCATGCATCCAGACGGGCGCAGCAAGGTCGAGCTCACCGGCGCCAGCCCGTTCCCCCGGCACTGGGTCTACGACGCCACCGGCATGCTCGTCCTCAAGTCCGGCCTGACCGACTTCTCCGGCTGGTCGGCACATTCGTTCGGCCACCGTACGCCCTGGGGAGACGAGGATTCCCCGGCGCTCACGGTTGCCGCCGAGAGCGCGGGGGAGCGTGTCCTCTCGCGGCTGCTCATGGGGGGATCGGAGCGGCCGCGGATCGTCACGCTGGCCGAAGGCGAGGCGTTGACCCGCCAGGGCGAGCCGGGGGGCGAGCTCTTCCTGCTCCTCGACGGTGTCCTGGCCGTCGAGGTCGACGGTCAACGCCTCGCCGAGGTCGGTCCGGGTGCGGTGCTCGGCGAGCGCGCCGTGCTGGAAGGTGGGCTGCGGACGTCGACGCTGGTGGCGGTGACGCCGGTACGGATCGCCGCGGCACCGGCGACGGCGATCGACCGGGACCGGCTCGCCGAGCTGGCGCAGTCACACCGCCGCGAGGAGACCACACCGGCGTGAAGATCACCTTGCACGGCGTCCGTGGATCAACGCCGGCGCCAGGCGCTGAGTTCACCGGCGTCGGCGGCCACACGTCGTGCGTCTCCGTGACGACCACCGGGACGACGGCGCCAGCGTTGGTCCTGGACGCCGGCACCGGTCTGACCCACTTGTCCCCATGGCTGCACGGCGCCGCCTTCCGCGGCGAGATCGTCCTGAGCCACCTGCACTGGGACCACGTCCAGGGCCTGCCGTTTTTCCGGGCCGGCGACACCGAGGCGTCCGACGTCGTGATGCGAATGCCGGCGCAGGACGGCGCGACGCCCGGTTCGCCCGGCGGAGCCGCGGGGTTGCTCCGACGGGCGATGTCGCCACCGCACTTTCCGATCGGGCCGGAGGGGCTCCGCGGGACCTGGCGGTTCGAGGCGACCGAGGCCGGCTGGATCGAGGCGGGCGGCGCCAAGGTCCTGTTCGTCGACGTGCCGCACAAGGGCGGCCGGACGTTCGGCATCCGGGTCGAGGCCGACGGTGCGTCCTTCGCCTACCTGCCTGATCACGACCCCTCCAGCAACCCGGATCCGGGAACTGCACTCGCGCACGGCGTCAACGTCCTCTTCCACGACGCCCAGTTCGACGACGACGAGCGCGCCGTCGCGAAGGCGTACGGCCATTCGACGGTCAGCGACGCCGTCGCGTTGGCGACACGAGCCGACGTCGGGCAGCTCGTGCTGATCCACCACGCACCCGGACGCACCGACAACGCCGTCCACGAGCTGGCTGCCCAGTACGCCGCTGGAGCAGCGGTACCGGTGACCGTCGGCTGCGAGGGCGACGACTTCGACCTGTAGGACCGGCTGAACCTCCGAGGCAGCACCCACCGAGATCGAGGGGGAACCGATGGCGGCTGCTGGACGGGTCACAGTCGTCAGGACCGCTATCGGCGACCTTCAGGTGGAGACAGTTGGCACCGGGCCACCGGCGCTGTTGTTGCACAGCCTGTTCGTCGACTCCCACCAATGGCAGCGAGTCCGGAGGTCGTTGGCCGCGCACCGCACCCTGGTGTTGGTCGATTGCCCCGGTCACGGGCGGAGCGGCCCTCCCGGGGCACTTCACGCTCGTCGATTGCGCCGTGCAGCGGCCGATGTGATCGCCGTCCTCGGGTTGGACGCGGTCGACTGGGTCGGCAACGCCTGGGGAGGCCACGTAGGGCTCGTGTTCGCCGCTCGCCATCCGCAGCTGTGCCGCAGCCTCCGTGGCCATCGCCGCACCGACCACTCCGCTAGCGGCATCGGAACGTGCCAGGATCCGTGCGCTCGTCGCCCTCTACCGACTGACCGGACCGATCGGGCCACTCGCGAACGCCGTAGCCGATGCTCTGCTCGCCCCCGAGATCCTCCGGGTGTGGACGAGGAGGCCGGTCACATCGCGCGTGCCGCGTTCGTTCAGGCGAACCGGCGTCGGCATGCACCGATGCACGAGCAGCATGATGCTTCGACGGCCCGACATCACCGACCTCCTGGTCCATGTGACCGCGCCCGCGCTGCTTCTCGCCGACTCCGAAGACAGGATGTGGGACCCTGCGGCAGCGTCGCTGTCAGCCCAGGAACTATCCGACGGTACGAGTGCGCCGATCGACGGTGCCGGTCACCTTCCTCCACTCGAACGACCCGAGCAGGTCGTCCGCCAGGTGCTCGGTCTCTGGGCCCGCCGGCCCTAGCCGCCACGACAGCCGGCTTCGGCTGTCAGATCCCGGGGCGGGATCGCTGGCGGCGTCTGGAAGTCGCATCGCGGTCCGGTCGCCCCGCTCAGTCTCACGTCCAGGGTGGCCAGTTTCGCGTGCAAGGACTCGGACAGTACGACATGCCAGGCGTCGTACGCGGTGACGTTCTCGCGGAGCTGCCACACCCGTGAGGCGAACGGCTCGTACGCGAACAGCTCCACCCGAAGGGCAACCAGGCTAGCTGATGCCGTGCTTCTTGAGGATGGCCTCGATGTCGGCGAGGTCGTCGTCGACCGCCGGCGCCTTCTCGCGGCGCGCGGCTGGCAGGGCTCGCCCTCCGCCGCCTGACTGGACCGCCTTGGGTGCCGGCTTCGGTGCGCGGCCCTCGAGCCGCTGGCCGGCCACGAACAGCACGCCAGCGATGCCAAGCGCCGCGACGCCGAGCCAGGCCAGCGGGCTGAACGCGATTCCCGCCAGGAAGCCGACGATCCCGATGGCCGACGCCCCGATCAGCAGGAAGCCGATGGAGCCGAGCTGAAGCGAGCCGGCCCACCACTTGGCCCTGGCCCGCTGGACCGCCAGCCACACCAGCCCGGCTCCCCCGGCGGCGACAGCGATGGAGATCAGATCCTGCAGCATCGTTCCAGGCTACGCCGTACCCGCCCGAGACCGCCTCAGGGTCATCCCCGATCCCGCCCTGGCATCCACTTCCCCGCGAGTGGAGGGTTTTCCGTCCCTCAGCCAAGTCGAAGGGCGGAGAACCCTCAGCTCAGCCGAGGCGGACGATCCGGCCCTCACCGCCTTCGGGGTAGTCCGCCGCCGAGATCAGCCCGGCGAGGTCGTCGACGATGTAGTCGGACAGCGCCTGCTGGTAGGACAGACCGACCGTGGTGAACGGCAGCCCTCGGAACGGGTACTGGTCGCCACCCCGGGCGCTGAAGTCGTTCGTCGCAACCGCGACGCCCGCGCCTGCCACGACCGCGCCGTCGGCCACGATGACCGTGCCGTCGTCGAGCACCAGCGACCGCACGCGGTCGCCTGGCGTGAGCACGACGCCGGCGTTGTCGACCACCTGCGCGGTCCGGGTGGCGTCGTAGGTGAAGCTGAACCCGCCGATCTGACCGAACCGGCCGTTCGACAGGGGAATGGCGGACACCAGGTTCTCGACGATCTCCTTGAACTGGTCGCGCGGCACATCGGGTACCACCGACACGAAGTTCGAGAACGGCGCGATCTCGAACGTGTTCAGCTCGGTGATCGGCCCGGCCGGGATCAGCGTGGCGTTGCGGATCCCGCCGCCGTTCTGGATCGCGACGTCGGGCGGTACCACGCCGAAGTCGGCCGCGTGGTCCTCGCCGGCGTCGAGCAGCGCGTCGGCGATCAGGTCGCCCAGGTTGGTCTCTTCGGTGCGGACACCAGGATTCTGGCGACCTTCGAGCGCCACCTCGGACTGCGCGATGACGGTTTCGGCCAGCTCGGCGATGAACGCGTTGACTGGCGTCACGACACGGTTCTGGATCCGCTTGTCCGGGGCGACCGCGTCCGGCGCCACCCCGGACACCCGCACCGGCCCGCTGGAGTCGTCGACGCTGAGGACGTTGCCGTTCTTGTCGAAGTTGACCACGAGCTGGCCTACGTACTTGTAGTCGCCGGCCGTCGTCACGATCGGCACGCTCGCGCCGTCGGCGTCGCTGGCGAGAACGGGGTAGTTGAATGGCTGGCCAGTTGTCGGGTCGATGGCACGCACGTCACCGGGTACGAGCAGGTCGTCCTCGTTGGCGAGCAGCTCGTCGCCGCCGCCAGCGATGGCGACGTCAACGTCGGTCAGCATCGGCACCAGCGCGCGGTCCTCGTTCACGTTCTGCAGGTGGCTGATCAGGATGATCATGTCGATGCCGCGGTCGGTCAGCCTGTCGACCTGGCCCTGGACCAGTCCGGAAACGTCATCGAGCACCTCGACGTTGCGCGGGCTGGAGATCGCCGGCAGAAGCGGCGTGGTGGCGCCGACGACACCGATGCGCTCGCCACGTTCACGGACGATGGTGCTCGCGACGATCGTGCCGTCGTCGGCGAGCGCGGCCAGCCGTGGCTCCGCGCTGACGTCGAGGTTGGCCGACACGAACGGCGGCGGGTTCTTGCCGAAGCTGTCGATGAAGTCGGCCAGCACGTCGGGGCCGAAGTCGAACTCGTGGTTGCCGATGGCGAACGCGTCGTAGCCGACCTCACGCAGGGCCAGGGCGTCGTAGAAAGGCACACCCTTCTCCAGGCTGGCCTGGAACTCCGGACCGGCCAGGAAGTTGTCGCCCGAGGACAGCAGGACGGCGCCACGTCGACGGGCCTGGTCGTCCGGCGCACGTCCTCGGGTGGCTGCGTCTCGAAGATCGTCGACGAGCGAGGCGAACCTTGCGACGCCGCCGAAGTCCGGGTTTCCCGGCGCACCGGCGAGCCGGGACTCGCCATCGTTGTTGTGCAGGATCGTCAGCGTGAACGCCGGCTTACCGCCGTCCTGCGCCACAGCGTTGGTCGCGGCAAGCGGTGCCACCATGGTGGTGGCCAGGGCCGCGCCAACGAGCGCCCGGCGTCGGTTTCGTGGATTGGTCAGCGACATCGCATCTCCCGTGTGGCGTGCAGTGATACGGCCGGAGTCTAAGCTGCGCAAGGCGTCGCGGAGCCGTCCGCACACCGTGACGAACTCGGGGCAGGGGCGTGCACACACCCCGCAAATAGGTCAGCTTCGCCTGTGGTCGGGTCATCGACGGCGAGCGCGCCGATGCCGGGTGTCGTCCGCGCGACGGCCGACCTCGTCGTCGGGCGGATAGCCGACGGCCTCGAGCGTCAGCCCGTGAGCCGGGACGACCGGCACCGAAGGATCGCGGACCCGCGCTGCCAGCACCCGTGCGGGCCAGTCGGCCGGGCGGCGGCCGTCGCCGACGATCAACAGCGCACCGACCATCGCCCGCACCTGGTTGTGACAGAACGCGTCGGCCTGGGCGGTCACGACGACGAGCCCGCCCTCAGCCCGATCGCAGCGCAGTGCCTGCAGCGTGCGGATCGTCGTCGCACCCTCGCGTGGGCGGCAGAACGCGGCGAAATCCTGCTCGCCGGTCAGTCCCGCGGCGCCGTCGTTCATGGCGTCGACGTCGAGCGGCCGCGGGTGCCAGAGCACCGTTCCCCGGCGCAGCGGATCCGCGCCGAAAACAGTGTCGGCGACGCGGTACGCATAGCGACGCCAGAGCGCCGAGAACCGGGCGTCGAAGCCTTCCGGAGCGACCGTTGCGCCGTACACCCGGATGGCGGTTGGCAGCACGCCGGCCAACCGGCGGACCAGAGCCTCGTCAGGCGGCCGCAAGGTCCGACCAGGCAGGGCCTCCCACGCGGCCACCGGCACGTCGACGTGGCACACCTGCCCGCGAGCGTGGACCCCGGCATCCGTCCGCCCGGCGACGACCAGCCGCGGCGGCTCGGTGCGCAGCACGACGCCGAGCGCCTGCCCGAGCGTCTCCTGGAGGGTGCGCCGGCCCGGCTGCGTCGCCCAACCGGAGAAGCCGGCGCCGTCGTAGGAGAGGTCGAGCCGCAGACGCAACAGCCCGCGGCCACCGGACTCGGTAGCAGCGGGCTGCATCGCGCGGGTTGGACGCGTCAGGCGTTCTTCGGCTTCGAGAACCCAGCGGCCTCGGCGGCCTCGGCGGTGCGGAACCACACCTCGGCGATGGTCGCGTCGAAGGACGGCGACTCCGGTGTGTGGTACAGCTTCGAGTCCTCATTGCCCTTGACCGTGAAGCCCTCTGGGGCGGAGCCGTCGTCGGTCGGACCGGCCGAGTCGAGGCCGTACGGGCCCTCCTCGACCGGAAGGTCGGCGAACGCCGCGACCTCGACGCCGGCCCCGGCAACGGCGGCCACATCGGCGGCCCCAGCGGCCCCAGCGGCCGGCGCGGCGGTCTTCTTCGCGGGAGCCTTCTTAGCGGCTCGACGGGTGGCGCCCTCGGCCTCGGCCACGACCTGCTCGGCCAGCGGCTCCACCAGCTCGATCACCGCCATCGGTGCGTTGTCGCCCTTCCGCGGGCCGATCTTGACGATCCGCGTGTAGCCGCCGTTGCGGTTCTCGTACCGGGGGCCGATCTCGGTGAACAGGGTGTGCACGACGCCCTTGTCACCGATCGTGCTGAGCACCTGGCGGCGTGCGTGCAGGTCGCCGCGCTTGGCCTTGGTGATCAGCCGCTCGGCGACCGGGCGCAGCCTCCTCGCCCGGGCCTCGGTCGTCGTGATGCGGCCGTGCTCGAACAGCGCCGTGGCCAGGTTCGCCAGGATGTGGCGCTGGTGCGCCGGCGAGCCGCCGAGGCGGGCACCCTTGGTCGGGGTGGGCATGGTCTCTCCTCGTGTGAAGGCGGCTGCGGGGCGACCCGCCCCGCAGCCCCTGGGTCAGTACTGCTCGTCCTCGGCGTAGGACTGGTCGTCGTCGCCGTAGGAGTCCACGGCGGCGGCGGGGTCGAAGCCGGGTGCGCCGTCCTTGAGCGCGAGACCCATGGTGGCGAGTTTGGCCTTGACCTCGTCGATCGACTTCTGGCCGAAGTTGCGGATGTCCAGCAGGTCGGCCTCGCTGCGCGAGATCAGCTCACCCACCGAGTGGATGCCCTCACGCTTGAGGCAGTTGTACGACCGCACGGTGAGCTGCAGGTCCTCGATCGGCAGGGCCAGATCGGCGGCGAGTTGGGCGTCGACCGGCGACGGCCCGATCTCGATGCCCTCGGCGTCGACGTTGAGCTCGCGGGCCAGCCCGAACAGCTCCACCAGCGTGGTGCCGGCCGACGCCACGGCGTCGCGCGGGCGCATCGACGGCTTGGTCTCGACGTCGACGATGAGCTTGTCGAAGTCGGTACGACCCTCGACCCGGGTGGCCTCGACCTTGTAGGTGACCTTGAGGACCGGCGAGTAGACCGAGTCGACCGGGATCCGGCCGATCTCGGCGTCGGCTCGCTTGTTCTGCACGGCGGAGACGTAGCCGCGGCCGCGCTCGACCGTCAGCTCCATCTCCAGCTTGCCCTTGCCGTTGAGTGTGGCGATGTGCAGCTCAGGGTTGTGCACCTCGACGCCGGCCGGCGGCGCGATATCGGCCGCCGTGACGGCGCCCGGGCCCTGCTTGCGCAGGTACATCGTCACCGGCTCGTCGTGCTCGGACGAGACCACGAGCTCCTTCAGGTTGAGGATGACGTCGGTGACGTCCTCCTTCACCCCCGGGATCGTCGTGAACTCGTGCAGCACGCCGTCGACGCGGATCGACGTGATGGCAGCGCCGGGGATCGACGAGAGCAGGGTCCGGCGCAGCGAGTTGCCGAGCGTGTAGCCGAAGCCCGGCTCGAGGGGGTCGATGGTGAACCGGGACCGGGTGTCGTCGACCGGCTCCTCGGCGAGGTTGGGACGCTGGGTGATTAGCACTGGTGCTTCCTCTCCGCACCGCCCGCTATATGACGGTCGCGACCAGGGCTGATGTCCGGTCGGACACCAGGGTTACTTCGAGTAGAGCTCGACGATGAGCTGCTCCTGGACCGGCGTGTCGATCTGCTGCCGGACCGGGAGCTGGTGGACGAGGATGCGCATCTGGCCGGGGAGAACCTCCAGCCACGCCGGGACCGGTCGCTCGCCGTGCGTCTCGCGCGCGATGATGAACGGCGTCGTCTCCTGCGACTTCGTCCGCACGTCGATGACGTCGTACGGCGACACCCGGTACGACGGCACGTTGACCTTCCGGCTATTGACCAGGAAGTGGCCGTGGACGACCAGCTGACGCGCGTGGCGGCGGGTGCGAGCGAGGCCGGCGCGGTACACGACGTTGTCCAGCCGCGACTCGAGGATCTGCAGCAGCGCCTCGCCGGTCTTGCCCTGGGTGCGATTGGCCTCTTCGTAGTAGCGGCGGAACTGCTTCTCGAGGATGCCGTAGGTGTAGCGCGCCTTCTGCTTCTCGTGCAGCTGGAGGCGGTACTCGCTTTCCTTCTGCCGGGCGCGGCCGTGCTGGCCGGGCGGGTACGGACGTCGCTCGTACGCCTTGTCGAAGCCCACGAGGTCGACGCCGAGCCGGCGCGACTTCTTGGTGATGGGTCCGGTGTAGCGGGCCATTTCTCAGATCTCCTGTAGGTCTCGACGACGTCAGACGCGGCGGCGTTTCGGCGGGCGGCAGCCGTTGTGCGCCTGCGGCGTCACGTCGGAGATCGTGCCCACCTCCAGGCCGACGGCCTGCAGCGAGCGGATCGCGGTCTCACGACCCGAGCCCGGACCTTTGACGAAGACGTCGACCTTGCGCATGCCGTGCTCCTGAGCGCGGAGGGCGGCGGCCTCGGCCGCCATCTGCGCGGCGTAGGGGGTGGACTTGCGCGAGCCCTTGAACCCCACCTGGCCGGCGCTGGCCCACGCGATCACGTTGCCCTGCGGGTCGGTGATCGACACGATGGTGTTGTTGAACGTGCTCTTGATGTGCGCCACGCCGTGCGCGACGTTCTTCTTCTCCTTGCGCCGCACCTTGGCGGTCTGGCGGCCCTTTGCTGGGGGCATGTGGTGCTCCTGTCCGGAAGTCTTCGCAGTGGCGGTCAGCGGTGCGGCGGGGCCATGACGGGCCGCCGCGCGGTCACTTGCCGACCTTCTTCCTGCCGGCGACGGTCTTGCGCGGACCCTTGCGGGTACGGGCGTTCGTGTGCGTGCGCTGACCGCGGACCGGAAGGCCGCGGCGGTGCCGGATGCCCTGGTAGCTACCGATCTCGACCTTGCGGCGGATGTCGCCCTGGACCTCGCGGCGCAGGTCACCTTCGATCTGGTAGTTGGCCTCGATCCAGTCGCGGAGCTTCACCAGCTCCTCGTCGCCGAGGTCCTTGACGCGAAGGTCGGGACTGACCCCGGTCTCCCTGAGCGTCTCGAGTGCGCGGGTACGGCCGATGCCGAAGATGTAGGTGAGCGCAACCTCCATGCGCTTGTCGCGCGGGAGGTCGACGCCGACGAGGCGTGCCATGCGGGCTCTCATTCTCCTTCGTGAAGCGGAGGTGTCTGGCGCACCGCATCCCACCTGCTTGCCCGCTGGTGGGCCCCGGCCTCCGACCGGGGGTGGTACCCGCCTGGTGGCGGGGATGTCGGTGCGTTGTCTGGGTCGTTCAGCCCTGGCGCTGCTTGTGGCGCAGGTTCTCGCAGATCACCATGACCCGGCCGTGGCGGCGGATCACCTTGCACTTGTCGCACATGGGCTTGACGCTCGGCTTGACCTTCATCGATCTCTCCGTGTGGGGCGTGCTGCGAGGGCACGCCCTCGTACGTCGTGGTCACTTGTAGCGGTAGACGATCCGACCGCGGGTGAGGTCGTACGGGCTGAGCTCCACCACGACGCGGTCCTCGGGGAGGATCCGGATGTAGTGCTGGCGCATCTTGCCTGAGATGTGCGCGAGAACCTTGTGGCCGTTGGACAGCTCGACCCGGAACATGGCGTTCGGTAGAGCCTCGACCACGGTGCCCTCGATCTCGATGACCCCATCCTTCTTCGGCATAGCCTCCGCGCTTCTGTGATCGGACTTGGTTGGGTGCTGACGGCCGCACCGCCGTCGAGGCGACCAGCCCGTTCTGCGCACCCCTGTCCCAGGACGGAACCAGCCGCGGGGCACGACGAAACAGGCCACAGTGGGCCATCGAGAGATTCTACGCCACCACGGGGGTCAGACGCCAAACCGGCACCTCCACCCCCCGTCACGTGCTGCGTCCGCTCCGGCTCGGGCTCCACTCGAGCTGCCGGGCGTTCACCCCCGGTGCTTGCGATTCCGGCGCTCGTTCTCGGCCAGGGTCCAGACGGCCAGCAGCGCGCCCCAGGGGCCGGCGACCCACATCGGCCAGAAGTAGGAAACGCTGCCGTTGCCGATCGACACCAGCAGCCAGACCACCAGGTTGATCGCGACAGCGCAGCCCCATGCCCACCAGTTGAACGTCAGGAAGCCGCTGAGACCCTTGGCGGGCCGTGCTACTGGTGCTGCAACCGGGCGAGGCGCCACGGCGGCAGCCGGTGGGCGTGGCCGGGGCAGGTCGGCGACCAGGTGGTCGAGCTCGCCGTACGTCCGCGCCCGGTAGGTTGCCTCCAGTCGCTCGAGCAGCTCATCCTGCGGCAGCCGACCATCGGCATGCGCGTCGCGCAGCACGGCAGTGATCCGTTCGCGGTCCGCGTCGGACGCGCGCATCTCCGGCGGTTCGACCATGGAGGCAGTATCTCGGAGCACCGACCCGGATTACCATCCGGGATCACCCTGAGCCCGAGCACACCCAGACCTGGTCCGCCCTCGGGCGGCACGTTGTCAGGCCGGACAGATCGACAGCCTGCGGCGACTCGGCCCACCGCCCCGACAGCTCGCCGGCGATCCGACTTGTCAGGCCACTCGCCGCGTTCGCCCAGGTCAGGGAGTTGTCCGGCCTGACAATCAGCAGGGCCGAGCCCAGCCGGGACGCGCCGCCGTCAGCCCGGTGAGCACCCACAGGCCGTCGGCAGTGACGGCGACCGTGTGCTCGACGCGCGCCGACAGCGGGCCGTCTGCTGTGACGGCCGCGGCCCGCGGCGACGCGGCGGCCGAGACCGGCCGCCGAGACCGGAGCGGTCCTGCGCACGTAGGTCCCTCGTGGTCCACCCAACCTCGCTGGCCTACCCGGACCCCGCTGACTGCAGCGGCGCCGAGCTCACGGATCTGCCTCTGGGGTGCCGTTCCAGCCGGCGAGGTCCGGTCCAGCCAGCGAGGTGTGCAGTGATGCGACACCAGCCGGTGCGATGTCGCAGCCACGCGAGGGTGAGGTCGAGCCGAGCCTTCTGGAAGGCCCGGACGGTGGAAAGGCCGGGCGGCGGAGGTGGCCGGACCACCTCGGTGAGGCCCACGTCGATGGCGAGATGTTCGCCAAGACGCTCACCTGACCCGGGATGCGGCGATCTGAGTACCGACGTGGGCACTCAGAGCGTGACCCTTCGGCGCAGGCGGACCTGTCAGGCTGTCGCTGGGGTCGGCACGCCCAAGGAGGCGAGTCGGGACGCCCCGCCGTCCAGCGCGGTGAGCACCCAGGGACCGTCTGAGGTGACGGCGACGGTGTGCTCGAAGTGCGCCGAGAGCGAGCCGTCGGCTGTGACGACGGTCCACTCGTCGTCGAGCAGCTCGGTCTGCGGCCCACCGAGGTTGATCATGGGCTCGATCGCCAGCGCCAGACCGGGTACCAGCCGCGGGCCGCGGACCCGGGTCCGGTAGTTGAGCACGTGCGGGTCCTGGTGCATCTCGGTACCGATGCCGTGCCCGCCGTACTCGGCGACGATGCCGTAGTCGCCGCTCGCGCGGACGTGGTCCTCGACAGCGCCGCCGATGTCGCGCAGCCGTCCACCGGGCTGCATGGCCGCGAGGCCCGCCCAGAGCGCGTCCTCGCACGTGCGCAGCAGGCCGGACGCCTCGTCGCTGACCTCCCCGACCGGAACCGTCACCGCCGAGTCGCCGTGCCAGCCGTCGAGAATGGCACCGCAGTCGATCGACACCACGTCGCCGGAACGCAGCCTGCGATCGCCCGGTATGCCGTGGACGATCTCCTCGTTCACCGAGGCGCAGATGGTTGCAGGGAACGAGTTGCGGCCGGGCCCGCGCGGCACGTAGCCCACGCCCGGCAGGTAGTCGAGGAACGACGGAACTGCACCGCGGGAGCGGATCTCTCCCGAGGCGATGGCGTCCAGCTCGCGCAGCGTGACACCCGGCGCGACGGCCGCTCGCACTGCGGCCAGCGCCTCGGCGACCACGAGCCCGGCGAGGCGCATCTTCGCGACCTCCGCCTCGGACTTGAGCGAGATCATGCCCGCCCGGCCGCGCCGTCGAGCTGCTCGCCGGCGGAGTCGGCGGCGACCAGCATCCGGGCGGACACCGCGTCGACCGATCCCATGCCGTCGACCTTCCGCAGCTGCCCGCGCGCGTCGTAGACGGCCGCGAGCGGCGCCGTCTGCTCGGCGAACAGGGCCAGCCGGTGCCGGATCACGGCCTCGCTGTCGTCGGTGCGCCCGTCGGCGGCGGCCCGTCGGAGCAGCCGGCCGACCACCTCCTCGACGTCGACCGTCAGCAGCAGGACCCGGTCCAGGCTGACCCCGAGGTCGCCCAGGATCAGGTCGAGGAACTCGACCTGCGGCACGGTTCGGGGGTAGCCGTCGAGGAGGAAGCCGTCGAGGGCGTCGGCCTCGGCCAGCCGGCCGCGGACCATCTCGTTGGTCACGGCGTCGGGAACGTAGTCGCCCTCGGCCAGGTAGGCCTTGGCCTTGCGTCCGACATCCGTGCCGGCCGCGACGTTCTCGCGGAAGATGTCGCCCGTCGAGATGGCCGGGATGCCCAGCCGCTTGGCAACCACGGCGGCCTGGGTCCCCTTGCCCGAGCCGGGCGGACCCATCAGGAGCAGGCGCCTCACCGAAGGAAGCCCTCGTAGTTACGCTGCTGGAGCTGGCTCTCGATCTGCTGCACGGTCTGCAGGCCGACCCCGACCATGATCAGGATGCTGGTGCCGCCGAACGGGAAGTTCTGGTTGGCGTTGATCAGTACGAACGCCACGAGTGGGATCAACGAAAGCAGCCCGAGGTAGACCGAGCCCGGTGCGGTGAGCCGGGTCAGCACGTAGTCGAGGTACTCCTCGGTCGGCCGCCCGGCCCGGATGCCGGGGATGAACCCGCCGTATTTCTTCATGTTGTCGGCGACGTCCTTCGGGTTGAACGTGATCGACACGTAGAAGTAGGTGAAGAACACGATCAGCAGGAAGAACGAGAGCATGTACAACGGGTGGCTGCCGTCGACGAAGTTGTTCTGGATCCAGATCGCCCAGCCCGACGTCGAGTTGAACTGGCTCATCAGCAGCGGCAGGTACATCAGCGACGACGCGAAGATGACCGGGATGATGCCGGCCTGGTTGATCTTCAGCGGGATGTAGGTCGACGAGCCGCCGTACATCCGCCGGCCGACCATCCGCTTTGCGTACTGCACCGGGATCCGCCGTTGGGACTGCTCGACGAAGACCACCAGGGCCACCACGACCAGGCCGACCAGGCAGACGACGGTGAACGTCGGCCAGCCCTGCTCGACCTGAATCTGCCACAGTGCGCTGGGGAACGTCGCGATGATCTGGGTGAAGATCAGGATCGACATGCCGTTGCCGATGCCGCGGTCGGTGATGAGCTCGCCCAGCCACATGATCACCGCCGTGCCGGCCGTCATGGTGAGGATCATGAGCATGATCGTCGACGCGGACTGGTCCGGCATGATCTCTTCCGGGCAGTTCTGGAAGAACTGGCCGCTGCGCGCCAGCGAGATGATCGTGGTCGCCTGCAGGATGGCCAGGCCGATAGTGAGGTACCGGGTGTACTGAGTGATCTTCGTCTGGCCGGACTGGCCCTCCTTCTTCAGCGCCTCCAAGCGCGGGATCACGACCGTCAGCAGCTGCAGGATGATGCTCGCCGTGATGTACGGCATGATGCCCAGCGCGAACACGGCGAGCTGGAGCAGCGCGCCACCGGAGAACAGGTTGAGCATGCCGAAGACACCGGTGTTGCCCACCAGGTTGGCGCAGGTGTCCACCGCCCGGACGTCGATCCCCGGCGTCGGGACCACCGAACCGAGCCGGAAGAGCAGGATGATGCCGAGCGTGAACAGCATCTTCTTGCGCAGGTCGGGCGTACGGAACGCCCGAGCGAACGCGGTGAGCACGTCGGTGCCTCCTGCACACCGCCTCGAGTGGCGGTGCGGTGGTGCGGACGAGTCAGCGCGGCCGACTCGTTGTCACGTGATTCGTGACGATAACAGTCGGATATGGCCGATGCCGAGCTGGCCGGTTCAGAGCTCGGTGGCCGATCCGCCGGCCGCTGTGATCTTCTCCCGCGCCGATCCGGAGAACGCGTGGGCACTCACCAGCAGCGCCGTGGAGACCTCACCGGTGCCGAGCACCTTGACCGGACGCCCGGCGCGCACGGCGCCCTTGGCCACCAGGTCCTCGACCGTCACGTCGCCGCCTCTCGGGTAGAGCGCCGAGAGCCGGTCCAGGTTGACCACCTGGAACTCGACCCGGAACGGGTTCTTGAAGCCCTTGAGCTTGGGCAGCCGCATGTGCAACGGCAGGTGGCCGCCCTCGAAGCCGGCTGGAACCCGGCCGCGGGCCTTGGTTCCCTTGGTGCCCCGGCCTGCCGTCTTGCCCCTCCTGCCGGCCTCCCCGCGACCGACACGGATCTTGGCGGTCTTGGCTCCCGGGGCCGGACGCAGGTGGTGGGGCTTGAGTGGCGAGTCGGCCATGTCAGTCCACCTCCTCGACGGTGACCAGGTGAGCCACCGTCTTTACCATGCCGCGAATCTCGGGCCGGTCCTCCTGGACGACCTCGTCGCGGATGCGCTTGAGCCCGAGCGAACGCAGCGTCTCGCGCTGCGACGACGTGCCGCCGATGCCGCTCCTGACCTGACGTACCTTCAGCCGGGTCACGACGTGGCCCCGGCCTGTGCACGCAGCAACGCTGCCGGTGCGACGTCCTCGATCGGCAGGCCGCGGCGGGCCGCTACCTGCTCGGGACGCTCCAGTCCTTTGAGGGCCGCGACGGTCGCGTGCACGATGTTGATGGCGTTGGACGAGCCGAGCGACTTGCTCAGCACGTCGTGGACGCCGGCGCACTCCAGCACGGCACGCACCGGGCCGCCGGCGATGACGCCGGTACCGGGCGACGCCGGGCGCAGCAACACGACCCCTGCGGCCTTCTCACCCTGGATCGGGTGGGGGATCGTGCCCTGGATGCGCGGCACCTTGAAGAACTGCTTCTTGGCCTCCTCGACACCCTTGGCGATTGCGGCGGGCACCTCCTTGGCCTTGCCGTAGCCGACACCGACCGTGCCGTCGCCGTCGCCGACGACCACGAGGGCGGTGAAGCTGAAGCGCCGACCACCCCGCACGACCTTGGCGACACGGTTGATGGCGACGACGCGCTCGATGTACGCGGTCTTCTCCGCCCCGCCGTCGCGACGGTTGTCGCGGTCACGGCGGTCGCGGCGCTCGCCGCCGGCACCGCCGCCGCGGCGCTGGGGTCCACCCATGATGTCCCTACTTCCTTCGTTTAGAACTGCAGTCCGCCGTCGCGGGCACCGTCGGCCAGCGCCGCGACGCGGCCGTGGTAACGGTTGCCCGCTCGGTCGAACACGACGGTCGCGACGCCTGCGGCCTTGGCCCGGTCGGCGACGAGCTCGCCCACCTTGCGGGCCATGACGGTCTTGTCGCCATCCATGCCGCGCAGGTCGGACTCCATGCTGGAGGCCGAGGCAAGCGTGCGTCCGGTCGCGTCGTCGACGATCTGCGCCACCATGTGACGCAGCGACCGGGTGACCACCAGGCGTGGGCGCTCGCCCGAGCCGGTGACCTTCTTGCGGACGCGCAGATGCCTGCGGTCGCGGGCAGCGGCCTTGCCGCCGTGGCCCACGCGCCGGTTGATCGCGATGCCCATGACTACTTCTTCCCAGCCTTTCCGACCTTGCGGCGGACCTGCTCGCCCGCGTAGCGGATGCCCTTGCCCTTGTAGGGCTCGGGCTTGCGCAGCTTGCGGATGTTCGCCGCGACCTCGCCGACCTTCTGCTTGTCGATGCCCTGGACGGCGAACTTCGTCGGCGACTCGACCGCGAAGCTGATGCCGTCCGGCGCCTCGACCAGGACCGGGTGGCTGTAGCCCAGCGCGAACTCCAGGTTGGAGCCGCGGGCAACCACCCGGTACCCGACGCCGACGATCTCGAGCTTCTTCTCGTAACCCTGCGTCACGCCGGTGACCATGTTGGCCACCAGCGTGCGGGTGAGCCCGTGCAGGGACCGGCTGTCCCGCTCGTCGTCGGGACGGCGGACGGCGAGGGTGCCGTCGCCGGCCCGCTCGACGTCGATGGTGAGTGGCAGGGTGTGGTTGAGAGAGCCCCTCGGGCCCTTCACGGTCACCTCACGGCCTTCGATGGCGACGTCGACGCCGCTGGGGACGGGAATGGGCAGCTTGCCGATGCGCGACATGGCTCTGGTCTCCTCCCGTCACCAGACGTAGGCGAGGACTTCCCCGCCCACGCCCTGCTTGGATGCCGACCGGTCGGTCAGCAGGCCCTGCGACGTCGAGATGATCGCGACGCCCAGCCCGCCGAGGACCTTCGGCATGTTGGTCGACTTCGCGTAGACCCGCAGGCCCGGCTTGCTCACCCGGCGCACACCCGCGATGGACCGCTCCCGGCTGGGGCCGTACTTCAGGCTCAGCACGAGGGACTTCTCGACCGGCTTGTCGGCGCTCTCCCGCACGGTCCAGCCCGAGATGAAGCCCTCCTGCTTGAGGATCTCGGCGATGTGCGACTTGAGCTTGCTGTACGGCATGGCCACGGTCTCGTGGTAGGCCGAGTTTGCGTTGCGCAGACGGGTCAGCATGTCTGCGATCGGGTCTGTCATGGTCATGGTGTCGGTGCCTCTTCCCGCCGTGGTTTCCGCCGCGCTCGCGGACCTGCGGCGATCGTTACCAGCTGGCCAATTACCAACTGCTCTTCGTGATTCCCGGCAGCTCGCCGCGGTGGGCCATCTCGCGCAGGCACACCCGGCACAGGCCGAACTTGCGGTAGACCGAGTGCGGACGCCCACACCGCTGACAGCGGGTGTAGGCGCGCACCGCGAACTTGGGCTTCGCGTTCGCCTTGTTGACCAGGGCCTTCTTCGCCACGTCAGTTCTCCATTTTCATGGTCGCGTTCCTCGATTCGCCCGCGCGCTCATCGTCACTGCTCCTTGAAGGGGAAGCCCAGGTGCTTGAGCAGCGCCCGGCCCTCCTCGTCGGTCTGGGCGGTCGTGACGACCGTGACGTCCATGCCGCGGACTCGGTCGATGGAGTCCTGATTGATCTCGTGGAACATCGACTGCTCGGTGAGACCGAACGTGTAGTTGCCACGCCCGTCGAACTGCGTGGGCGACAGGCCACGGAAGTCGCGGATCCGGGGGAGGGCAACCGACGTCAGCCGGTCGAGGAACTCCCACATCCGGTCGCCGCGCAACGTGACGTGCGCGCCGATCGGCATGCCCTCGCGCAGCTTGAACTGAGCGATCGACTTGCGGGCCTTCGTGACCGCCGGCTTCTGGCCGGTGATCGACTGCAGGTCGCGGATGGCGCCCTCGATCAGCTTGGCGTCGCGGGCCGCCTCGCCCACGCCCATGTTGACGACGACCTTGGCTACGGTCGGCACCTGCATGACGTTGCCGCGCTCGAACTGATCGCGCAGTGCGGGGAGGATCTCCTCGCGGTAGCGCTGCTTGAGGCGCGGCAACGTACGCGTTTCCGTCGTGGTGGTCATCAGATGTCCTCACCGGTGCGCTTCGCGAACCGGACCTTGTTGCCGTTGTCGTCGACGCGGTAGCCCACCCGGGTACCGACGGTCTTCTTCTCGCCCTCGACCTCGACCTCCACTGCGAGCATCACGCTGCTGACGTGGATCGGCGCCTCCTGGTGCACGATCCCGCCGGACTTCGCTCCGCGCGCGCTCTGGACGGTCTTGGTGTGCTTGGTGATGCGGTTGACGCCCTCGACCAGGACCCGGTCCTGGGTGGGGTAGGCCGTGATGACCTTGCCGACCGCACCCTTGTCACGCCCCGCGACGACGACGACGGTGTCACCCTTCTTGATCCGCATGGGTTACAGCACCTCCGGCGCGAGCGAGATGATGCGCATGAACTTCTTCTCGCGCAGCTCACGGCCGACGGGGCCGAAGATGCGCGTGCCGCGCGGGTCCCCGCCGTCCTTGATGATGACCGCCGCGTTCTCGTCGAAGCGGATGTAGGAGCCGTCCGGCCGGCGGCGCTCCTTCGCAGTGCGCACGATGACGGCCCGGACGACTTCGCCCTTCTTGACGCCGCCACCGGGGATGGCGTCCTTGACGGTCGCCACGATGACGTCGCCGATGCCGGCGTATCGCCGACCGGAGCCACCGAGAACCCGGATGCAGAGAAGCTCCTTGGCACCCGTGTTGTCGGCGACGCGCAGTCGCGACTCCTGCTGGATCACTTCTGTCTCCTACTTGGCCTTCTCGAGGACTTCCACGACGCGCCACCGCTTGGTGGCCGACAGCGGCCGGGTCTCCATCAGGAGCACGCGGTCGCCGGTGACGGCGGTGTTCTGCTCGTCGTGGGCCTTGAGCTTGTTGGTCCGGCGGACGACCTTGCCGTACAGCGGGTGCTTGAAGCGGTCCTCGACGGCCACGACGACCGTCCTGTCCATCTTGTCGCTGACGACGAGGCCCTCCCGGACCTTCCGGAAACCCCGGGTGTCGACGGATGTCACCGTCACGGTCTCTTCCTTCTCTGTCATGCGGCACCGCCGGATGCGGCCTCGACGGCGCCGGCGTTGTCCATGGTGGCCTCGACGACGGTGGTGATGCCCAGCTCGCGCTCACGCATGATCGTGTAGATCCGCGCGATGTCACGGCGCACCGCCTTGAGCCGGCCGTGGCTCTCGAGCTGCCCCGTCGCGGCCTGGAAGCGCAGGTTGAACAGCGTCTCCTTGCCCTCGTGCAGCTTCTCCATCAGGTCCTCGTCGGACATGGCGCGCAGCGCCGCGGAGGTGAGGTCCTTCGAACCGATGGCCATCAGAGCTCACCTGCCTCACGCGTGATGATCTTTGCCTTCATCGGCAGCTTGTGGATCGCGCGGGTCAGCGCCTCCCGGGCCACCCTCTCGTTGGGGTACGAGAGCTCGAACATGATCCGGCCGGGCCGGACGTTGGCGATCCACCACTCGGGAGAACCCTTGCCGGAGCCCATCCGGGTCTCGGCCGGCTTCTTGGTCAGCGGGCGGTCCGGGTAGATGTTGATCCAGACCTTGCCGCCACGGCGGATGTGCCGGTTGATCGCAATCCGGGCCGACTCGATCTGGCGGTTGGTCACGTAATGTCCATCGACCGCCTGAATGCCGTACTCGCCGAACGACAGCGAGGTCCCGCCCTTGGCGGCCCCGCGCCGCTTGGGGTGGTGCTGCTTGCGGTGCTTGACCCTGCGGGGAATCAACATGGTCAGGCCTCCTGCTCGCTGCTCGGGGCCGCATCCGGCCCGGCGGTCCCCGGGTCGGCTGCCATCGGTTCGCCGGCGCGGGCCGGGCGGCGCCGCTCGGGACGGCGGCGCTGCTGCTGCTGGACGCGGGCCTGCGCCGCCTGCGCCTCGCGCTCGGCACGGGAGCCGGCCACCTCACCCTTGTAGATCCAGACCTTCACACCGATCCGGCCGAAGGTGGTGCGTGCCTCGTAGAAGCCGTAGTCGACGTCGGCCCGCAGGGTGTGCAGCGGCACGCGCCCCTCGCGGTAGAACTCCGACCGGCTCATCTCGGCACCGCCGAGGCGGCCCGAGCACTGCACCCGGATGCCCTTTGCGCCGGCGCGCATCGTGGTCTGGATCGACTTGCGCATCGCGCGGCGGAACGCCACCCGGGCGGAGAGCTGCTCGGCGACGCCCTGAGCGACGAGCTGGGCGTCGATCTCCGGCTGCTTCACCTCGAGGATGTTGAGCTGCACCTGCTTGCTGGTGAGCTCTTCCAGTTCCGTGCGCAGCCGGTCGGCCTCCGCGCCGCGGCGGCCGATGACGATGCCGGGCCTGGCCGTGTGGATGTCGACGCGGACGCGGTCGCGGGTGCGCTCGATCTCGACCTTGGAGATGCCCGCACGCTCCATCCCCTTGCCCATGAGCTTGCGGATGGCGACGTCCTCGGCGACGTAGTCGCGGTAGCGCTGCCCCGACGTCGTGCTGTCGGCGAACCACCGGCTCTTGTGGTCGGTGGAGATGCCGAGCCGGAACCCGTGCGGGTTGATCTTCTGACCCACTAGCGGGTCCCTCCCTTCGAACCTGCGGCGCTGCGGGTGCGCTGCGCCGGTGTCCTTTCCTCCACGACCACGGTGATGTGGCTCGTGCGCTTGTTGACGCGGTAGGCGCGGCCCTGTGCGCGCGGCCGGAACCGCTTGAGCATCGGGCCTTCGTCGACGTACGCCTCGGCGATGTACAACGAATCCGGCGCCAGTCCGCCGGCGTTCACAGCGTTTGCTACGGCGCTCTCGATCACCTTGCGCACCGGCTCGGCCGCGGCCTGCGGCGCGAACCGCAGGACGGCGGCGGCCTCGTCGGCCTTCATGCCCCGGACCAGGTCCACCACGCGGCGCGCCTTCATGGGCGTGACGCGGACGTACCGCGCTTGGGCCCTGGCTTCCATCGTTGCTCCTCTTGGCTTCTCGTGGTGGACGTCACCGGCGACGGGCGCGCCGGTCGTCCTTCTCGTGGCCCCGGAACGTCCGCGTGGGCGCAAACTCCCCGAGCTTGTGGCCGATCATCGACTCGGTCACGAAGACCGGAACGTGCTTGCGACCGTCGTGGACGGCGATCGTGTGACCGATCATGTCCGGGACGATCATCGACCGGCGGGACCAGGTCTTGATGACATTCTTTGTGCCCTTCGTGTTCTGCGCCTCGACCTTTCTGGCCAGGTGCTCGTCGACGAAGGGGCCCTTCTTGAGGCTGCGCGGCATGCTCTACCTGCTCCCGATCAACGCTTCTTGCCGGTCTTGCGGCGACGGACGATCTGGCGGTCGCTGGGCTTGTGGGCCCGGCGGGTGCGCCCTTCCGGGCGGCCGTTGGGGTTGACCGGGTGGCGACCACCGGAGGTCTTGCCCTCACCGCCACCGTGCGGGTGGTCTACCGGGTTCATGGCCACGCCGCGGACGGTCGGGCGCTTGCCCTTCCACCGCATCCGGCCGGCCTTGCCCCAGTTGATGTTGGACTGCTCCGCGTTGCCGACCTCGCCGACCGTGGCGCGGCAGCGGACGTCGACGTTGCGGATCTCGCCGGACGGCATCCGCAGCTGTGCCCAGGTGCCTTCCTTGGCGACGAGCTGCACGCGCGCGCCGGCGGACCGGGCGATCTTGGCGCCGCCACCGGGCCGCAGTTCGATCGCGTGCACGACCGTGCCGACGGGGATGTTGCGCAGGGGCAGGTTGTTGCCCGGCTTGATGTCGGCCCGCGGACCGGCCTCGACGGCGGCACCTTGCACGAGTCGGGTCGGCGCCAGGATGTAGCGCTTCTCGCCGTCGGCGTAGTGCAGCAGCGCAATCCGGGCGGTGCGGTTGGGGTCGTACTCGATGTGCGCGACCTTGGCCGGCACGCCGTCCTTGTCGGCCCGGCGGAAGTCGATCAGGCGGTACTGGCGCTTGTGTCCGCCGCCCCGGTGCCGCGTGGTGATCTGCCCTGCGTTGTTGCGGCCGCCCTTCTTGGGGAGCGGACGCACCAGGGATTTCTCCGGCTCGGACCGGGTGATCTCGACGAAGTCGGCGACGCTGGCGCCACGCCGGCCCGGCGTCGTCGGCCTGTACTTGCGGATGCCCATGTCTCGTCAGTCCTCGTCGTCCGTCGTCCTTGTGGCTGGTGCCGGTCAGGAGACCGGGCCCCCGAAGATGTCGATGCGCTGGCCCTCGGCGACGGTGACGATCGCGCGCTTGGTGTCGGGCCGCTTGCCCGTCCCGAAGCGGGTGCGGCGGCGCTTGCCCTCGCGGTTGAGGGTGTTCACGCCGGTCACGGTCACGTTGAACACCTTCTCGACCGCGATCTTGATCTCGGTCTTGTTCGCGTCGGGCGCGACCACGAAGGTGTACTTGTTCTCGTCGAGCAGGCCGTAACTCTTCTCGGAGACGACCGGGCCTCGCAGGACGTCGCGATGGCTCTTGTGAACGGAGCTCACTGGCCCTCCTCCTCCTCGGTCGTCCCGGCCGGCTTCTGCGCTGCGCGGGTCCCGAGGAACGCCTCCAGAGCGGCCTTGGTGAACACGACGTCGTCGGAGCACAGCACGTCGTACGTGTTGAGCTGGTCTGCGGCGATCAGGTGGACCTCCGGCACATTGCGCAGGCTCTTGACCGTCACCGCGTCGCCGCGGGCGAAGACCGCCAGCACGTTCGCCCGCTCGGTGACCTTGCCCAGCACCGCCAGAGCCGACTTCGTGGACGGCGCGTCACCGTCGACGAACCCGGCGACGACGTGGACCCGGCCGTGCCGGCCGCGGTCGGAGAGCGCGCCGCGCAGGGCAGCCGCCTTCATCTTCTTCGGCGTCCGCTGCGCGTAGTCACGCGGCGTCGGGCCGTGCACGACGCCACCGCCGGTGAACTGGGGCGCGCGGATCGAGCCCTGGCGGGCCCGGCCGGTGCCCTTCTGGCGGTGTGGCTTGCGCCCACCGCCGCGCACCTCGGCACGGGTCTTGGTGCTGTGCGTGCCCTGGCGGGCGGCGGCTAGCTGCGCCACGACGACCTGGTGGATCAGTGGCACGTTGACCTGCACGTCGAACACGTCGGCGGGCAGCTCCACGGTGCCGGTCTTGCGGCCCTTGGCGCTCCGGACGTCCACGGTGGTCATGTCAGGCCCCCTTCGCGGCGGTCTTGACGAGCACGAGCCCACCGGTCGGACCGGGCACGGCGCCCTTGAGCAGCAGCAGCCCCTTCTCGGCGTCGACGGCCTGGACGCTGATGTTCTGTGCGGTGACGCGGGCGCTGCCCATCCGGCCGGGCATGCGCTGCCCCCTGAACACCCGGCTCGGTGTCGAGGCGCCGCCGATCGAGCCCGGCTTACGGTGGTTCTTGTGCGAGCCGTGGCTCGCGCCGACACCGGAGAAACCGTGGCGCTTCATCACGCCCGCGAAGCCCTTGCCCTTGGTGGTTCCCACCACGTCGACGATCTGGCCGGCCTCGAACAGCTCGACCGTGAGCTCCTGGCCCAGGGTGTACTCGGACGCGTCGGACGTACGCAGCTCGGCGGTGTGACGGCGCGGCGTAGCGCCGGACCTCGCGAAGTGACCCTGCATCGCCTTGGTGACCTTGCGCGGGTTCGGCGCGCCGTAGGCGATCTGCACGGCGTCGTAGCCGTCGAACTGCGGCGTGCGGACGTGGGTCACGACGCACGGTCCGGCCTTGACCACGGTGACCGGGACGATGCGGTTGTTCTCGTCCCACACCTGGGTCATGCCGAGCTTCTCGCCGAGCAGGCCCTTGAGAACAGCACTGCCCGCCTGCTCCGTAACGCGTGTCGTCATCGCTGGCGCGTCCTCTACAGCTTGATCTCGATGTCGACCCCGGCCGGCAGGTCGAGCCGCATGAGCGAGTCGACGGTCTTCGGCGTGGGGTCGATGATGTCGATGAGCCGCTTGTGCGTCCGCATCTCGAAGTGCTCGCGGCTGTCCTTGTACTTGTGCGGCGAGCGGATGACGCAGTACACGTTCTTCTCCGTCGGCAGCGGCACCGGACCCGCGACCTGCGCGCCGGTGCGCGTCACCGTGTCGACGATCTTGCGCGCCGACGTGTCGATGACCTCGTGGTCGTAGGCCTTGAGCCGGATGCGGATCTTCTGTCCCGCCATGGCTGCGTGTCGTCCTTCTCTCGTGCCGCTGTTGCGAACCGGGCCGTGCACTTTCTGGTGGCCGCGGGGGTCGGGCCTCCGACCCCCGCGGTCGGGCGTGTCGCGCACCCTGGCCGGAGTCCGGCGCAGGCGTGCGACTCGTCGGATAGCGGGAAACTCGAAAGGCCCGGCTGGGTCGCGGCCGGACATCGGGTGGAGGTCTCCGTAACGGCCGCGAACCATCGGCGCGCGCGCCCCGGCGGCCTCCGCCGAGCAACCAGGACAGTATGCCAGAGGCGGGCTGCCGCTGGCCAATCGACGCGGGTGCAGCGGGGCCGGGCCCTGCAGCCTCGGCCCCGCTGCGGCGCAACCTACTTGTTGATCTTCGTGACCCGGCCGGCGCCGACGGTGCGGCCACCCTCGCGGATCGCGAACCGCAGCTGCTCCTCCATCGCGATCGGCTGGATCAGCTCGACGGACATCTGGGTGGTGTCGCCGGGCATGACCATCTCGGTGCCCTCGGGGAGGGTCACGACGCCGGTCACGTCGGTGGTGCGGAAGTAGAACTGCGGGCGGTAGTTGTTGAAGAACGGCGTGTGCCGGCCACCCTCGTCCTTGGACAGGATGTAGACCCGCGCCTCGAAGTTGGTGTGCGGGGTGGTCGTGCCAGGCTTGACGACGACCATGCCACGCTCCACGTCCTCCTTCTTGGTGCCGCGGAGCAGGAGGCCGACGTTCTCGCCCGCACGGGCCTCGTCGAGGAGCTTGCGGAACATCTCGACGCCGGTGACGACTGTCTTCTGCGCAGCGTCCTCCCGGATGCCGACGAGCTCGACCTCCTCGTTGACCTTGAGGATGCCGCGCTCGACCCGGCCGGTGACGACGGTGCCGCGTCCGGTGATCGTGAATACGTCCTCGATCGGCATCAGGAACGGCTTGGCCGTCTCTCGCACCGGCTCGGGGATGTACTCGTCGACGGCGTCCATGAGCGACATGAGCTTCTCGCTCCACTCGGCGTCGCCCTCGAGCGCCTTGAGTGCCGACACCCGGATCACCGGGACGTCGTCGCCGGGGAACTCGTAGTTGGACAGCAGCTCACGGACCTCCAGTTCGACGAGCTCGAGGATCTCCTCGTCGTCGACCATGTCGGCCTTGTTCAGCGCCACGACGATGTAGGGGACGCCGACCTGGCGGGCCAGGAGGACGTGCTCCTTCGTCTGCGGCATCGGGCCATCGGTCGCTGCCACGACGAGGATGGCGCCGTCCATCTGCGCCGCGCCGGTGATCATGTTCTTGATGTAGTCGGCGTGACCGGGGCAGTCGACGTGCGCGTAGTGCCGCTTCTCCGTCTGGTACTCGACGTGAGCGATCGAGATCGTGATGCCGCGCTGCTTCTCCTCCGGCGCCTTGTCGATCTCGTCGAACGGCGTGAACGGGTTGAGGTCCGGGTGCTTGTCGTGCAGGACCTTCGTGATCGCCGCGGTCAGCGTCGTCTTGCCATGGTCGATGTGACCGATGGTGCCGACGTTGACGTGCGGCTTGGTCCGCTCGAACTTCGCCTTCGCCACTTTCTGGTCCTCCTGTTAGGACTCGCGGTTGCCGATAACGGCTTGCGGTTGGGGGTTAGGGGCCGGGTGAGGGCCCGCGGCGTCGTTACTCGCCCCGGACCTTCTTGATGATCTCCTCCGCGACGTTCTTGGGAACCTCGGCGTAGGAGTCGAACTGCATCGAGTAGCTTGCCCGGCCCTGGGTCTTGCTGCGCAGGTCCCCGACGTAGCCGAACATCTCAGACAGCGGGACCAGCGCCTTGACGACGCGGGCGCCGGCACGCTCCTCCATGGCCTGGATGTGGCCACGGCGGGAGTTGAGGTCGCCGATAACGTCGCCCATGTAGTCCTCGGGCGTCGTCACCTCGACGGCGAACATCGGCTCGAGAAGCACGGGGTCGGCCCGCCGAGCCGCCTCTTTGAACGCCATCGAGCCGGCGATCTTGAACGCGAGCTCCGAAGAGTCCACGTCGTGAAAGGCGCCGTCGCGGAGCGTGACCTGGACGTCCACCAGCGGGTATCCGGCGACGACGCCGAACTCCATCGCCTCCTGGATGCCCTCGTCGACGGCGGGGATGTACTCGCGCGGGATGCGGCCGCCGGTGACGGCATTGACGAACTCGTAGCCGCCGTCGCCCTCGCCGCCGGTGGGCTTGATGTCGATGATGACCTTGGCGAACTGCCCGGACCCACCCGTCTGCTTCTTGTGGGTGTAGGTGACCTTCTCGACCTCGCGGCGGATGGTCTCGCGATAGGCCACCTGCGGCTTACCGACATTGGCCACGACCCGGAACTCGCGCTTCATCCGTTCGACCAGCACCTCGAGGTGCAACTCGCCCATCCCGGAGATGATGGTCTGGCCGGTGTCGTCGTCGGTGCGGACCTGGAAGGTCGGGTCCTCCTCGGAGAGCCGCTGGATCGCCGCGCCGAGCTTCTCCTGGTCACTCTTGGTCCTGGGCTCGATGGCGACCGAGATGACCGGCGCCGGGAAGGTCATCGACTCCAGGATCACAGGAGCGTCGGCAGCGCACAGCGTGTCGCCGGTCGTGGTGTTCTTCAGCCCCATGACCGCGACGATCTGGCCGGCACTGGCCCGTGCTATCTCCTCACGTTTGTTCGCGTGCATCCGGTAGATCTTGCCGATCCGCTCCTTGTGGTCCTTGGTGCTGTTCAGCACCTGGGTGCCCGACGTGAGCGTGCCGGAGTAGACGCGGACGAACGTGAGCTTGCCGAGGTGCTGGTCGCTCATGATCTTGAACGCCAGCGCGGACACCGGGGTGTCCTCGTCGGGCTCACGGGTCATGACCTCGTTCTCGTCGCCGACCGCATGGCCCTCGACGGCGCCGACGTCGAGCGGCGACGGCAGGTAGCGGACGACGGCGTCGAGCATGGGCTGCACACCCTTGTTCTTGAACGCCGAACCGCACAGGACGGGAGTGAGCTTGCTGGCGATCGTCGCCCGACGGATCGCCGCGATCAGGGCCTCCTCGGTGGGCTCGCGGCCCTCGAGGTAGAGCTCCATCATCTCGTCATCGTGCTCGGCGATGGTCTCGAGCAGCTTGTCGCGGTACTCGCCGGCCGCCTCGGCATGGGTGGCGGGGATGTCGACGGTGTCGTACATCTCGCCCTTCTCGGCCTCGGCGCTCCAGACCAGCGCCTTCATGGCGACCAGGTCGATGACGCCGCGGAAGTCGGCCTCGGCCCCGATCGGGAGCTGGACGACCAGCGGCACGGCCTTGAGCCGCGTGACGATCATGTCGACGCAGCGATGGAACTCGGCGCCGACCCGGTCGAGCTTGTTGACGAAGCAGATCCGGGGAACGTGGTATTTGCTCGCCTGGCGCCACACCTGCTCGGACTGCGGCTCGACTCCGGCGACTGCGTCGAAGACCGCGACCGCGCCGTCGAGGACGCGCAGCGACCGCTCCACCTCGACAGTGAAGTCGACGTGCCCGGGCGTGTCGATGATGTTGATGGTGTGGCCGTCCCACTGGGTGGTGGTGGCCGCCGAGGTGATGGTGATGCCGCGCTCCTGCTCCTGCTCCATCCAATCCATGGTGGCCGCGCCCTCGTGGACCTCACCGATCTTGTAGTTGATGCCGGTGTAGTACAGGATCCGCTCGGTCGTCGTGGTCTTGCCCGCGTCGATGTGGGCCATGATCCCGATGTTGCGGACCATGGCCAGATCGGTGGCCATCGTGGGTGCGTCGATTCTCATCTGTCGGGCTACTTACCAGCGGTAGTGGGCGAAGGCCTTGTTGGACTCGGCCATCTTGTGGGTGTCCTCGCGGCGCTTGACACTCGCGCCGAGGCCGTTGGAGGCGTCGAGGAGCTCGTTCATCAGCCGCTCGGTCATGGTCTTCTCACGGCGGGCGCGCGAGTAACTGACCAGCCAGCGGAGAGCCAGGGTGGTGCTGCGGTTGGCGCGAACCTCCACTGGGACCTGATAGGTGGCCCCGCCGACCCGGCGGCTCTTCACCTCGAGGGTCGGCTTGACGTTGTCCAGCGCCCGCTTGAGTGTGACGACGGGGTCGGTGCCGGTCTTCTCGCGGGCGCCCTCGAGCGCGCCGTGCACGATCGACTCGGCGACCGACTTCTTGCCGTCGGTCAGCACCTTGTTGACCAGCTGGGTGACCAGCGGGGAGTCGTAGACCGGGTCGACGACGATCGGGCGCTTCTGCGCAGGGCCCTTGCGCGGCATCAGCTCTTCTCCTTCTTCGCGCCGTACCGGCTGCGTGCCTGCTTACGGTTCTTCACGCCCTGCGTGTCGAGCGATCCTCGGACGATCTTGTAACGAACGCCCGGCAGGTCCTTCACCCGGCCGCCGCGCACGAGCACCATCGAGTGCTCCTGCAGGTTGTGCCCGACACCGGGGATGTAGGCGGTGACCTCGATCTGGCTGGTCAGCCGGACGCGCGCGACCTTGCGCAGCGCCGAGTTCGGCTTCTTCGGAGTCGTGGTGTAGACGCGCGTGCACACCCCACGGCGCTGCGGGCTGCCCTTGAGCGCGGGGGTCCTGGTCTTGGCGACCTTGTCCTGGCGGCCCTTGCGGACCAGCTGCTGGATCGTGGGCACTGCGTCTCCGTTGCGTCGTCTGTTGTCCTGGGGACGTTCTCGGCGGGCTGGCCGGATAGCGCAGCGCCGTCGAGCCCGGGGCTGTCGGTGGTCTGCCGACGACCCCCGCGGTCGGGCGTGTCGGCCCCGGCTGGCCCGGCACCGCCCGGGGATCCGGTCGGCGTGTGGTCGGTGGTGCTCCGGCATGCGCACGCGGGCGCGCCGGATGGCCCGGACACGTCCAGGCACGAGGAATGAGGTTACCCGCTCGGGCGGTCGAAGGTCAAAGCGAGTGCGCCGCTGTGTGGGCGACCCTCCCGACCGGTGCCGACCTCCCTTCGGGGCGGTCCGATCGAGTGGTCTGAACCAATGCGTAGTATGCGCGAATTGTTCTCCCATGCCGGGACGCGCGCCCCGCGCTCGTCGTGGACGGCATGGCTCACGCGTCCCAACTCCGCGGATGGCGGGCGATCCGACGACCCGTTCGCGGAGTTGGGACGCATGACCACGGATCCGTGACCAGGAGCGCGCGACACGCCCGGCGCCTGTTCCCACCTGGGAACGAGCGCCCGGCGCTCGTGGGTCCGGGCAGCTCAGCTGCTGTAGGAGCCGAAGTCGTAGTCCTCGAGCCGGACGGCCTCGCCCGAGCCCTGCCCGAACTCGTAGTCGGAGTAGTCGGCGCCGTAGTCGACCATCGAGTACATAGCCGCCTTGGCCTCCTCGGTGGGCTCGACCCGCAGGTTGCGGTAGCGGGCCAGGCCCGTACCGGCGGGGATGAGCTTGCCGAGGATGACGTTCTCCTTGAGGCCGATCAGCGGGTCGGACTTGGCGTTGATTGCCGCCTCGGTGAGCACCCGCGTCGTCTCCTGGAACGACGCCGCCGACAGCCACGAGTCCGTCGCCAGGGACGCCTTCGTGATGCCCATCAACTGCGGACGGCCAGAGGCGGGCTGGCCGCCCTCGGCCACCACCCTGCGGTTCTCTTCCTCGAAGCGAGAACGCTCGACGAGCTCGCCGGGCAGCAGGTCGGCATCACTGCTCTCCAGCACGGTGATCCGGCGCAGCATCTGCCGGACGATGATCTCGATGTGCTTGTCGTGGATCGACACACCCTGAGAGCGGTAGACCTCCTGCACCTGGTCGGTGAGGAAGACCTGCACGGCACGCTGGCCCAGCACCCGCAGCACGTCGTGCGGGTCGGAGGTGCCAGCGTGCAGTAGCTCGCCGACCTCGACCGTGTCGCCCTCCTGGACCCGCCACTGGGCGACTCCCGGGCTGCGCCGGTTGGTCCAGTCATGGACCCGGCGCGAGATCGCGAACGCCTGCTCGTCGGAGCCGTCGTCAGGTACGACGACGATCTTCGGTCCCTTGCCGTCCTCGTCGATGCGCACCCGACCGACGGCCTCGCCGATCGGCGCCTTGCCCTTCGGCGCCCGGGCCTCGAACAACTCGACGACGCGCGGCAGGCCGTGGGTGATGTCCTCGCCCGCGACGCCTCCGGTGTGGAACGTCCGCATCGTCAGCTGGGTTCCCGGCTCGCCGATCGACTGGGCGGCGACGATGCCGACCGCCTCGCCCACGTCGACGAGCTTGCCGGTCGCGAGCGACCGGCCATAGCACATCGCGCAGACGCCGGCCTTGCTGTCACAGGTGAGCACGCTGCGCACCCGGACCTGCTCGACGCCGGCCTCGACCAGCCGCCGGATCTCGATATCGCCGAGATCGGTGCCGGCGGTCGTGACCACGGAACCGTCCGCCGTGACGTCCTCGGCGAGGGAACGTGCGTACACGCTGGTCTCGACGTCCTCACCGACGACGAGCGTGCCCTCGGCGTTGCGGGTGGCGATCGGGAGCAGCAGGCCCCGCTCGGTGCCGCAGTCGGCCTCGCGGATGATCACGTCCTGCGAGACGTCGACCAGCCGCCGGGTCAGGTACCCCGAGTCAGCCGTCCGCAGCGCGGTGTCGGCCAGACCCTTGCGGGCACCGTGGGTCGAGATGAAGAACTCCAGCACCGACAGGCCCTCGCGGAAGCTGGCCTTGATCGGCCGCGGGATCGTCTCGCCCTTCGGGTTGGCGACCAGGCCGCGCATGCCGGCGAGCTGGCGGATCTGCATCCAGTTACCGCGGGCCCCCGAGTGGACCATCATGTGGATGGTGTTGTCGCGGGTGAACGCCTCGCGGATGGCCTCGTCGACCTTGTTCGTGGCGTCGGTCCAGATGTCGATGAGCTCCTCGCGACGCTCTCCACTGGAGATCACGCCACGCTCGAAGTTGCGCTCGACCTTCTCCGCCTTCGCCTCGTACTGCTCGAGGATGGCCTGCTTCTCGGCCGGCGTCGCGACGTCCTCGAAGGAGACAGTCACGCCGGACCGGGTGGCCCAGTGGAAGCCGGCCTCCTTCAGCGCGTCGAGCGTGGCCGCGACCTGGACCTTCTGGTAGCGCTCGGCGAGGTCGTTGACGATCGCGCCGAGGCGCTCCCTGCCGACCTCCTCGTTCACGTACGCGTAGTCCTCCGGCAGCGCCTCGTTGAACAGCGCCCGGCCCAGCGTGGTGGTGAGCCGTACCGGATTACCCGGCTCCCAGCCCTCCGGCGCCTCCCAGCCCGGGGGCGGGACCACGCCGGACAGGCGCAGCGTGACCGTGGCCTGCAGTGACAGCTCGCCGGCGTCGAAGGCGCGGATCGCCTCGGCGGACGACGAGAACGCGCGGCCTTCGCCGGCCTGTCCCTCGTACTCGCTGGTCAGGAAGTAGATGCCGAGCACCATGTCCTGGGTCGGCATCGTGACCGGACGGCCGTCGGCCGGCTTGAGGATGTTGTTGCTCGACAGCATGAGGATCCGCGCCTCGGCCTGCGCCTCCGCGGACAGCGGCAGGTGCACCGCCATCTGGTCGCCGTCGAAGTCGGCGTTGAACGCGGTGCAGACCAGCGGGTGGATCTGGATGGCCTTGCCCTCGATCAGCTGCGGCTCGAAGGCTTGGATGCCGAGCCGGTGCAGCGTCGGTGCACGGTTGAGCAGCACCGGATGCTCGGCAATGACCTCCTCCAGCACGTCCCAGACGACCGGGCGGGCCCGCTCGACCATGCGCTTGGCGCTCTTGATGTTCTGCGCGTGGTTGAGGTCGACCAGCCGCTTCATCACGAACGGCTTGAACAGCTCGATCGCCATGCCCTTCGGAAGGCCGCACTGGTGCAGCTTGAGCTGCGGGCCGACGACGATGACCGAGCGGCCCGAGTAGTCGACGCGCTTGCCCAGCAGGTTCTGGCGGAACCGGCCCTGTTTGCCCTTGAGCATGTCCGAGATGGACTTCAGCGGCCGGTTGCCCGGGCCGGTGACCGGACGCCCGCGACGACCGTTGTCGAACAGCGCGTCGACGGACTCCTGGAGCATCCGCTTCTCGTTGTTGACGATGATCTCCGGCGCGCCGAGGTCGAGCAGCCGCTTGAGCCGGTTGTTCCGGTTGATCACGCGGCGGTACAGGTCGTTCAGGTCGCTGGTCGCGAACCGACCACCGTCGAGCTGCACCATCGGGCGCAGATCCGGCGGGATCACCGGGACGGCGTCGAGCACCATGCCGCGAGCGTCGTTGCGCGTGGTCAGGAACGCCGAGACCACCTTGAGCCGCTTCAAGGCGCGGGTCTTCTTCTGACCCTTGCCGGTGCGGATGATCTCGCGCAGCGCGAGGGCCTCACCCTCGAGGTCGAAGCTCTCCAGCCGCTCCTTGATCGCCTGCGCGCCCATGCCGCCGCGGAAGTACAACCCGAACCGGTCTCGCATCTCGCGGTAGAGCATCTCGTCGCCCTCGAGGTCCTGAACCTTGAGGGAGCGGAAGCGGTCCCAGACCGCGGTGAGGCGGTCGACCTCCGCGTCGGCGCGCTTGCGGATCTGGCTCATCTCGCGCTCGGCCGACTCCTTGACCTTTCGCCGGACGTCGCCCTTGGCACCCTCGGCCTCGAGCTCGACGAGATCGGCCTCGAGCTTCTTGGCTCGTTCCTCTACCTCGCTGTCGCGACGCTGCTCGGTCTGCTTGCGCTCGACGTCGATCTGGCCCTCGAGAGACGGGAGGTCGCGGTGCCGCGACTCCTCGTCGACCCAGGTGATCATGTACGCCGCGAAGTAGATGACCTTTTCCAGGTCCTTCGGAGCGAGGTCGAGCAGGTACCCAAGTCGGGACGGGACGCCCTTGAAGTACCAGATGTGGGTGACCGGCGCGGCCAGCTCGATGTGGCCCATCCGCTCACGGCGCACCTTGGCTCGGGTGACCTCGACGCCGCAGCGCTCGCAGATGATGCCCTTGAACCGGACCCGCTTGTACTTACCGCAGTAGCACTCCCAGTCCCGGGTGGGACCGAAGATCTTCTCGCAGAAGAGCCCGTCCTTCTCCGGCTTGAGGGTGCGGTAGTTGATCGTCTCGGGCTTCTTGACCTCGCCGTGCGACCACTGGCGGATGTGCTCCGCGGTCGCCAAGCCGATACGCAGCTCGTCGAAGAAGTTGACGTCGAGCACGTGGTTCCTTCTCTCAGATCGTCAGTACGTCGTCTGGTTCAGTCGTCGTGGCGGTGTGGCTGCCGGCGTCGGGGCGCGACGGCCACACCACGAACTCACACTTCCTCGACGCTGCTCGGCTCGCGCCGGGACAGGTCGATGCCGAGCTCCTCAGCGGCCCGGAAGACGTCCTCGTCGGTGTCGCGCATCTCGATCTGCGTACCGTCGCTGGAGAGCACCTCGACGTTGAGGCACAGCGACTGCATCTCCTTGATGAGCACCTTGAACGACTCCGGAATGCCGGGCTCGGGGATGTTCTCGCCCTTGACGATCGCCTCGTAGACCTTGACCCGGCCCAGGACGTCGTCGGACTTGATCGTCAGCAACTCCTGCAGTGCGTAGGCCGCGCCATACGCCTGCAGCGCCCAGACCTCCATCTCGCCGAACCGCTGGCCGCCGAACTGGGCCTTACCGCCCAGCGGCTGCTGCGTGATCATCGAGTACGGACCGGTCGCCCGTGCGTGGATCTTGTCGTCGACCAGGTGGTTGAGCTTGAGCATGTAGATGTAGCCGACCGCGACCGGGTGCGGGAACGGCTCGCCGGAGCGGCCGTCGAACAGCAGCGCCTTGCCGTTGGCGCCGACCATGGTGTCGCCGTCGCGGTTGGGCAGGCTCGACGCCAGCAGGCCGGTGATCTCGTCCTCGAGGGCACCGTCGAACACCGGGGTGGCGACGTTGGTGCCCGGCTCGGCCTGCGATGCCCCGATCTCCTTGAGCCGCTTCTTCCACTCGGTGTCGGTGCCGTCGACCTTCCAGCCGGACTTGGCCACCCACCCGAGGTGGGTCTCCAGGACCTGGCCGAGGTTCATCCGGCTCGGCACCCCCAGCGGGTTGAGCACGATGTCGACCGGTGTGCCGTCCTCGAGGAACGGCATGTCCTCGACCGGGAGGATCTTGGAGATGACGCCCTTGTTGCCATGCCGCCCGGCCAGCTTGTCGCCATCCTGGATCTTGCGCATCTGGGCGATGTAGACCCGGACCAGCTGGTTGACCCCGGGCGGCAGCTCGTCGCCCTCCTCGCGGTCGAACAGGCGCACGCCGATGACCTTGCCGGTCTCGCCGTGCGGCACCTTCAGCGAGGTGTCGCGGACCTCGCGCGCCTTCTCGCCGAAGATCGCGCGGAGCAGCCGCTCCTCCGGGGTGAGCTCGGTCTCGCCTTTGGGCGTGACCTTGCCGACCAGGATGTCGCCGGCCTGCACCTCGGCACCCATGCGGATGATGCCGCGTTCGTCGAGGTCGGCCAGGATCTCCTCGGAGACGTTGGGGATGTCCCGGGTGATCTCCTCCGGGCCGAGCTTGGTGTCGCGAGCGTCGACCTCGTGTTCCTCGATGTGGATCGAGGTCAGGACGTCGTCCTTGATCAGCCGCTGGGACAGGATGATCGCGTCTTCGTAGTTGTGGCCCTCCCACGGCATGAACGCCACGAGCAGGTTCTTGCCCAGACCCATCTCGCCGTTCTCGGTGGACGGACCGTCGGCGACGACCTGGCCGACCTGGACCCGGTCGCCCTCGTCGACCACCGGACGCTGGTTGATGCAGGTGCCGGCGTTCGAGCGACGGAACTTCGCCATCTGGTAGGTCTGGTATGTGCCGTCGTCGGCCATCACGGTGATGTAGTCGGCCGACACCTCGGTCACGGCACCGGCCTTCTGAGCCACCACGACGTCGCCGGCGTCGACGGCGGCGTGCAGCTCCATGCCGGTGCCGACCAGCGGCGCCTCGCTGCGGAGCAGCGGAACTGCCTGCCGCTGCATGTTCGAGCCCATCAGGGCGCGGTTGGCGTCGTCGTGCTCGAGGAACGGGATCATGGCCGTCGCGACCGACACCATCTGCCGCGGCGAGACGTCCATGTAGTTGACGGTCTCAGCGCGGGCCAGCTCGAGCTCGCCGCCACGCTTTCGCACGGACACGCGCTCGTCGGCGAAGGTGTTGTCGTCAGCCAGCGGCGCGTTGGCCTGGGCGATGACGTACAGGTCTTCCTCGTCGGCCGTCAGGTAGTCGACCTTGTCGCTGACCTTGCCGTTCTTGACCCGACGGTACGGGGTCTCGACGAAGCCGAACGCGTTGATCCGCCCGTAGGTGGCCAGCGAGCCGATCAGGCCGATGTTCGGGCCCTCCGGCGTCTCGATCGGGCACATGCGGCCGTAGTGCGACGAGTGGACGTCGCGAACCTCGAAACCGGCCCGCTCCCGCGACAGGCCACCCGGCCCGAGCGCCGACAGGCGGCGCTTGTGGGTGAGCCCGGCCAGCGGGTTGGTCTGGTCCATGAACTGGGAGAGCTGGGAGGTTCCGAAGAACTCCTTGATCGCGGCCACGACCGGCCGGATGTTGATCAGCGTCTGCGGCGTGATCGCCTCGACGTCCTGCGTGGTCATCCGCTCGCGGACGACGCGCTCCATCCGGGAAAGACCGGTGCGGACCTGGTTCTGGATCAGCTCGCCGACCGTGCGCAGGCGCCGGTTGCCGAAGTGGTCGATGTCGTCGGTCTCGACCCGCAACGTGGTCTTGCCCTGCACGATCTCGGTCTCGCCGGCGTGCAGCCGGACTAGGTAGCGCAGGGTCGCGACGATGTCGTCGACGGTCAGCGTGCTCTGGCCGAGCGGCAGGTCGAGGCCCAGCTTCTTGTCGACCTTGTATCGGCCGACTTTTGCGAGGTCGTAACGCTTGGGATTGAAGTATGCGTTGTCGAGAAGCTGCTGTGCGGCCTCACGGGTCGGGGGCTCGCCCGGGCGCATCTTGCGGTAGATGTCGAGCAGCGCCTCGTCCTGGGTGTTCGTGTGGTCCTTGTCCAGGGTGAGCCGCATCGACTCGTAGTCGCCGAACTCCTCCAGGATCCGCTCCCGGCTGAACCCGAGTGCCTGCAGCAGCACGGTCACGTTCTGCTTGCGCTTGCGGTCGAGGCGGACGCCTACCATGTCGCGCTTGTCGATCTCGAACTCCAGCCAGGCACCCCGCGACGGGATGACCTTGGCGGTGAAGACGTCCTTGTCCGAGGTCTTGTCGAGTGTGCGCTCGAAGTAGACACCCGGCGAACGGACGAGCTGCGAGACGACGACGCGCTCGGTGCCGTTGATGATGAACGTGCCCTTGTCGGTCATGAGTGGGAAGTCGCCCATGAACACGGTCTGGGACTTGATCTCGCCGGTCTCGTTGTTGATGAACTCGGCGGTGACGAACAGCGGCGCCGAGTACGTGAAGTCACGCATCTTGCACTCGTCGATGCTGTTCTTGGGGTCCTCGAACCGGGGGTTCGAGAACGAGAGTGACATGGTGCCGGAGAAGTCCTCGATCGGGCTGATCTCGTCGAGAATCTCCTGAAGGCCGGAGGCGGCCGGCAGGTCGTCGCGGCCTTCGGCATCGGCAGCCTCGACGCGCGCCTGCCAGCGCGCGTTACCGAGAAGCCAGTCGAAGCTGTCGATCTGGAGCGCGAGGAGGTTAGGAACCTCGAGGGGCTCTCGGATCTTGGCGAAGGAGATGCGGCGCGAGCCGTTGGTGGTCTGGGAGGCGGTGCGCGAGACGGCCAAGGTGGTCCTTCCGAGGGCTCACGGTCGGAGTCGTGCGCAGACCTCACCCACACGGGCACGAGAAGGCGGAGGGCAGCGCAAAATCGCAGTCTAGCCCAAAAGGCTCACTGCTGTCGAGTGGCGGTTCGTCATCCCTTGACGTTCCGTCCCATCTCCCTGCTGGCCGTACTGTTGGCCAGGCCTTGATGTGGCCTGCGCCTGCCCTGCAGCATCCCCTCGACATGCCGGTTCGTCAAGAACCCTACGCCGGGAATCGCCCGGAACGCGACGAATCTGCCGCCCGAAATCCGGTTCTCACGGCCGGACTCTGGACCGCAGGAACGTCTCGAGCACGCCCGGTTCGCCCTCGATCTCGAACCGTCCGGAGGCCGGGCCGAGGCGATCCCAGCCCAGCAGCATGAGGTCGCCGGCAGTGCCGGTGACCTCCGTCGTGGCCGTCTCAGGTGCGTCGGGCACGAACCTCCAGTCCGGGTGCAGCAGCCAGCGCCTATCGATGTCGGCGGCCCGCAACCCGAGCGATCCGGCGAGGGGGGTGCGCGCGGCCGGACCCGCCCTCGCGACGAACACGCTGAACAACTCCTCGATGCCGTCTGCGTAGGCGTCGGGGTCGGCCTCCGCCGGTGCCCGCGCTTCGGGGTCGACGGCACTGCGGAGATCCCACAGGTGCACGAGCGTCTCGTGGGTCTGCCGACGATGCCAGAACCGCACGACCTTGTTGCCGGACTGGAAGGTGTAACAGCGCTGGTTCGGGTCGAGCTCGTCGAGCGTGTCGAGCAGGATCGAACGGGACTCGGCGTAGTACTCGGCCGGCGGCACGGTGATGGCCGGCACGTTGTCGCGGTGGTTACGGGTGGTGCTCCGCGCGTTCTGCGCCGCCCAGCGATGGACCGCGCCCAGATGGGCGATCAGGTCGGCGGCGCTCCAGCGCTTCATCGCGGTGGGCTTGGTGTCGAGCGGCGTCTGCACCGCGTCACGCTCGAACGCCGCCGTCAGCGTGTGCAACAGAGGCAGCGCATCCATGCGCGCATCTTGGCCTTCCCCACCGACCTTGACGAAAAGGGGCCGGGCGCGACCGACGTTGCGG
>JBOGDS010000025.1:0-44182 GCA_050743075.1 Jiangellaceae bacterium | reverse complement strand
GAGCGCCACCACGAGGCGCTGCGGCGCGCGGCCGGTGCCGGCACCCGAGCGCTCGCCGGAACCGAGAGCGCCGCCTTCGCCCTGCCCGCCGACCGGCCCGACGACGTCGCCGCCGTGGTCGACGGCGTGCTGCTCGGCGCGTACTCCTACGACGAGTACAAGACCAAGAACGGGAAGTCGGCGCTGGCCGCCGCGACGATCGTCGCGCCGAGCGTGAGGGGCAAGGCGGTCCGCGAAGCCGTCGCTCGGGCAGAGGTGATCGCTGCGGCCGTCAACCAGACCCGTAGCTGGGTCAACACGCCGCCCCGCGATCTGGCTCCGACGGCCTTTGCCGATGCTGCGGTCACGCATGCGAAAGGTCTCAAGCTCGACGTCGAGGTGCTCGACGAGAAGGCCTTGGCCAAGGGCGGGTACGGGGGCATCCTCGGCGTCGGGCAGGGCTCGGCCAACCCGCCGCGGCTGGTTCGCGTCGCTTACCGACCGGCGCGGGCGAAGCGCCATGTGGCCCTCGTCGGTAAAGGCATCACGTTCGACTCCGGCGGTCTGTCGCTCAAGCCGGCCGACGCCATGGTGACGATGAAGTGCGACATGAGCGGCGCAGCGGCGGTCGTCGCCGCCGTCGTCGCCGTCGCGAAGCTGGGGCCGAAGGTGGCTGTCACTGCCTATGCTCCGATGGCGGAGAACATGCCGTCGGGCGGCGCGTCACGGCCGTCGGACGTGTTGACGATCTATGGCGGCAAGACCGTCGAGGTGCTCAACACCGACGCCGAGGGCCGGCTGGTGCTCGCCGACGCCATCGTCCGGGCGAGCGAGGACGGCGCGGACCTCATCGTGGACATCGCCACGCTGACCGGTGCCTGCGTGGTCGCTCTCGGCCGACGGGTCGCGGGCATCATGGCCAACGACGACGAGCTGCGCGAGCGTGTCCACGACGCGTCAGGGCGGGCCGGTGAGCTGATGTGGCCGCTGCCATTGCCGGAGGAGCTGCGCGAGAAGCTCGACTCCCCGGTCGCCGACATCGCCAACGTCGGCGAGCGCCAGGGCGGTGCACTGTCGGCCGGCGTCTTCCTCTCCGAGTTCGTCGGCGACGGGATCCACTGGGCCCACCTCGACATCGCCGGGCCTGCGTTCAACGAAGGTTCGCCCTACGGCTACACGCCCAAGGGCGGCACGGGTGCCGGGGTGCGCACCCTCGTCCAGATCGTCGAGGACGTCGCCGCCGGGACCATCTGACCGGCGCGGTGTGACACGCGGCATCGCTCTCGTCCGTCGACCCAGCAGCCGGCCCTGCAGAGGGCATCGTCACCTACATCGCGGGTGCCGGTCGACTCCGCGCTCGCCCGCCGCCAGCACGATGCTTACCGGGCCGCCCTCGCCGGGGCGGGCTGTGCGCCGGTCGTCGTCGACATCGGCGGGTACGAGAAGCTCGAGGGCTGCGTGACCTGCCTCAGCGTGCTCGTGCCGGGTTGACCCAGCACCGGCGCGACACGTTCGACTGCGGCAGCCTCGCGGAGGGTCGACCGCACGATGTCGACGTGCCCGCGACTCCCACCAGGGCAGGGCCTGCACGAGCGGCTCGCCAACAAAGCTGTTCGAGGAAGGCGGGTTCGACCTTCGGGGGAAGGAGTTCGAACCCTTCTACGTCGCCGACCTCACCGGTGCCTCATCGGTGGAGCTTGAAGATGCCCAGTTGACGATCACCATCTGGAAGCCCGGCCAGGGAGAACGGGTGGTCCGAAAGACCTGAACCCGGACACTGGACTGGGATCAGGAGCTCCGCCGGCGGTTCCACTCCCGCATGCGTTGCGGATAGCCGACAACCTGGGCGTCATACGCCGGGATGCCCAGCTTGCGGGCCAGCTCATGCGCGGCCTGGGCATCGTGTACCCGGCGCCGGGTCCACTCCCCGTCGTGCGCAACGAGGACGACGGTCGTGGCGGTCATCGTCGTCGGGGGTTCCACGAAGGCCTCCACGCCGCGACGCGTGCGGGCGAAGTCCTCCAGGTGCGAGACGTCGGATCCATCGGCCGCGCGGTCCATGCTGCCGACGGCGCTGTTCCGGCGCCGGCCGAACCATCGCATTGGCGCAGTGTGCCATCCGACCGGTTGGTTCCCCGTCGCCGCGGGGTGGGAAGATGCTGCCGAGACCTGGCCGTGATCCGGCCATGACGACCCTTCGAGGAGCGCTCCCGTGGCCAACAACTTCGACATCGTCATCCTCGGCGGCGGAAGTGGCGGCTACGCGTGCGCGTTCCGCGCCGCCGAGCTCGGCATGTCCGTAGCGCTGGTGGAGAAGGACAAGGTCGGCGGCACCTGCCTGCACTACGGATGCATCCCCACGAAGGCCCTCCTCCACGCAGCCGAGGTCGCCGACGCCACCCGCGAGAGCGCCCAGTTCGGCATCTCCGCCTCGCTCGACGGCATCGACATGGCCGGCGTCAACTCCTACAAGGACGGCGTGGTCGGCCGCCTCTACAAGGGTCTGCAGGGCCTGTTCAAGGCCCGCGGCGTGACGCTCGTCGAGGGCGAGGGCCGGCTCGTCGCGCCCAACGCCGTGGAGGCGAATGGCACCCGGTACGAGGGCAAGCACGTCGTGCTCGCCACCGGGTCGTACGCGAAGTCACTGCCCGGGCTCGAGGTCGACGGCGAACGGGTCATCACCAGCTACGAGGCGCTGACCCTCGACCGGGTGCCGTCCTCGGTCGTGGTCCTTGGCGGTGGCGTGATCGGCGTCGAGTTCGCGAGTGTCTGGCGTTCGTTCGGCTCCGAGGTCACCATCGTCGAAGCACTACCCAGGCTGGTCCCGACCGAGGACGAAGCCTGCTCCAAGGCCGTCGAGCGTGCGTTCCGCAAGCGGGGCATCGCATTCCGGACCAGCACCCCGTTCAAGGACGTCGACCACACCGACGCCGGGGTCCGGGTAACTGTTGAGGACGGCGACCCGATCGAGGCCGAGTTGCTGCTCGTGGCCGTGGGTCGGGGTGCCGTGTCCGACGGGCTCGGGTTCGACGACGCGGGCATCGCGATGGACCGCGGCTTCGTCCTGGCCGACGAGCGGCTGCGCACCAACGTCGCCGGCGTCTACGCGTTGGGCGACATCGTGCCGGGGCTACAGCTCGCGCACCGTGGCTTCGCGCAGGGCATCTTTCTGGCCGAGGACCTGGCCGGGCTCAACCCGGTGCCGGTCGACGACACCGGGATCCCGCGGGTCACCTACTGCGACCCCGAGGTCGCCTCGGTGGGGCTCACCGAGGTGCAGGCCAAGGAACGGCTCGGCGAGGACAAGGTCGAGACGCTGCAGTACGACCTCGGCGGCAACGGCAGGAGCCAGATCCTCAAGACGCAGGGCTTCGTCAAGCTGGTCCGGGAGAAGGACGGACCCGTGCTCGGCGTACACATGGTGGGAGCCCGGGTCGGCGAGCTGATCGCCGAGGCACAGCTGATCTACAACTGGGAGGCCCTGCCCTCCGAGGTGGCCCAACTCATCCATGCCCATCCGACCCAGGGCGAGGCGCTGGGTGAGGCACACCTGGCCCTGGCCGGAAAGCCGCTCCACGTCCACGGCTGATCGATCACCCCGTACGCTCGCACAGTCGACCCCTTCGGAGAGGAGTGACGATGGCGACCTCCGTCACCTTGCCCGCACTCGGCGAGAGCGTCACCGAGGGCACGGTGACCCGCTGGCTCAAGCAGCCCGGTGAAGAGGTCCAGGCCGACGAGCCGCTGCTGGAGGTGTCCACCGACAAGGTCGACACCGAGATCCCTTCGCCTGCATCCGGCACTCTGCTCGAGATCAAGGTGGCCGAGGACGAGACCGTCGAGGTCGGCACCGAGCTCGCCGTGATCGGCGACCCCGCCGAAGGAAACGGCGGCGGGCAGGCTTCCCCAAGCGCTACGGAGGATCCGGCCGAGGCCGCACCCCAGGCAGAGGCTGAAACCGAGCCGGAGGCTCAGGCCGAGACGCGGGCGGAAGCCGCCACCGAGACGCAGCCGGCAGGTTCCGCCGAACCGGCCGCACCCGCCGAGGGGGCCCAGCCGGTGGCCACGACGGCTGTCACGTTGCCGGCCCTGGGTGAGAGCGTGACCGAGGGGACGGTGACCCGCTGGCTCAAGCAGGTCGGCGACGAGATTCAGGCCGACGAGGCGCTGCTGGAGGTGTCCACCGACAAGGTCGACACCGAGATCCCCTCGCCGGCGGCCGGCACCTTGCTCGAGATCAAGGTCGGCGAGGACGAGACCGTCGAGGTCGGCACCGAACTCGCCGTCATAGGGACGTCCGATGCCGGCGCCGTCCCTCAGGAACAACCGGCCACGAGCGGGCCACCGGCCCAGCAGGAGCGCCCCGCAGAGCAGGCACCGGCGACGCAGGCAGCCGCGGACCAGCCCTCCCCGGCCGCCGATCGTCTGTCCGGCGACGGCTCGCCCTACGTCACCCCGCTCGTTCGAAAGCTCGCCGCGGAGCACACTGTCGACCTCGCCGGCCTGACCGGCACCGGCGTCGGCGGGCGGATCCGCAAGCAGGACGTTCTCGCCGCCGCCGAACAGGCCCGCACCCCCGCCGGGCAGCCCGCGGCACCGGCTGCGGCGGCGCCGTCAGCTCCACCCGCGACGGCGCCCACACCGGAGGCGTCGCCGCTGCGTGGCACGACCGAGAAGATGTCGCGCCTGCGCGCCACCATCGCCCGGCGGATGGTCGAGTCGCTGCAGGTATCGGCACAGCTCACCACCGTCGTCGAGATCGACGTCACAGCGATCGCCCGGCTCCGGCAGCAGGCCAAGGCCGGCTTCGAGGCCCGCGAAGGCGTCAAGCTGTCGTTCCTGCCCTTCTTCGCCAAGGCCGCCGTCGAGGCACTCAAGGCGCACCCCACGATGAATGCGACGGTCGACACCGACAAGGGTGAGATCACCTACCCCGACGCCGAACACCTGGGCGTCGCCGTCGATACCGAGCGTGGCCTGCTGGTGCCGGTGATCCACGACGCCGGCGACCTCAACATCGCCGGGCTGGCCCGCAAGATCGCCGACCTGGCCGAGCGCACTCGCAACAGCGAGATCACGCCGGACGAGATCTCGGGCGGGACGTTCACGCTCACCAACACCGGCAGCCGCGGCGCGCTGTTCGACACTCCGATCCTCAACCAGCCACAGGTCGGCATCCTCGGCACGGGCGCGGTGGTCAAGCGCCCGGTCGTCGTCACCGACGACACCGGTGCCGACAGCATCGCGATCCGGTCGATGGTCTTCTTCGCGCTGACCTACGACCACCGCGTGGTCGACGGCGCCGACGCCGCCCGGTACCTGACGACGGTCAAGCAACGCCTCGAAGGCGGCCAGTTCGGGGGCGAGCTCGGGGTCTAGCCTTTTGCCGACCGGCGAACGGGGTAAGAGGAGCGCATGCAGGTCGCGATCACCGGTTCCAGCGGCATGATCGGCACGGCACTTCGCTCAGTGTTGGAGGATGGCGGCCACCACGTCATCCGGCTGGTCAGGCGGCCAGCGCAGTCCGCCGACGAGGTGAGCTGGGATCCCGCGGCCGGCCAGGTGGACCCGGCGCAGCTCGACGGTGTCGAGGCCGTCGTGAACCTGGCCGGCGCCAACGTAGGTGCCCGTCGATGGACGTCGGCCTACAAGCACGTGCTGCGTGAGAGCAGACTGAGCGCAACCCGCACGCTGGTGACGGCGCTGGCCCGACTGGAGAACCGGCCACGGGTGTTCGTCTCCATCTCGACCTCCGGCATCTACGGCCTGGAGCACCGCTCGGACGTGATCGACGAGGACGAACCCGCGGGTGACGGGTTCCTGGCCGACATTTGCCGCGACTGGGAGGCCGCCGCAGCGCGAGCCCAGGAAGCCGACATCGCTGTGTGCCATCCGCGGGCGCACATGGTGATGTCCCGGCGGGGCGGAGCGATCGCCCGCATGCTGCCGTGGTTCAGCAAGGGACTGGGCGGACCGCTCGCCGGTGGCGAGCAGTACTGGAGCCCCGTCTCACTCGACGACCTGGTCCGGGCGCTCCGGTTCCTGATCGAGACGCACGGCTGCGCGGGCCCGTACAACGTCGCCGCGCCGGAGCCGGTGACGAACGCGGAGTTCAGCCGGGTCCTGGCCCGGGCCCTCGGTCGGCCCGCCCTGCTGCCCGTCCCCGAGTTCGCGCTGCGGATCCGCTACGGGGATTTCGCCGACGACATCCTCGGCAGCTTCCGCTTCAGTTCAGAGCGCCTCATCGAGGCCGGATTCGAGTTCCAGCACCCGGACGCGCCGTCGGTCGTCGAGGCTGCCCTGCGTTGAGGTCAGCCGAACCGCCACCCGGATGCGTCGGGAGCAGGCACGAGCTCGGCCTGCCAGGTGGCCTCGGCTAGCCCTTCCTTCTCGGCCACGACCGTCCCCTCGTCGTCGACGAGCTGGTAATCGGGCAGCCGGTCGGTGATCTCCAGCACCACGCGACCGTTCTCGGACAACAGCTCAGCCGTGACCACCTCGAAGGCAAGCCCCTCGGTGTGCACGCCGGCCTCGGCGTAGAGCTGCAGAAGCTCGGCATCGCGCGCAAGCACCTGGCTCGTCGGCGCGTAGACATCACACAGTGCGGGTGCGTCGAGCTCTGCGAAGGCCTCGGTGCGCAGCGCGTAGAGCGACTGGACGACCTGCGTCCAGTCGGTGACCTCCGGAGGCTGAGCGGTCGGAGCGGGCTGAGGTCCCCCGCACAGGTCGACCGGCACGTCGGCCTGGCCCGGAGAGGTCAACCGGCCGGCACCCGGTAGCGTCGACGGGTCGTCGCCGTTGCCGAACCACTGCAGGCCGGCGAAGACTGCGCCGGCGAGAATGACCGGCACCGCGATCACGAGCGCGATCCGGGCTACCTCGACACCGCGCACCTTGCGCCGGCTACGGCGGGGCGCGGGCGGCGGGGGGGCTGGGCGGCGCCGGCGGGTCGGTGCGTCGATGGCCACCGTCGGGATGTTGTCCTGGTCCACGGCCGGGTCGGCGTAGTCGTCGCGGCCGGGCTCAGGCTGGGCTGCCCGAGCTCGTCCGGCCCGGCGCCGGACGGGTACGGCCTCGACCGGCCAGTCGTCGTCCGCTGCCGGCGGAACCGCTGCGATGGTTCCGGTGTCCGACACGAGCATGATCGGCTCGGGGTCGGCCAGGGCGAACAAGGCGTTGGCCAACGATGCGGCATCCGGTCGGCGGGACGGATCGGGGTGCATCGCCTGGGCCAGGGCTGCCTGGGTGGCCGGTGGCAGGCCAGGCAGCATCAACGCCTGAGAGGGGAAGTAGCCGGTGAGGGTCCGGACGACGAGCACGGCCAACCCGTAGACGTCCGAACCGGGCTGCGGCGGATACCCGGCCTCCACCTCCGGCGCAGCGAAGCCTGGCGTCGTCCCGAACTCGCCCCGATCCTCGCCGGCCAGCCGGGCGACACCGAGATCGCAGAGCATCGGCCGACCCTCCGCGCTGAACAACACGTTCGCCGGCGACACGTCACCGTGCACCAGGCCACGCGCGTGCAGCTCAGCGAGTGCCTGCGCGATCGGCGCACAGGCCGTCACGACCTCCCCGGCGGGCATCGTCCCACGGACCGCCAGCAACTCGGCGAGACTCCCGCCGTCGGCGAGCTCGAGGATGAGGACGAGTGCGCCCGGCGTGTCCGCGATGCCCAGCACCGGGAGCACGTGCGGGTGGTCGATCGCGGTCATCAGCGCGACCTCGCGCCGGGCGCGTTCGCGGGCGGCGGCGTCATGCAGATGCAGGAGCTTCAGCGCTACGCGCCGGCCGGTGGCCTCCTCGCGGGCGACCCATGCGGTTCCGTCGCCACCGGCGCCGAGCTGCCGTTCGACGGCATAGCCAGGCACGTAAACGGGGAGGTCCATCCGCCCATTGTCCCAAATGCCGGGCCGCTGCGGGCGACCGCATGGTTACTGTCCACAGGACGCGCCCTGACCCGCCCCCGCAGTTCCGACTTCCCGGACACCGTCCGATCCAGACCGACATGTGGCCGCGCGTAGGCTGGACCGGTGAGTTCGCTTCAGGTGATCCACTACGACAGTCCCGTCCCGTACGGGGTGGCCTGGGCCGAGCAACGCTGGCTGCACGCAGCGCGTGTGGCCGGCGAGATCGACGACACCGTCATGCTGCTCGAGCACGAACCCGTCTTCACTGCGGGAAAGCGCACCGCACCCGACGAACGCCCATTGCTCGACGCCGGCGCACCGGTGATCGACGTCGACCGCGGTGGCAAGATCACCTGGCACGGTCCCGGCCAGATCGTGGGCTACCCGATCCTGCGGCTGCCCGATCCTGTCGACGTGGTCGCGTTCGTGCGCCGCGTGGAGCAGGTCCTGATCGACGTCTGCGCGGAGTTCGGCGTGACGGCCGGCCGGATCGAGATCAAGGGACGCAGCGGCGTCTGGATCCCGACTGACGACCGGGGACCCTACCGCAAGCTCGGCGCCATCGGCCTGCGAGTCGCCCAAGGCGTGTCCATGCACGGCTTCGCACTCAACTGCGACTGTGACCTGTCCTGGTTCTCCCGGATCGTGCCGTGCGGCATTGCCGACGCCGGCGTCACGTCCCTGTCCGCCGAGATCGGCCGGCCCGTGCCGGTGGCCGAGGTGCTCCCGGTCATCGAGCGCCATCTGGCCGGGCTGCTGCTGGCCGAGCCCGTCACCGCGGGAGCGGTCGGGCCGGCCGCGTAGGCTGCTTGTCGTGAGCGTCGCACCGGAGGGCCGCCGCCTGCTGCGCCTCGAGGTGCGCAACAGCGAGACCCCGATCGAGAAGAAGCCGTCGTGGATCAAGACGACGGCGCGGATGGGCCCCGAGTACCGCGAGCTCCAGGCGCTGGTGAAGCGCGAAGGTCTGCACACGGTCTGCCAGGAGGCCGGCTGTCCCAACATCTTCGAGTGCTGGGAGGACCGCGAGGCGACGTTCCTCATCGGCGGCGACCAGTGCACGCGGCGCTGCGACTTCTGCCAGATCGACACCGGCAGGCCGCAGCCGCTCGATCGCGACGAGCCGCGGCGGGTCGCGGAGTCCGTCCAGGCGATGGGCCTGCGGTACGCGACTGTCACCGGGGTGGCCCGCGACGACCTCGCCGACGAGGGTGCCTGGCTCTACGCCGAGACGATCAGGGTGATCCACGGGCTCAACCCCGGCACGGGCGTCGAGATCCTGGTGCCCGACTTCTCCGGAAAGGCCGAGCTGCTCCAGCAGGTCTTCGACGCCGAGCCCGAGGTCTTCGCCCACAACGTCGAGACCGTGCCGCGGATCTTCAAGCGGATTCGGCCGGCGTTCCGCTACGAACGCTCGCTCGACGTGATCACCATTGGCCGCGCGGCCGGCATGGTCACCAAGTCCAACCTGATCCTCGGCATAGGCGAGACACGCGAGGAGATCTCCGTCGCGCTCCGCGATCTGCACGACGCCGGGTGCGACCTGATCACCATCACGCAGTACCTGCGTCCGTCCCCGCGCCACCATCCGGTCGAGCGCTGGGTCAAGCCCGAGGAGTTCGTCGGGCTCCACGAGGAGGCCGAGGCCGTCGGGTTCGCTGGTGTGATGTCCGGGCCACTCGTCCGCTCCTCGTACCGCGCCGGACGCCTCTACCGCCAGGCCGTCGAGGCACGCGGGGAGGTTCTGGCGGCTGGCTGAACCGGGTGGGCGCGCCCTCCGACTCACCAGCCGCGGTTCACACGGTCCAGGGCCGCGAATGCGCCCTTGTCAGCAGGTCCATTCACGGAGTTGGACCGCGTCGAGGGTTCCTCCGATTTCGGTGCCACCTTCGCGGCGCCGTACCCTAGCCCCCATGGCGCGCAGGGACACCGACCAGCAGGACGCACCCGAGAAGAAGGGGCGCCTCGCCCAGGTCAGGCAGACCTACCGGATGGCGAGGAAGACCGACCGGTACATCGGCTGGGTGACGCTGGGCACGGTTCTGGCCGTCCTCGCGGTGCTGGTCCTGCTCGGTTTTCTCCTCGGCCCGATCTGGCTATGGGTCGTCCTCGGGCTGCCGATGGCTGTGCTCGCCGGTGCTCTGATCTTCGGGCGACGGGCCGAACGGGCCGCCTACTCACAGATCGAGGGTCAGCCCGGCGCGGCCATGGCCGCGCTCGGCACACTGCGCCGAGGCTGGGACATGACGCCGGTCGTGGCAACCAACCGGCACCAAGACGTGGTCCATCGCGTCGTCGGCCGTCCTGGCGTGGTGCTGGTGGGTGAGGGCACGTCGGCGCCCCGGGTGACCAACCTGCTGACCCAGGAGAAGCGCCGTCATGCGCGCGTCGTCGGTGAGGTTCCGGTCTACGACATCGTGATCGGCAACGAGGGCGACCAGGTTCCCCTACGCCGGATCACCAAGCACGTGATGAAGCTGCCGCGGAGCCTGCGCCCGGCGGAGGTCACCGAGTTGCGGTCGCGCCTGCGGGCGCTCGGCACCCAGCCGGTGGCGATGCCGAAGGGTCCGCTCCCCCGCGGCATGAAGGTGCCCCGTGGCGGCATGCCCCCTCGCTAGCCCTGGCCGCCGCCAACCTGGTCAGGGTCGGACGCCGTGCTCTCCGTGATGTCCGGCCGCGTAGCCCGCCAAGATCTCGGCCAGCTCCCTGGGCGGCTGAGCGCCACGCAGTGCCCGCTCGCGATCTCGTCAGGGCTGACGTTCAGCCGCTCGGCTACCACCCTGCGAAGGAAGTCGGGCGGGAAGAAGCGATCCTCGGTGCACAGCACGAACCTCGTCGGCACGTCCGGCCACGCGTCGAGCGGCCACGGCGAACTCATGGAAGCCTCTGGCGGGCGCGCGCTCTTTGCTCATCGCTTCTTCAGCCAGCTCGCGCGGCACGTCGTGGTAGAAGCTGACGTGTGGGTCCTCGTTGCCGGTCAGGCCGCCATCACGCGCGGCTTGCTCCCGCACCGCGTTTCGGTAGCCGGTGTTGTCCCACCAGCCCCCTGGAGACTCACCAGGGGACGGGATCATCCCGGCCACCAGGACCAGCGCATCAACTGGGAGCCGATCAGGAACCAAGGATGCGGTGAACGCGCCGAACGACTGACCCACGACAACCAGATCCTTCCGGCCGCCGACGGCTTCCACGACAGCGTCGGCGTAATCGGTCAGCTCGGCCGCGTCGTCATCGCCCGGTAGGTCAGGGGCCACCACGTCGTGCCCACGCGTGCGCAACTCCGCCTCCACCAGATGCCAGTACCGACCAACATCTCCCGCGCCGTGGATCAACGCGAACGTACTCATGCCGGCAAGTCCTCCCGGTCAGTGGGTCGTGGGGCCGCCGGCTCGCGGGCCGTTGACGACGGCCGTGCCGGCTGCCAGGTCGTGCAGCCCCCGGCCGTCGCGGGTGAACACCAGCGGCGGCAGGACGAGGGCGATCAACACAGTGCGGACCAGCCCGACCCACAGGCCGATCCGACGCCGGTCCAGCCGGATCACCCGCAGCCGGAGCAGGTGCTGCCCGATACTCGCGCCCGTCAGTGCCGTCGCCAGCCACACCAGCACGAACCAGCACACCAACGGCAGCCACGCCTGGCCGCCACCCACCGACCACACCGACGACCCGCCGGCGAGCACGAACGCCGCCGCGTTGCCGACGACCCAGTCGATCAGCAATGCGACGATCCGCGGACCCCAGCCGGCCGGAGATCCAGGACCCTCTACCGGGAGCCCGAGGCCATGGGCCACCTCCGCGCTCGAGGCGCCGTCGTCGGTCACGGCCACAGGCTATCGCCGGGTCCGGCGGCACCCGGCACCGCGCCGCGGCGGGGCGTAACACGCGTGAAACCTCTGAGACACGGACGGGAAACCGCCTGCTCGTAGCGTCGCGGCACGATCAGACGACAGGTGCTCCGGCGCATCGGCCGGGCCCGGGAGGTGCGAATGTTCACCAACGCCGACGAGCTGCTGGCTTTCGTCGAGGACGAGGGCGTCGAGTTCATCGACGTGCGCTTCTGTGACCTGCCGGGAGTGATGCAGCATTTCACGGCGCCGGCGGCGGCGTTCGACGCCGATGCGATCGCCGACGGCTTGATGTTCGACGGGTCGTCGATCCGCGGCTTCCAGGCGATCCACGAGTCGGACATGAAGCTCATCGCCGACCCGGCGACCGCGTTCGTCGACCCGTTCCGCAGGGCCAAGACACTCGCGATGAACTTCTCCATCGTCGACCCGTTCACCGACGAGGCCTACAGCCGTGACCCGCGCAACGTCGCCGCCAAGGCCGAGGCGTACCTGAGGAGCAGCGGCCTGGCCGACACCGCGTATTTCGGCCCTGAAGCCGAGTTCTATGTCTTCGACGACGTCCGATTCGAGACCAAGCAGAACGCCGGCTATTACTACATCGACTCGATCGAGGGCGCCTGGAACACCGGCCGGGTCGAGGACGGCGGCAACCGGGGCTACAAGACCCGCTACAAGGGCGGCTACTTCCCGGTGCCGCCGGCCGACCACTATGCCGACCTGCGCGACGCCATGGTGCAGGCGCTGGCCGCGGTCAACATCGAGGTCGAGCGGGCGCATCACGAGGTCGGCACCGCCGGCCAGGCCGAGATCAACTACAAGTTCGACTCGCTGCTGCACGCCGGCGACAAGCTGATGCTGTTCAAGTACGTCATCAAGAACGTCGCCTGGGCGGCTGGCAAGACTGCCACCTTCATGCCCAAGCCGCTGTATGGCGACAACGGATCCGGCATGCACTGTCACCAGTCGCTCTGGAAGGACGGCGCACCGCTGTTCTACGACGAGCTGGGCTACGCCGGGCTCTCCGACACGGCCCGCTGGTACCTCGGCGGCCTGCTGGCGCATGCGGCGCCGCTGACGGCGTTCACCAATCCGACGGTCAACTCGTACCACCGACTGGTGCCGGGCTTCGAGGCACCGGTCAACCTGGTGTACTCGCAGCGCAACCGGTCCGCGGCGGTACGGATCCCGGTGACGGGCACGTCGCCGCAGGCCAAGCGGCTGGAGTTCCGCGTCCCGGACCCCGCGAGCAACCCTTACCTGGCGTTCTCCGCGATGCTCATGGCCGGTGTCGACGGCATCCGCAACAAGATCGAGCCGCCCGAGCCGGTCGACAAGGACCTCTACGACCTGCCGCCGGAGGAGCACGCGAACATCGCCACGGTGCCGTCGACGCTGGTCGAGGCGCTCGACGCCCTGGAGGCCGACCACGACTACCTGCTCGAGGGCGGCGTGTTCACCCAGGACCTGATCGAGACCTGGGTCGACATCAAGCGGACCAACGAGATCGACCCGATCCGCCTGCGCCCGACACCTCACGAGTTCGAGCTCTACTTCGACGTCTAGGCCAGCAGGGCCCGCCGGCCGCTTCTCAGCAGACTGCCCAGGTAACAGGCTTGGGGGTGGATGTGGTCGTCCCGTCGGATTCGCCTCGTGCACCACCTGGTCCGTCCCTGTGCCTGGCCCTCGTCGTCGGCGGGACCGCCACACTGTTCGGATGTGGTGGCGCGGGGTCGCAGCCCGAGCCCGCGCAACCCGCGACACTTTCGCCCACCGTGAATCCGACACCATCACCCGAGCCTCCACCTCCTCTGCCACCACCGCCTCCGGAGCCGCCTCCACCGGACGATCCCGAGCCCGCGCCGCTTTCCGACAGCTGTCACCCGTCGTACGTACCCTGCGTGCCCATCGCGAGTGACGTCGACTGTGAGGGCGGTTCAGGCAACGGACCCGAGTACACCGGCCGTGTGACGGTTGTCGGCCCTGACGAGTACGGCTTGGACCGCAACGGCGACGGCGTGGGCTGCGAGTAGAGACGCAAACGCGGCCGGCGCTTGCCGAGGCCCGATACTGGCTGGCATGGCTCACAACAAGGTCAACTTCGACCAGGCGTTGGCGACGTTCACTGACCAGTGGTCCCCCAAGCTGGTCGGCCGCCTGAACGACTACAACGTTCGCCTGGTCAAGGTCGAGGGCGAGTTCGTCTGGCACAGCCACCAGGACACGGACGAGCTGTTCATCGTCCTCGGCGGCGAACTGACGATCCAACTGCGCGACGGCGAGGTCGTGCTGGGACCCCGGGAGATGTTCGTCGTCCCCCGCGGCGTCGAGCACTGCCCGCGCGCCGACCGCGAGACCAGCATCCTGCTCCTGGAACCACATGACGTCGTGAACACCGGCGACGCCGGCGGGCCGCGGACCGCCGTCGTCGAGCCGATCGACGCGGGTTCGGCTCCGCAGTCCTGAGCCCTGAGCTGCAGACATCCAGGCTGCCGCCATGAGGCTGGCCCACCTGGCCAGTCAGGCGGATCTCCACGAGCAGGGCCTGCTCGTGGCGACCGGCCGCTGTGGTCATTGCAGGCCCGGCTCTGCCCAGCGGGGATGGTACCGCCTGGATCGACTGGCCGTGCGGATCATGAGACATGGCCGGCGCTCGTACCGCCCGAACTGTCTCAAGATCGCGAATGGCCGACGTCCCGGTCGGAATAGAAGATCCGCTCGACGACGGTGCGGGCGCGGCGAGCGACCTTGCGGTAGTCCTCGACGAATCCGGCGCTCGCACCTGGCGCGTAGCCCAACATGCGCGACACGGCAGCGAGCGTCCGCGGATCCCGAGGCACGGCGTCCGACCCTCGACCGGTGACGAGCACGACAGCGTTGCGGATCGCGGTCGCGGTCCGCCACGCGGCAAGCAGGATCGACCGGTCGTCCTCGGCCAGCAGGCCGGCCCGGACAGCTGCTTCCAGCGCCTCCGGCGTCCGGGTGGTCCGCAAGCCCTCGACCGCACCAGCGTGCCGGAGCTGCACGAGCTGGACGGCCCATTCGACGTCGGCCATGCCTCCGGGGCCGAGCTTGAGGTGGGTCGACGGGTCGGCACCGCGCGGCAACCGCTCCGACTCGACCCGGGCCTTGATCCGCCGTACTTCGCGCACCTCCGCCTCCCCGAGTCCGGCCGGCCACCGTAGCGGGTCGACCACGTCGAAGAAGCGATCCAAAACGACCGGCGGCCCGCACAACGGCGCCGCCCGCAGCAGCGCCTGCCGCTCCCACACCTCACCCCAGCGCGCGTAGTAGGCAGCGTACGAGGCGAGGGTGCGCACGAGGGGACCCTGGCGGCCCTCCGGTCGGAGATCGGCGTCGACCGCGAGGGACGGTTCCGGCGACGGCAGCGTGAGCAGGCGTCGCATCTCGTTGGCAACGGCGAGGGCGTCCTCCCCGGCCAGCGTTTCGTCCGCGCCGTCCAGCGGGTCGTGCACGAACAGCACATCGGCGTCCGAGGCATAGCCCATCTCACGTCCACCGAGCCGGCCCATGGCGACGACCGCGACGCGGGTCCCGAGGGGTTGGCGACGTTCGGCCTCGATGGCCCTGACCGCCGCATCGAGCGCGCCCGCGAGCGTCGCCTCGGCCACGGCTGTCAGCGCCTCGCCAACCCGTTCGATCGGCAGCAAGCCGACCAGGTCGGCCGTCGCGATCCGGACGAGCTCGCGTCGACGCATGGCCCGCACGACGGCGGCCGCCGCCACCGGGTGGCCGTGCCGTGCGACGCCGGCAGTGACCTCCGCCTCCAGCGGAGCGCGGTCGTGCGGCACGAGCTCGGCGTCGTCGCCGAACATCGTGACTGCTTCGGGCGCACGGAGAAGGAGCTCGGTCGTGTACCTGCTCGACGCCAGCACCTTCGCCATGCGTTCGGCCGCGGCGCCCTCGTCGCGCAGGAGGCGCAGGTACCAGTGGGTCGCCCCCAGCGCGTCGCTCACCTTCCGGAAGCCCGACAGGCCGGAATCGGGTTCAGGGGCGTCCGCGAACCAGCCGAGCATCACCGGCAGCAGCGTCCGCTGGATGGCAGCACGCCGTGAGACGCCGCTCGTCAGCGCCTCGAGGTGGCGCAGGGCTCCGGCCGGGTCGAGGTACCCGAGTGCCTCCAGCCGCTCGCGGGCAGCCGCCGGCGTCAACCGGGCGTCGTCGCCGGGTAACCGAGCGACGGCGGTGAGCAACGGCCGGTAGAACAGCTTCTCGTGCAGCCGCCGCACCTCGCGTGCGTGCCTACGCCAGGTCTCCACCACCGTGCGTTGCGGCTCACGCATTCCGAACGAACGGCCGAGCCGGCGGAGCTCGTCGTCGGACTGGGGGACGACGTGAGTGCGACGTAGCCGCTCGAGCTGGATGCGGTGCTCCAGGGTGCGCATGAACCGGTAGGCCGCGTCGAGCACGGCGCCATCGGCCCGGCCCACATAGCCGCCGTCGGTCAACGCCGCGAGTGCATCGAGCGTGGTCCCGGACCGCAGCGCCTCGTCCCCCCGGCCGTGGACCAGCTGAAGGAGCTGGACGGCGAACTCGACGTCACGAAGTCCACCGGCGCCCAGCTTGAGCTGCCGATCCGCCTCGGCCGGCCGGACGTGTTGCTCGACCCGGCGGCGCATGGAGCGAACGTCGTCGACGAAACCGTCCCGATCCGCCGCACGCCAGATCATCGGACTGATGGCCTCGATGTACTGGGCACCGAGGTGCCGGTCGCCGGCCACCGGGCGAGCCTTGAGCAGCGCCTGGAACTCCCAGGTCTTCGCCCAGGTCTGGTAGTAGGCGACATGGCTCGCCAAGGTGCGCGCCAGCGGGCCAGCTCTGCCCTCGGGCCGAAGGGCCGCGTCGACCGGCCAGATCGTGCCCTCGGACGTGTGGTCCGAGCAGACCCGCATGAGGCCCGCGGCAAGCTGGTTGGCGGTGCGCAGGGCAGCCCTCTCGTCGCCATCGCCTACCGGCTCGGCCACGAAGACGACGTCGACGTCGGAGACGTAATTGAGCTCGTTGCCGCCACACTTGCCCAGGCCGATCACGGCCAGTCGGCACGGCTGCGCGTCGGGCGGCAGCATCGCCCGCGCGACAGCGAGCGCAGCGTCCAGGGTGGCGGCGGCGAGGGCGGCGAGCTCAGCTGCCACAGCGGCGACGTCGAGCCCGTCGGCCAGGTCGAGCGCGGCGATCTGGAGGAGGTGCCGGCGATAGGCGATCCGGAGCGAGTCGAGGCTCGCCGCCGTCGCCACGGGCGGATCCGCTGTGGAGTCGGCGTCCACGGCTCGCAGCATGGCGTCGCGGACGTCGGCAGCACTGCGCCCCGCAGCAGCGTCGGTCGTTCGGAGATCCCGCCACTGCTCGGGTCGGCGAGCCAGATGGTCACCCAGCGCGCTACTCATGCCGAGGACGCAGACCAGCCGCTCCCGGAAGAGCCCATCGGATCGCAGAGCGGTCAAGAGGTCGGCGCGGTCGTCTGCGGCATCGAGCAGCCGGCCCAGCGCCGCCAGGGCGCGATCCGGATCGGCGGCCCCGCCGACGGCGGTCAACAGGCCCTCGTCGAGGCGGAGCCCAGAGCGGTCGAGCTCCAGGGCGGCTGCGGCCGCGTCGACGAATCCCGCACGAGCGAGCTTGCCCTCCAGGCTGCTCGACCGGCGCGTCCCGTCCGCCACGCCAGCGAACCTACCCGCTGCCTTCCGCTGCCTCGTGCCGCCGTGGGCTGCCTGCCGACACGTCGCGGTCGACGACGAGCCCCGTCGTGTCGTGCCTGCTGCGTGGCAGGCCGATCTCGTCGGGACCCCACGTACTGTCAGTCCTCGACGACGACGTGGATCCTCACAGCACAGGGAGCATCCGGTCGCGCTCGTACGCCGTGACCTGGCGGCGGTAGTCCTCCCACTCGGCGCGCTTGTTCCGCAGGAAGAAGTCGAACACGTGCTCGCCCAGCGTCTCGGCGATCAGCTCGGAGCCCTCCATGACCCGGATCGCCTCGGCCAGCGACGTCGGTAGCGGTGTGATGCCGAGGGCGGATCGCTCCCGCTCGGTCAGCGCCCACACGTCGTCCTCGGCGCCGGGTGGAAGGTCGTAGCCGTCCTCGACACCCTTGAGGCCCGCGGCCAGCAGCACCGCGTACGCGAGGTACGGGTTGCACGCGGAGTCGAGCGCCCGGAACTCGGCCCGGGTCGACTGGCCCTTGCTCGGCTTGTACATCGGCACCCGCACCAGCGCCGAGCGGTTGTTGTGGCCCCAGCAGATGTAAGCCGGTGCCTCGCCGCCGCCCGTCAGACGCTTGTACGAGTTCACCCACTGGTTGGTCACGGCGGTAAGCTCGGGCGCGTGTTGCAGCAGCCCGGCGATGAACGACCGGCCGGTCTTGGACAGCTGGTACTGGGCGCCGGCTTCATGGAAAACGTTGCTGTCGCCCTCGAACAGGGACAGGTGCGTGTGCATGCCCGAACCGGGGTACTGAGTGAACGGCTTGGGCATGAACGACGCGTACACGCCCTGCGACAGCGCGACCTCTTTGACCACGACCCGGAAGGTCATCAGGTTGTCGGCCGTCGTCAGCGCGTCGGCGTAGCGCAGGTCGATCTCCTGCTGGCCGGGGGCACCCTCGTGGTGGCTGAACTCGACCGAGATGCCCATGTCCTCCAGCATCGTGATGGCGTTCCGCCGGAAGTCGTGTGCGATCCCGTGCGGTGTGTGGTCGAAGAAGCCGCTGGCGTCGACGGGCACCGGTTCGTCACCGGGCGACGGCGCTTCCCGGAACAGGAAGAACTCGATCTCCGGGTGGGTGTAGAACGTGAACCCCTGATCCGCTGCCCTGCCCAGGATCCGCTTCAGGACATACCTGGGGTCGGCGTACGACGCGGATCCGTCGGGCATCAGGATGTCGCAGAACATCCGGGCCGTGCCGTGGGAGTCCGAGCGCCACGGCAGCACCTGGAACGTCGACGGGTCGGGCCGGGCGAGCATGTCCGCCTCGTACACGCGGGCGAAGCCCTCGATCGCAGACCCGTCGAAACCGATGCCCTCGGCGAAGGCCGCCTCCAGCTCCGCGGGCGCAACGGCCACCGACTTCAGGAACCCGAGGACGTCGGTGAACCAGAGCCGGACGAACCGGATGTCACGCTCCTCGAGCGTGCGGAGCACGAATTCCTGCTGTTTGTCCACGAGGGCCGAGTGTGCCTGACCCGCGTTTCGGGCGCGTTACATACACCCTCCGCCGCACCATCACCAGGCGAACAGGTGCTTCACCAGGCTCCGGTGCCTCGTGAAGCACCCGTCAGGGTGGTGTACGTGATCAACGGGCAGGATCGCTACGGGCGGTCGCGGCGGTCGAAGATGTCGTCCATGACGTCGCGGACGTCGTCCACCTTGTCCCTGAACCAGTCCCAGGGACTGTCCAGGAAGCGTGGTTCCGCATCGAGCGTCGAGTCCTCGTCGCCCAGCCGACCGTACCGATGGCCGCAGTGCGAGCAGGCCCAGATCGGCGCCTCGGCATCGATGATGCACCCTGCCAGCACGACGTCGTCCTGCTCACCGGGCAGCGGCGTCGCGTACCCGTACAGGATCGGCTTCGGCCTGCCGCCGCAGACCGGACAGGGCGGCCGTTCGCGCTCCATACCGCTCACGGTAGACCGGCCGAGGCGTCGCCGCATGCAGGTGGCGCACACCGTACGCTCGAACCGTGCCGCAGATCAGACTCGCCCTGGCCCAGGTCAACCCTACCGTCGGCGCGCTCGACGCCAACGCAGCCCTGGTCGTCCAGTTCGCCGCGCACGCCGCCGGGCAGGGTGCGCACCTGGTCGCCTTCCCCGAGATGGTGCTGACCGGCTACCCGGTCGAGGACCTCGCGCTGCGCCGCTCGTTCGGCGAGGCGTCGCGTCGAACTGTCGACGAGCTGGCCGGGCGGCTGGCCGCCGAGGGCATGGGCGGGGTCGCTGTCGTCGTCGGTTACCTCGACCGCGATGACGACGCCGCGCACACCGAGCGGCTCGGCCGGCCGCGTGGGGCGCCGCAGAACGCCGTCGCCGTCCTGCACGGCGGCCGGGTGATGGCCACGCAGGCCAAGCACCATCTGCCCAACTACGGCGTCTTCGACGAGTTCCGCCACTTCGTCCCGGGCGACCACCTGTCCGTCGTACGACTGCACGGTGTCGACGTCGCGCTCGCGATCTGCGAGGACCTCTGGCAGGAGGGCGGTCCGGTTGCCGCCACCCGGGCGGCCGGTGCCGGCTTGCTCCTCGTCGTCAACGCCTCGCCGTACGAGCGCAACAAAGACGACGTTCGGCTCGACCTGTGCCGGCGGCGTGCCGCCCAGGCCGGCTGCACCCTGGCGTATGTCGCCATGGTCGGGGGGCAGGACGAGCTGGTCTTCGACGGCGACTCCATCGTCGTCGGCCAGGACGGCGATGTCCTTGGCCGGGCGCCGCAGTTCGAGGACGGGTGCCTGGTCGTCGATCTCGAGCTCCCGGCAGCGACGGCTCCCGCAGGGGGTCCCGGCGAGACCACCCACGCCGACGCCGGCTACCCGGTTCGGCGCACGGTGCTGTCAGCCGAACCGCTGCCGGCGTTCGAGCCTCAGCCTGCCGGTGTCGCCCCGCGAATCGCCGAGCAGGCCGAGGTCTATGCCGCGGTCGTGACCGGCCTGCGCGACTACGTGCGCAAGAACGGGTTCCGGTCGGTCGTGCTGGGACTGTCCGGTGGCATCGACTCCGCGCTCGTGGCCGTCGTCGCCTGCGACGCCATCGGAGCAGAGAACGTCTACGGCGTGTCGATGCCCAGCAGGTACTCGTCGGAGCACTCCCGCTCCGACGCTCGAGACCTCGCCGAGCGGACCGGCCTGATGTACTCCAGCATCCCGATCGCCCCGATGGTCACCGCGTTCCTCGACAACCTCGAGCTGACCGGCCTGGCCGAGGAAAACCTGCAGGCGCGGGTGCGCGGCACGACGTTGATGGGCCTGTCGAACGAGCACGGCCACCTCGTGCTCGCGACGGGCAACAAGAGCGAGCTGGCGGTCGGGTACTCGACCATCTACGGCGACGCTGTCGGGGGGTACGCACCGCTGAAGGACGTGCCGAAGACGCTGGTCTGGGAGCTTGCCCGCTGGCGCAACGCGGCGGCCGAGGTCCGCGGTGAGCACCTGCCGATCCCGCAGGGATCGATCGACAAGGCACCGAGTGCCGAGCTGCGACCTGGTCAGCTCGACGCCGACTCGCTGCCGGACTACGCCGTCCTCGACGACGTACTGGACGACTACGTCGAGCAGGACCGCGGTTCGGCCGAGCTGGTCGCGGCCGGCTTCGATGCCGAACTGGTGCGCGAGGTCGTCCGCATGGTCGACCGGGCCGAGTACAAGCGCCGTCAGTACCCGCCCGGCCCGAAGATCACCGCACGCAACTTCGGCCGCGACCGGCGCGTCCCCATCACCAGCGCATGGGTGGAACCCGCACCGCCCTCATCGTCGTAGCGGAGTCGAGGTCCGGGCCGGTGGGTCAGACCTGGTCGCGACGGCCGGACTCGGCGATGGAGTCGGCCTGTTCGCGGGGCATGAGGACGTACTCGTGCAGGGCCCAGGCCAGCACCCCACCGAGCAGCGGGCCGATCAGCCAGGCGGCGATGCCCCCCCACTCACCGCCGACGAGCGCCGGACCGAAGCCGCGGGCCGGGTTGAGGGCGGCCCCCGTGTACGGGCCGATGGCGAAGATGCCGGCCGTGATCGCCAGGCCGATGGCGAACGGATAGACCGACGCCGGCGCGCGCCGGTCGACAACGGTGCCGAAGACGACCAGCACGAGGAAGAACGTCGCCACGAGCTCGAGCAGGATGGCCCAGACCATGTTGACGTCGTCGGCAACTACGGGAGTGCCGAAGGCCACGACGTCGCGGTCGGCCGCCAGCGCAATGAGGATGGCCGCGACGATCGCACCCACGAGCTGTGCGACCCAGTACACGACGGCCATCGGCAGGTCGATCTTCCGGCCGAGCATCAGGCCAAGCGTGATCGCCGGGTTGAAGTGGCCACCGGACACATGACCGAGTGCAGCCACCATGACCGCGATCGTCAGGCCGTGCGCAAGCGCTATCCCCGTGAGATCGGCCCCGTTGGCAATCACGAGTACTCCGACGAAGACAAGTGCGAAGACACCGATCGCCTCTGCGACCGCATTGCGGACCCAGGTATCGGGCATGACGAAGACTCCTACCGTCGCGGCGTCAAGATCCAGCGTCAGGTTAGTCCCTCCGGTCTCCGCCATCCGGCACTCGTGGCGCGTGTCGCCCACCGAGGACACGCCGCTGGCCGGCGTGGGAGGATCGGAGTCGTCAGGGGACCCGTCCGTGGGCCTCGAGACGACAAGGAGCCGACAGATGACCCAGCAGCCGGTGCCTCTCTACGGCGGACAGCTCTCGCGTCGCGTGACGATCCGTGACCTGCAGATGGCGAAGGGGCGCGGCGAACGCTGGCCGATGCTCACCTCGTACGACATGTACACCGCCGAGGTGTTCGACGAGTCCGGCGTGCCGGTGCTGCTCGTCGGCGACTCGGCGGGCAACAACGTCTACGCTCATGCCGACACGGTTCCGGTCACCGTCGACGAGCTCATCCCGCTGGCGCGGGCGGTCGTGAGGTCTACCAGGCGCGCTCTCATCGTGGGCGATCTGCCGTTCGGCTCCTATCAGATGGGTCCCGAGCAAGCCCTCGGGACCGCCGTCAGGTTCATGAAGGAGGCCGGCGTCCAGGCGGTCAAGCTCGAGGGTGGCCGTCCGGTGGCCGCAGCGGTTCGCAAGATCGTCGACGCCGGAATCCCCGTCATGGGACACGTGGGCTTCACGCCGCAGAGCGTCAACGCGCTCGGCGGGTATCGCGTGCAGGGCCGCGGCGAGGACGCGGCGCGCGTCTTGGGAGCCGCTCGCGCGCTCGAGGAAGCCGGCGCGTTTTCCGTCGTCCTGGAGATGGTCACCGCCGACGTCGGCCGCGAGGTCACCCAGGCACTGACGATCCCGACGATCGGCATCGGCGCCGGCCCCGACTGCGACGCGCAGGTGCTGGTCTGGCAGGACATGGCGGGGATGCGGACCGGCCGGTTGCCGAAGTTCGTCAAGACCTACGGCGACATCCGCGGCACGCTGCTGCAGGCCACGAAGGCATACGCCGCCGACGTCGTGTCCGGCACGTTCCCCGATGAGGAGCACACCTACACCTGACCTTCGAACCGTCAGCGGCAGTCGTCCGTCACGCCTGAGCCGACGGCCCCCCCACAGCAGCCCAGAGGAAGTGACCTTGTGACGCTCCTTGGCGACGCCCTCCGTTCGGAACACGTCGTGGCCATCGTGCGTCAGGACGATGCCACGCCCGACGACCTGGTGGCGCTGGCCCGTGCGTTGGCCGGCGCCGGCCTGCGACTCGTCGAGTTCCCCCTCACCAATCCGCGCGCCGTCCGGGCGATCGAATTGATCGCCGGCGACGGCCTCGAGCTGACCATCGGCGCTGGGACCGTACGGACACCCGCGCAGGTGCGCGACGTCGCCGCCGCCGGGGGATCCTTCGTCGTGTCACCGCACGTGAACGCCGACGTGATCGCCGCAGCCCGGGAGCACGGCCTCGGCACGCTGCCGGGCGCCTTCACGCCGACCGAGATCGAACTGGCCCGCTCGCTGGGTGCCGACGCGGTCAAGGTCTTCCCAGCCGGGCCTGTCGGCCCCGGCTACATATCGGCCCTGCTCGGTCCGTTCCCCGACGCCGTGCTGGTGCCGACCGGCGGCATCTCGCTCGAGCTGGTGCCCGACTTCCTGGGGGCCGGTGCGGCCGCCGTAGGCGTGGGCATGGACCTCCTCGGTGACGGCTCGGCGGACGGGATCGGCGAGCGGGTGCGCCGACTGAGGGCACGGCTCGCCCAGAAGGTACCCGGACCGCGGTGAGCGCCGGCTGGCGCTGTCAGCCGTCGTCGTCCCGGTCGCCCTCGGCGCGATCCTCCGCGTCCCACTGCTCGGTACGTGCCCGCGCCCGTTCCAGCGCGCCTTCGGCCTCGGCCGGCGACTCGTAGGGGCCCATCCGCCGGTAGTTGGGGCAGCCCTGCTCCGGCTCGACCCGCTCGTGGTCGAGGCACCAGTACCACGTACCGCTCACCAGCGTCCGCCTCCTCGTCGGCCAACGTCCGACTCATACACTCCCAGATCATGGCACCCGTGATCCCTGGGCAGATCTCGCCCGAGCGCGCAGTGCCCGGGCACATAGCGCGGCCCGAGTACGTCGGGCGGTCAGTGGCGAACCGGGCTCCCGGGAACGACCTCAAGGACGCCGAGACGATCGAACGGATGCGCGCGGCCGGCCGGTTGGCTGCACTGGCCATGGCGGAGGTGGCCACACACATCGCACCGGGCGTCACGACGGACCGCCTGGACGAGGTCGGGCACGAGTTCCTCTGCGACCACGGGGCCTACCCGTCGACGCTCGGCTACCCCGGATCCGGCCGCGGCCCGGTGTTCCCGAAGTCGTTGTGCACCAGCGTCAACGAGGTCATCTGTCACGGCATCCCGGACTCGACGGTGCTCCGGGACGGCGACATCGTGAACATCGACATCACGGCCCACCTGGACGGCGTCCACGGCGACACCGACGCCACCTACCCGGTCGGCGACGTGGACGGGGACTCGCGGCTGCTCGTCGAGCGGACCCGCGAGGCGATGCTGCGGGGCGTGAAGGCCGTCACGCCAGGACGGGCCGTCAACGTGATCGGCCGGGTCATCGAGTCGTACGCCCGCCGGTTCGGCTACGGCGTCGTACGCGACTTCACCGGCCACGGCATCGGTACGGCGTTCCACTCCGGCCTGGTCATCCCGCACTACGACGACCCGTCGGCCACGACCCTGATGGAACCGGGGATGACGTTCACCATCGAGCCGATGCTCAACCTCGGAACCCACGAGTGGACGATGTGGGACGACGGCTGGACCGTCGTCACGAAGGACGGCCGCCGCTCCGCCCAGTTCGAGCACACGGTGCTCGTCACCGACACCGGGGTCGAGATACTCACCCTCCCCTGACCGAGCTCCCCGCCACCCCCCGTGGGTCGTGAAGATCGTCGTGCGGCTTTGAGCAGGCCGGCCAGCGTGGTCATCGTGCACGGCGATCTTCACGACCGGTCGCGGCCGGACGTGTGCGAGAGCGCGTCGTCGTAGCGGCGGAGGACGAGCTCGACCAGCTTCGGGTGGGGAAGCAGCGGGTCGGTGTACAGGTTGGCGGGAATGTCGCGCAACCGGTCGTAGAAATGGCCCGGCGCGAGAAGGTACGACGCCAGCGCGACCCGTCGCCTCGCGGCGGCGAGCCCGGCCACGACCTCGTCGACCCGAGGCTGCGCCGCAGCCGCGTAGGCGGCGACCACGTCGCGGCAGAGCCGCTGTGCAAGCTCCCGCGCTGTCAGCTCCACGTCCTGCTTCGCACGGGGGTCCGACGACCCGGCCGCGGCGAGCACGACGGCGTGGTCGGCGGCCAGGCCAGCGGCCGTGAGCCGATCGACGAGAACGCCGACCAGCACGGAATCCGGGCCCAACGCCGGCGCCACCCGCACACCGGGACCGGCCGCGGCCGCAGTCTCGGCGATGTCGACGTGCACGTGGTATCCACGAGAGAGCAGCAGCGGAACGACGACGGCGGGGCCGATCCCGCCGAGCGCCTCGGCCAGCGACGGGCGCTGGACATCGACGTGGGCCTCGAGCACACGCAGCGCCGGCCGGGCAGCGGCAACGTCTGCGCGGAACTGGTCGATCGCACGACGCCCGGCCGGATCACGCGTGCCATGAGCGCACGCGACGAGCGCAGCCGGGGCCTCCACTGCCCCAGCATCTCGTGTCGAGGGACATCGCCGCCGATCGTGGGCATGCTGATGCCATGGCGACGCGAGACGACCATCAGGGATTCGGGATCGACATCGGCGGCAGCGGGATCAAGGGGGCGCCGGTCGATCTCGCCACGGGCGAGTTCGCCGCCGAGCGGGTCCGGATCGACACGCCCGACGAGTCGACGCCGGAGAACGTGGTCGACGTCGTCCTCGACGTGCTGGCGGACTTCGACTGGAAGGCGCGCTTCGGGTGCACATTCCCCGGAATCGTGCAGCGCGGCGTGATCCGCTCGGCCGCCAACGTCGACACGTCGTGGATCGGCGTCGACTTGGCGGCACAACTCTACGATCGCACCGGCCAGCAGGCCGTGGTCGTCAACGACGCCGACGCGGCCGGCGTCGCGGAAGACCGCCTCGGTGCCGCAGCGGACGTCCACGGCGTGGTGATCGTGACGACGCTGGGAACCGGCATCGGCAGTGCCCTCCTGCACGATGGCGTCCTGTTGCCCAACACCGAGTTCGGCCACCTCCGACTCGCCGACGGCAAGGAGGCCGAGAAACGCGCCGCGGCCTCGGTTCGGGACGAGAAGCGACTCTCCTGGCAGGAGTGGGCCGCGCGACTGCAGGAGTTCTACTCACACCTGGAGTTCATCTTCTCCCCCGACCTGTTCGTCGTCGGCGGAGGTGTGAGCAAGAAGGCGGACAGGTTCCTGCCGTTGCTGAAGCTCGCGACGCCGATCGTCCCCGCCGACCTGCGCAACGACGCGGGCATCATCGGGGCCGCACTGCTGGCCGCCGAAGGCGCACCTGATTAGCCAGCGGTGGTCGACATTGGCCAGCGATGGCCGACGCGACGGTCGGAGCCCACCACAACGCGGGCCGGTCCCACGGGCCGGTGCTCGCCGACCCCGACGGCAACCAGTTCTGCGTCTCCGACCGAGCGGCTTACACTGGATTAGGACGAGCTGGCCGGGCGGCCGCGTCGCGACCCGTCGCGACGAGGAAAGTCCGGACTCCACAGGGCAGGGTGATGGGTAACGCCCACCCGGGGTGACCCGCGGGACAGTGCCACAGAAAACAGACCGCCGGATGCCTCGGTGTCCGGTAAGGGTGAAACGGTGGTGTAAGAGACCACCAGCGCCCGGGGTGACCCGGGCGGCTCGGTAAACCCCACCCGGAGCAAGGTCAGACAGGGAGCGCTCGAGGGCGGCCCGCCCGAGCTCCCGGGTAGACCGCACGAGACCGTCGGCGACGGCGGTCCTAGATGGATGGTCGCCGGCCCAGCAGCCGCTGGGTGCACAGAATCCGGCTTACAGGCCAGCTCGTCCACCTCATCCACGTTGATCAGCGGCCAGATGGCGCCTGACCTGCGTGGATGCCGCGCCCGGCCATGTCTATCCCGCGGTCCTTCGGCATCCTCTGATGACTGTTCGCGGAGGGCACGGGAGGGCATCCGACCTGCGTAGCACGATCGCTCGGCCCATCATCCCGAGCAGCTCCGCCTGTGGACGACGGCTGAGGCGCCTCTTTGAGGGACTTGCCGTTACCGTGGCACGGACGGCTCACGAGGGTGATCCGGCGACTGGACGAGAGCCTCCAGCAACGGGCGGACGATCGCCACGATGTCCCGCCGGGCGGCGGGGCTGTCCTGCGCGGCATCGACGTACAGCGCCGCCTCGTCCGCGACGGCGAGCAGGATGTGCGCGAGTGGCTTGACCGGCAGCGGTGCGAGCGTGCCGTCCGCGACCCCCTGGGCGAGCACGGTCTCGATCAGCCCCAGGATGTGCGGCTGGCAGATGTCGCGCCAGCGCGACCACCCGAGCACGGACGGGCCGTCGATCAGCACGATCCGCTGCACCTCGGGGCTCTCGCAGGCGTCGAGCCAGGCCTCGATGCTGTGCACCATGACCTCGACGAAGTCGCCACTACCGTCCGCCGGCACGACCGCCGCAAGCTTCGCCGTGACGTCGGCCTCGACCTCGGCCAGGACCGCTGCGAACAGCTCGGTCTTGTCGCCGAAGTGGTGGTAGAGGGCCCCCCGGCTGACGGCCGCCTCGGCGACGATCACCTCGGTGCCGACCCCGGCGAACCCGCGGTCGGCGAACAGCGCCCGGGCCGCCGTGATCAGGGCAGCGCGAGTGTGAGCGGTGCGATCCGCTTGCGTACGGCGAGCAGGTTTCATATACAGTGTGTCCGTAACTTGCATACAGGTTGTAGGTTACTTCGAATCCTAGCGCAGGAGGTCGTCACATGTACTCGATCGAGCTTCCGCAGGGCACGATCAACTATCGGGTCGCCGGCCCGGAGGACTCGACCGCCCCGCCGGTCGTCTTCGTCCACGCGTTCCTCGTCGACGGAACGGTCTGGTCCGGCGTCGCCGACCGGCTCGCGTCACGCAGCATCCGCTCCTACGCACCGGACTGGCCGCTCGGAGCTCATCGCACGCCGTTGCGCCGGGATGCCGACCGATCGCCTCGCGGCGTCGCCAAGCAGATCCTCGCGTTCCTGGATGCGCTCGACCTGCGCGACGTCACCCTGGTCGGCAGCGACACCGGCGGGGCGTTGTGCCAGTACGTGCTCGACACCGACCCCAGCCGGATCGGTCGCCTGGTTCTCACCAACTGCGACGCGTTCGACACCTTCCCGCCCTTCCCGTTCAGCGTCGTGTTCCGCCTTCTCAAGGGCACCGGCCGGATGCTGGTCAATCTGCAGCCCATGCGCGCCCGGGCGTTCCGGCACTCGCCCCTCGGACTCGGACTCCTTTCCACGTCGCTGGATGCGGGCCAGACCCGGGCCTGGATCGAGCCGTGTCTCACCAGCAAGGAGATCCGAGAGGACGCCGTCCAGTTCCTCCGGGCGGCCGACCCTCAGGACCTGCTGGACGTGTCGACCCGGCTGCACCGATTCGACCGGCCGGTCCGGATCGTGTGGGGGATGGCCGACCGGGCGTTCCGGCCCGACCTCGGCCGACGTCTGCAGAAGGCCTTCCGGGATGCCGACTTCGTCGAGGTACCGGATGCCAGGACGTTCGTCCAGCTCGACGCGCCGGACGTGGTGGCCGACCAGGTCCTCGCGATCTCGATGGGTTCGCATCGCCCGCTCACGGACCGGTGACACGATCCTGCCTGACCTGCGCCGGGAGGACGACGACTCGGCACGGGGTGGCTCATAGTGGTCGATCTGACGACGCCGCACCCGCGACCTACGTCAGGGCGAACGCCACCCGGCGGGCCTCGATCGACGCCTCGACCAGGCGGACCGTCACGTCCTCGCCCAGCGGCAGGTCGTCGCCGTTCACCCGGCCCCGGACGGCGGGGTCGGGGATGACCACCTCGCCGCGGCCGTCGGCGCGGTCGACGTCGACGACGACGCCAGGGAAGGTTTCGCCCTCCCGGCCGGTCAGCACCGCGGCCTCGACGGCGGACACGCACGCGCCCTCGTAGGCGCCCGCCCGCCCGCCCACGTCGGCCATCACCTCCGGCAGCTCCGGCAGTGCCGCCAGCACCCAGTCCGGCACGTCGCGCCCGGCTGACGCGCTCGCGCAGATCTCCAGCCCGTAGCGGTCGACCAGCCGGCGCAGCGGCGCGGTGACGTGTGCGTACTCCGCCGCGATCGCCGCGTGCTCGGCCGGCGGCGGGGTCGAGCCGGCGAACGTGAGGTAGCCCGCGCCGCGGAACAGGGTGGTCGCCTGGTTCATGAAGGCGGCGTGCGCCCCCCGCGCCGGGTCCAGCGACCGGATCAACGACGCGTAGGGCAGCGACGCCGGCCAGTCGATCTGCAAGGCCTTCGCCGTGCGGCGCAGCCGAGCTACGTCGCGGTCCGCCGCGGCGGGCAGCGTCCGCAGCACTCCCACCCCGGCCGACCGCATAAGCGGCGCGGCCGCGATGCCGGTCAGCAGCGAGAGCTGGGCGTTCCACCCGTCGACGGGCAGTGCGCTGCGATAGGCCAGGCCGTAGCCGTGGCCGACGGCGACGATCTCCTGCTCGGGGACCGGCAGCGACATGCCGCCGCGGGCATGCTCACGCTCTTCGCGCAGCCGGCCGATCTCGGCCAACAGGCCCAGCATGTCCCCCGCCGTGCCGGCGTCGAGCTCACGTTGCACATCGGCGTAGGCCAGCTGTGCCCGGCTACGTACGGTCGCCCGGCGCAGCCGGGTGTCGGTCAGCTCGCCGGACGCGTCCAGCCGCAGCTCCCACACCAGGGCCGGGCGGTCCTGGTCGGGCAGCAGGCTGGCCGCGCCCTCGGACAGCTCGACCGGGTGCAGCGGCGTGCGCCGGTCGGGGCCGTAGAACGTCACACCTCGCCGGTGCGCCTCGGCATCGACGGCACCCCCGGGCGAGACGAACGCGGCGACGTCGGCGATCGCGTACCGCACCAGATAGCCGTCGCGGCTTCGGGCCAGGTGGAGGGCCTGATCGAGGTCCATCGACCCGGGCGGGTCGATGGACACGAAGGGCACGTCGGTCAGGTCGACGCCGGATCGCCGAGCGCCGACGGCCGCATCCGTCGCCTCGGCACGTACGTCGTCGGGAAACTCGGCGGGCACCTGCAGCTCGACTCGGATCTTGTCGAGGGCGGTGCGCAGGCGCGCGGCGTCGGCGGCAACCAGTCGCAGTTGGCGGCTCGGCATGATCCGCACACTACGGTGGTCGGGGCCGACGCTGCGGAACTGTTGCTCACGGCACCCGGCTGAACCCCACCAGCGACGTCGTGCCGTCGGCGAAGATGTTCACCTCGGTGATCGACGCCGGGGCCGGTTGCAGCCGGAACATGGCCCGCTCCGGGGCGTCGAGCGAGAGCCTCACGAGAGCCCGGATCGGCATCGAGTGGGTGACGATGGCGATGGCCTGACCCGGGTACTTAGCCAGCGCCCGGTCGCGCGCCTCCTCGACGCGACGCGCCATCCGCGCCAGCGGCTCCCCGCCCGGCGGCGCGGCCCCGGCCGTCCCGAGCCATGCCGCCAACTCGACGGGGTAGCGCTCCCCGACCTCGGCGAACGTCAGCCCCTCCCATGCGCCGAAGGCAACCTCGCGCCACCCGTCGTCGACATCGACGTCGACCCCGAGGTGACCGGCAACGACCTCCGCGGTCTGCCGGGTGCGCAGCATCGGAGACGCCACCACAGCGACGACCCCGCGGTCGGCCAGGTCGGCGGCAGCTCGGGTGGCCTGAGCGCGTCCGACGTCGTCCAACGGCGGCCCCTCGACATCCGACCCGCTGAATCGCCTCGCCGCAGTAAGCGAGGTCTGGCCATGCCGCAGCACCAGCAGCGTCGTCGGGACACCAAGCTCCGGCGCCCAGCCGACCAGGCGGTTCGGCGGCGCCGTCGGTTCAGGCAGGGGTGCCCGCGGGACGACGGCGTCCGGTGAGGGCAGGTCCCCGTCGAGCGCGGCGTTGAGGAGACGGTCGGCGTGGGCATTCTGTGTCCGCGGTACCCAGGTGTACGTCACCTGGCGCGGCGGCAGGACGCGGCTCGCCCTCAAGGCGAGCGGCTTGAGGTCAGGATGCTTGATCTTCCAGCGGCCGGACATCTGCTCGACGACAAGCCTCGAGTCCAACCTGGCCTCGACAGCGGCAGCCGGGTCGATCTCCCGCGCCGCCTGCAGGCCCGCGATGAGCCCGCGGTACTCGGCCACGTTGTTCGTCGCGACACCCAGCACGTCCGCACGCTCCGCCAGCACCTCCCCGGTCCCCGCATCCCGAACGAGAGCTCCGTACGCCGCCGGACCCGGGTTGCCGCGCGAGCCGCCGTCGGCCTCGACGACCAGCCGGCGCTGTTCGCTCACAACCCCGACTCGGCGGTGCGCACCAGGATCCGACGACACTCCTCGCACCGCACGACGACATCCGGCGGCGTCGAGCGGATCCGGGTGAGGTCGGCCGGGTCGATCGAGATCCGGCAGCCTTCGCACCGTCGCTGCCGGAGCTCCGACGCGCCGACGCCGCCCCGTTCGGCCCGTACCTTCTCGTAGAGCGACAGCAGGTCGGCCGGGATGCCGGCGACGACGGCGGCGCGATGCCTGCCGGCGAACTCCGCATCCTTGTCGATCTCGGCCCAGGCCGCGTCGCGGGCCCGTTGGACGTCCTGGGCACGCCGGGCGACGTCGTCGCGATCCGTGGCCAGCTGGGCAACGCGGTTTTGCGCGTCCTCGAGGCGCTCCATGACGTCGAGCTCGGTTTCCTCCAGCACCGCCTGGCGGCGTTCCAGGGAGGCGATCTCACTCTGCAGACTCTCCAACTCCCGGGCGGCCGAGACCTGGCCGGCGTCGAGCCGCTTCCGGTCGCGCTCCTTGCGCTGGCGAACCTGTTCGACGTCGGCGTCTGCGCGTTCCTGTGCGGCCTCGAGGTCGGCGACCTCCGTCGCCACGGCGACGGCCGCGTCGCGCAGCTTCATGTGCTCTGTCGCGAGGGATTCCAGCTCTGCGACCTCGGGAAGGCTTCGCCGGCGGCGTGCGAGCTGATCGAGCTCCAGGTCGGCGGCCTGCAATTCGAGCAGGCGCTGCTGTGCGGCGGGGTCGGCGTTCAGGGGTTGCTCCCGTCCTGCGAGACGATGGTCCACGGGTCCGTCGGAGTCGGCGAGACCCGGGTCTCCACCGTAGTGCCCCGTTCGCCGAGCAGGTCCTGGAGGCGGGCGGCCGCATCGCGCAGCCACGGCCATTCGCTCGCCCAGTGAGCTACGTCGACCAGCGCTGGCCGCCCGGCCTCCCGCGACTCCGACGCCGGATGGTGCCGCAGGTCCGCAGTGACGAAGGCGTCGACGCCGGCGGCGCGGGTGGCACTCAGCAGCGAGTCGCCGGCCCCACCGCACACGGCCACGGTGCGGACCGGCTGGTCCGGCACGCCCGCAGCCCGGACCCCGCCCGCCGTGGCAGGTAGAGCACGAGCGACCCGCTGGACGAACGTGCTGAGCGGCTCGGCCCGGTCGAGGGTGCCGACGCGACCGATCCCCGTGTCGCCGGGTTGCTCGGCCAGCTCGTAGACGTCGTACGCCGGTTCTTCATAGGGATGGGTCGCCCTCAACGCAGCGAGAACGGCCGAGCGGGCGGCTCGCGGCACGACCATCTCGACCCGGACCTCGTCCACTCGTTCGATCGCGCCGACGGAGCCGATCGTCGGTCGCGCACCGGCACCCGGTCGGAACGTGCCGACGCCCGACGTCGTCCATGCGCACCGCTCGTAGGCGCCGATCCTGCCGGCGCCGGCCGCCGCGAGGGAGTCCAGCAACCGATCTGCGTCAGGCTCGGGGACGAACACGACCAGCTTGTCGATCGGTTCGGCGGGCCGGGGATCCAGCGGCTGCAGGTCGGTCAGGCCGAGCGCCGCGCCCAGCGCGTCGGAGACACCAGGATCGGCGCTGTCCGCGTTCGTGTGGGCTACGTGCAGGGCGACTCCGCTGGATACGAGCCGATGGACCAGGCGTCCCTTGGGCGTGGTGGCCGCAACGCCATGGACCGGCCGCAGGAACAGCGGATGGTGCGCGACGAGCAGGCCCGCCCCCCACTCGACGGCCTCGTCGGCAACGACCGCCACCGGGTCGACGGCGAACAGCACGCGCCGTACCTCGGCGTCCGGGTCGCCGCAGACCAGCCCGACCGCGTCCCACGACTCGGCGTGTGCGGGGTCATAGAGCCGGTCCAGCGCAGCGACCACCTCGGCGACACTCGGCACAGGGCGGACCCTACCGGCGATCCCTTGCTCGCTCCGGTCGCCTGACCGCACCGGCAACGGACAGACAACCATCGCCACTATCGACGTGACGCGTTCCAACCCCGCGGATACGGCCGTCCCGACGACGCCGTTCGCGGGGATGGAACGCGTGCCGGCCACGACCCCCGCTCGCTCGAGACGCTCGAGCACCTCGACGAGATCCGGGTGGGCCGGGCGGTCGGGCGGGTCGGCCGAGGTCCCGGCGTGCGGGTCGGGCACGTGGCTGGCACGGCGCATCTGTCCGCGGTGGCGAACGTGGCCTGACCTGCGGTTATGTGTGGTGGGCGCAACTGGGTTCGAACCAGTGACCCCCGGTTTGTAAGACCGGTGCTCTACCGCTGAGCTATGCGCCCGACGAGGGGGCTCAGGGTACCTCGCGCACGCCGGCCGCCTCAGGAGCCGGCCAGGAAACACTGCGGGCGGCGACTCCGCCTGCGGACGGCGACGCTTGTCGGGATTCTCCCGGTCGGGATCTCTGAGCGGTCACGGTGGGGACACGGCCGAGGACACGGTCGATGGCGGCAGCGACCTCAGCCGCCAGGTCGCCGTCTGGTCCATCGGACCCGTACGACGCCACGGGATGGTCGGCGTCCGGACCGGGCTCTGGTGCGGACTCGCAGTCACGGCACACGGTGGTGCCGAGCCGCCGGACCAGAGCGGTGGATCCGCAGACCGGGCAACAGTCCAGGTCGGCGGTCCAGTCGTGCTCCTGCTGGCAGGCGGGGCAGACGAGCACCTGCTCGACGCCGCGGACACCGCGACGCCATGGACTCGCGCCCGGGGCCGGATCGGTCTGGCGCGCTCCGCAGCGGTAACAGGGCACCGCGGACTCCGTTTCCCTCAAGCCGCCACGACGTCGTCGGCAATGCGTCGGCTCACCGGCGCGTAGCGCGGGCGCTCTTGGGAGCGACGAGCTTGGTGCCCGACCAGTCCTCGGCCGCGGACACCGTGGTGGTGGTGGCCAGGCCCGCGGTCGGGGCGGCATCGGAGACGTCGCTCGGGTCGACATGACCCTCGCGTCCCACCTTCGGCGTGAGCAACCACACGACCCCGCCCTCGGTGAGATCGGTCTTGGCGTCGACGAGTGCGTCGACGAGATCCCCGTCGCCGTCACGCCACCACAGCAGCACGACGTCGGCCACGTCGCCGAGATCATCGCCAACCAGCTCTGACCCGGTCACGTCCTCGACGTCGGCGCGCAGGTCGTCGTCGCAGTCCTCGTCCCAGCCGAGCTCCTGGACCACGTGTCCGGGCTGGAATCCGAGCCGGTGCGCCGGCCCGTCGCGCTGGTCGGAGTGGCCCGCGGTCTGGCCCACCGGTAGTCCTCCCGTTCCTCACCCCGCCTCACGCTCGTGAGGTGTTGGGCGTAGTCCACCCAAGGGGCGGTCATTGCGCAAGCCGATGACCGCGTAGAGGAGGCTAGTCGGTCTTGGCGGCAGGCTCGACGGTTGCGTCCGGGCCGGGGAACACCAGGCCTTCGTGCCCGTCGTCGAACCGGACGAGGTAGGGCGGGCCGCCCTCACCCCCGCGCACCTCGACGATCTCGCCGACCCGGTCGGCGTTGCCGACGGTGCGGCCGTGGACGTGCAGCCGGTCACCGATCTGCGCATGCATGGGAAACACCTCCACTCACCGTGACCTGCCACCAGAGTGCCGTGCGCGTCCCCGAAGGGAAAGCCCCCAGGTGACGCCTGTGGCGTCAGCGGGGGAGAATGGGGGCAGGCAACCGCCAGTACCGACGCCGACGCCAGCGTCCCCGAGCCCTAAGGACCGTCGTGGCAGACCGCACCCCGATCATCAGCAACGGCCTCCCGAGCCAGTTGCCGGATATCGACCCCGACGAGACCCAGGAGTGGCTCGAGTCGCTCGACGCCGTGGTCGAGAAGGGCGGGCGGCACCGCGCCCGCTACCTCATGCTGGCAATGCTCCAGCGCGCCCGCGAGCGACAGGTGGGCGTTCCGAGCCTGCGCAGCACCGACTACATCAACACCATCCCGCCCGAGTCCGAGCCGTGGTTCCCCGGTGACGAGCAGCTCGAGCGCCGGATCCGGCGCTACGTGCGATGGAACGCCGCGATCATGGTCCACCGTGCCCAGCGCCCCGGGATCGGAGTAGGTGGCCACATCTCCACCTACGCGTCGTCGGCGAGCCTCTACGAGGTCGGCTTCAACCACTTCTTCCGCGGCAAGAACCACGCCGGCGGTGGCGACCAGACCTACTTCCAGGGCCACGCCTCCCCCGGCATGTATGCCCGCGCCTACCTGGAGGGCCGGCTCACCGAGGACCAGCTCGACGGGTTCCGTCAGGAGCTCTCGCACGCCGGCATGGGCGGCGGCCTGCCGTCGTATCCCCACCCGCGGCTGATGCCAGACTTCTGGGAGTTCCCGACGGTGTCGATGGGGCTCGGCCCGATCAACGCGATCTACCAGGCCCGGTTCAACCGGTATCTGCACAACCGGGGCCTGAAGGACACCAGCGAGCAGCGGGTGTGGGCGTTCCTCGGCGACGGCGAGATGGACGAGCCCGAGAGCATCGGCGCCATCGGCACGGCCGCACGGGAGGAGCTGGACAACCTCACGTTCGTCGTCAACTGCAACCTCCAGCGCCTCGACGGCCCCGTGCGTGGCAATGGCAAGATCATCCAGGAGCTGGAGGCGCTGTTCCGCGGCGCGGGCTGGAACGTCATCAAGGTCATCTGGGGCCGTGAGTGGGACCCGCTGCTCGCCGCCGACGGCGATGGCGCGCTCGTCAACCTGATGAACGTCACACCCGACGGCGACTACCAGACCTACAAGGCGGAGTCCGGCGCGTTCGTGCGCGAGCACTTCTTCGGCCGCGACGCCCGTACGGCGAAGATGGTCGAGCACCTCACCGACGACGAGATCTGGGGACTCAAGCGCGGCGGCCACGACTACCGGAAGATGTACGCGGCCTATCAGGCCGCCGTCGAGCACACCGGACAGCCGACCGTCATCCTGGCCAAGACGATCAAGGGCTGGACGCTGGGCTCCCACTTCGAGGGCCGCAACGCGACCCACCAGATGAAGAAGCTGACCCTCGACGACATCAAGGGTTTCCGCGACACGCTTCATCTCGAAATCCCCGACGATGCACTCGACGCCAAGCTGCCGCCCTACTTCCACCCGGGTACCGAGTCAGAGGAGTACGCGTACCTGGTCGATCGGCGCCGTCAACTCGGCGGCTTCCTGCCGGAACGACACGGCAAGGCGACACCACTGGTGCTGCCCGGCGACCAGGTCTACGAGGTCATGAAGCGTGGGTCCGGCAAGCAGGCCATCGCCACCACGATGGCCATCGTGCGCCTGCTCAAGGAGCTCATCAAGGACCCGGAGATCGGCCCGCGGATCGTCCCGATCATCCCGGACGAGGCCCGCACGTTCGGCATGGACTCGCTCTTCCCCACGCTGAAGATCTACTCCCCGCACGGGCAGAACTACACCTCGGTCGACCGGGAGCTCTTCCTCTCCTACAAGGAGGACACCAAGGGTCACATCCTCCACGAGGGCATCAACGAGGCCGGCTCGGTCGCCTCGTGGACGGCGGTCGGCTCGTCGTACTCGACGCACAACCTGCCGATGATCCCGGTCTACATCTTCTACTCGATGTTCGGCTTCCAGCGCACCGGCGACGGGCTCTGGGCGGCCGCCGACCAGATGGCCCGAGGCTTCATCCTGGGCGCGACGGCCGGGCGGACCACGCTCAACGGTGAGGGCCTCCAGCATGAGGACGGCCACTCGGTGCTGCTCGCATCGACCAACCCGGCGGTCGTCCACTACGACGCTGCGTACGGATTCGAACTCGGTCACATCGTCCGCGACGCGCTGCGTCGCATGTACGGCGACGACGCCGAGAACGTCTTCTACTACCTGACGGTCTACAACGAGCCGTACGTCCAGCCCGAGCAGCCGGCCGATCTCGACGTCGAGGGCCTGCTCAAGGGGCTGTACCCGTACCGGCCGATGGAGGTCGGACCCGGCGACAACGTGCCGCACGCCCAGATCCTGGCGTCGGGCGTAGCCGTGAACTGGGCGCTGGAGGCGCAGCACCGGCTGGCATCCGAATGGCAGGTCGCCGCAGATGTCTGGTCGGCGACGTCCTGGAACGAGCTACGCCGCGAGGCCCTGGCCTGCGACGAGTGGAACTTCATGAACCCCGACGGCGAGGCTCGGGTGCCCTACGTCACCCGCTGCCTTCGCGACGCTCCCGGCCCGGTCGTGGCGGTCAGCGACTACATGCGGGCGGTGCAGGACCAGATCGCGCCGTACGTCACCCAGGAATGGATGTCGCTCGGCACCGACGGCTTCGGCCTGTCCGACACGCGCGCGGCGCTGCGGCGGCACTTCAAGGTCGACGCCCAGTCGATCGTGATCGCCGTGCTGACGTTGCTGGCTCGCCGCGGCGATGTCGCGTGGGACCTCGTGCGGCAGGCGCATGCCAGGTACGACCTCGACGACGTCAACGCCACGACGGCCGAGGAGGCGGGCGGGGAGACCTGACCCTCCTGTCTCCCGCCGTTCGGTGGGAGGCGTCCGTTGATCACGTTCGCGCTAGTGCGGCCCTTCGTTGGCCATTCGCTTGCCGGCCGCCACGCAGGCGGCGCACGATGAGGCCGTGATCGACAGCGACGCCGTCTTGGAGATCCGCACGTATCAGCTGAAGCCAGGGGCCGGCACCGAGTTCGACCGGCTGTTCCGCGAGGAGGTGCGCCCCCTGCTCGACCGCTTCGGCACCGACGTCGTCTGGCACGGCTCGTCGCTCGACGACCCCGACTCCTATGCCCTGATCCGGGCGTTCCCGTCGGCCGAGGCACGAGACCGCGACGAGGACGAGTTCTACGGCAGCGACGAGTGGCGTCATGGGCCACGCGAACGAGTGCTGGCACTGATCGAGAGCTACCACACTGTCGTGATGGCCGCCGGGAGCGAGGCGGCCGACGCTGTCGTGGTGCTGCGCAGCTGAGGTGTCAATGTACGAGGAGCTCCGGTCGCCGCTCCCGCTTGTGCGGTGCACCTGGCGGGCCGAGGACGATGCCGACGGCGTCTTCACCGATGCCGCCAACGAGTACTGGGGAATCGCCTTCACCCGGCACCCGGATGGCGCGCACGCGGCGGAGCTGATCGGCCCGAGCCTGCAGCCGCGGGTGCTCACCTACACGGCGGGCGATCGTCACTGGGGCGTCGAGCTCGCGGCGCACGTGTTCTGGCGCGGTGTCCACAAGGCGGGGATGCTCGGGGAGCTGCGGGCAGTGCCGGTCGAGGGACGGTGGTTCGAGCTCGCCGGTCTCCGGTACCCGATTCCCGCCTTCGACGAGCTCGAGCAGCTGGTGGAGTCCCTGCTGCAGCAGGGTGTACTGATCTCCGACCCGCTCATCGCGCAAGCCCTCGACGGGGGCGGTCCTGATTTGTCAGAGCGCAGTCTGCAGCGGCGCTTCCGGTCGGCGACCGGACTGGGTCGAAAGCAGATCGAGCAGGTACGCCGAGCCCGGCATGCCTACGCCCTGCTGCAGAAGGGGCTGCCGTTGGCCCGGGCCGCTGCCGAGGCTGGCTACGCCGACCAGGCCCACATGACGCGCTCCATGCGGGTCTTCGCCGGACAGACACCCGCGCGCATCCTGGCCGGCCGCAGCTGAGCCGCCGGTCCGCGGCGTCGGTGGCGGATTCGTTCAATCCTGCGCGACGCGGGTCGAGGCACGCTGGGGTCATGCCCACGAGCCAGGAAGAGGCGATCATGTCCCAGACCTTCACGATCGACGTCCCCCAGACCGAGTTGGACGACCTGCGCGACCGGCTCGCGCGGGTCCGATGGCCGAACACCACCGATGACGCGAGCGACCAGCACGGCGTTCCCGTCGACCTCGTGCGCCGGCTCGTCGAGCACTGGCGCGACGGCTACGACTGGCGCCGCCACGAGGCCGACTTGAACCGGATGGCTCACGGCATCAGGGAGGTCCGCGGACTGCGGATCCATCACCTGCATGAACGCGCCGACCGTGGCGGCAGAGTGCCGGCGGTGTTGCTCCACGGGTGGCCCGACTCCTTCTACCGCTACCACTTGGTCGTGCCCCGTCTCGTCGCCGCTGGCCACGACGTGGTCGTGCCCTCGCTGCCCGGCTACACGTTCTCCGACCAGCCCGACGGCCCGATGACGGTCGAGGACGTGGCCGAGGTGGTGCACGAGCTGGTGGTCGGGCTCGGCTACGACCGGTACGCCGCGCACGGCGGAGACTGGGGCAGCGCGATCGCCGAGCGGCTCGCATTGACGTACTCCGAGGCCGTGCTGGCGCTGCACTTGACCGACGTCCCGTACCAACACCAGTTCATGCTCGACCGAGCTGAGATCTCCGACGCCGAGCGGGCTTTCCTCGAGGCGGGCGACGCGTGGGCGGAGAAGGCGTCCTACTTCACCGTCCAGTCCAGCGACCCGACCACCCTCGCCTACGGCTTGAGCGACTCACCCGTCGGGCTCGCGGCCTGGCTGCTGGACAAGTTTCGGGCGTGGAGCGACCGGGAGCCCGACCTGGACCAGGCCATCACTCAGGTGATGCTGTATTGGCACACCAACACGATCCGGTCCTCCATGCGGCTCTACGCCGAGGGCCTCGGGTCTTGGGACGACGACGCGACGTGGGGCGAGGGCGAGTCCGAGGGGCTCGACGCGGACAGCTGGAGCGGTCAGCACGACGCCCGGGACTGGGCGGGTGACGTGGTGTCGGTGCCGTCGGCGTTCGCCCTGTTTCCGCACGACATCGGCGTCCCTCCGCGCGAGTACGCCGAGCGGTTCTTCGCCGTCGAACGCTTCACTCTGATGCCCCGCGGCGGCCACTTCGGTGCCTTGGAGGAACCCGAGCTGCTCGCCGAGGATCTCATCGCCTTCCTCGCGTCGCTCGACGTCAAGTGAGGTCCGCTGGATCACGCTACAGCCGAGCCGATGGCGAAGGTGATGGCACCGGCAAAGGCTGCTGTGAAGCGTTCGAGAAGTCCGTCGTCTGCTGCGGCGTTGTGCGGATTGAGTTCGGTGAGCGTGATGGCGGCGAGGCCGTCGCCGGAGGCGAGGACCTGTAGAGCGGCGATCATGCTGTCGAGTCTGAGGCCGCTGTTGCGGGACGGATGCTCCGAAAGGGGTGCGTCGGTGAAGTCGACAACGTCGACATCGAGGTGGATGACGTAGCGCTCTGCGCGGGCTTCCACGGATTGCAAGGTCTGGCGTGCTGCGCTCTCTGGGTCGTTGCGAACGTCTTCCACGGGGGTTCGCGCCAGTGCGAGCCGCTCGAGTTCGCTTCGTTCGAATCGCGTGGCATGGCGTGGGTCCTGGCCAAAGAGGAACACCTGGTCGGGTGTCAGGCTCGGGCTCTGGCCGGTGGCTCCAGCCAGGGCCGGTTCGGTTCCGTCGGTCCCGAGAAGGTGCGCGAGGGCCATCCAGTCCAACGCTCCGTCGGCGGCACTGGCCGGGGTATTGAGGTCCGAATGCAGGTCGAAGTAGACGACTGCGACGTCGCCGAGCACCTGCTGAGCCCCGGCAATGGTCCCGATCCCAACTGTGCAGTCCCCACCCAGGACCAGAGCCCTTCGGCCGGAGTCTTGTAACGCGTCGGCCACGCGTGTGGCAGTCGATTGCACCGCGTCGACGACAGCGGCGAGGTTCTGCGCGCGCGGCATGGACCGGTCGGGCCGCCATGGGGTCACGGGCGAGTCGCCCTTGTCCTTCACATCCGCGCCGGCTGCCTGGAGTTCGTCGACGAGACCGGCGTCGCGGAGCGCGCGGGGAGCTTGGTCCTGTCCGACACCGCAGGCACCCGCGCCAGAAGGGGTGCCGAGGACCGTCCAAGGCGCGTTCACGTGGGGTCCTCTCGTCGATCGGACTGGGCTTCTTCGGCGATGTCGGTGAAAGGCAGCGGGCAGTCCGGCGAGTTGGCACAGGTGACGAGGTCGTCGCAGCCGGCCGCGAGTGCGGCGCGGAGCGTGTCGGCGATGATAGTCAGATCCGCGATCTTTGCCTCGACCTCGGCCAGCTTGGCGCCCGATCGGGTCTGCAGGCGGGCGTCGGCGCGTTCGCCATGGCGATGCCTGGCGGTATCGAGCAGGTCGGTGACCTCGTCGAGGGAGAACCCGAGTCGCTGCGCGGCCTTGATGATCCGCAGCAAGGTGACCGTCTCGGCCGGATAGAGCCGATGCCCGCCGAGGCTGCGTTCGGGTTCGGCGATCAAGCCGCGGCGTTCGTAGTATCGCAGCGTCTGCAGGTTGACCCCAGCTGCGTCGGCAACCTGCCCGCTCCGCAACACGTTCGACACCGTCATGGCGAGACCAGTACCGCGTGCGCCCGAGCGGCCAACGCGTCGAGAACCGGCACCTGAGCGGCCGACACGTTCACGTCGACTGCGATCTGCTCCTCTTCGGCGGGGGTGAACGTGAAGTCGAAGAACGAGCAGCAGTCCGTTTCCCGTGCGGTCAGCTCACGGGCCCACGCCTCGGCAGATCGATCCAGCCTCAGCTTGAGCCGGGTCGTCGCCGGACGGTCCACGCCGCGCAGGGCATCGGCGAAGAGTTGATGGAACTCGGCGACACGAAGCGGACGCTCCACGGCCGGCAGCGTGCATGCCTGGGGTACCCAGGCGTCATCGAGCGTGCCCGGGTCAATGGATTCGTTGCACATACCAGCAGGGTAATCCCGTACCTTGGTACAGGATGCAAGTCGACGGACCGATGGTTCGTCGCCAGCGTAGCCTCGCCGCATGACCGTCATCCGCTCGCTTGTCCTGTTCGTGATTGCCGCGATAGCCGAGATCGGCGGCGCCTGGCTGGTCTGGCAAGGCTGGCGCGAACACCGTGGCCTGTGGTGGATCGCCGGCGGCGTCCTCGCCCTCGGCGCTTACGGATTCGTCGCCACCTTTCAGCCCGACCCGCATTTCGGCCGCATCCTTGCCGCCTACGGCGGCATCTTCGTAGCCGGCTCGCTGGCCTGGGGCATGGTTCTCGACGGCTTCAGGCCCGACCGCTGGGACATCGCCGGCTCGCTGATCTGTCTGCTGGGTGTCGCCGTCATCATGTACGCACCACGCGACAGTTAGCCGCCGGGGCGTCGTTTCAGTGTCAGGAGCTCACCGTGAGCGGCAGCGAGTGCTGCCTTGAGGTCGGCAACTTCCTGGCGATGTCGGGCACGCTCGTGAGCGAGCTTGAGGGTCAGCGTGCGGACCGTGCTGCTGACATCCTCCGCTGGAGGGACTGACGGTGCCCTCGGCGAACGATCCGTGGCCCGCTGTGCTCGCAGCTGCTCGATCCTGGGGCGCAACTCGCTGGATCTGTAGAGGAAGTCCTTCGAGACACCGGCCGCGGCCGCGACGGCCTCGGACGTGATTCGGTCGCCGTTCTCAACAGCCCGCGCATCGACATCGGTGGATCGAGGGTGGGTCAGGGACGGGCGTGATTCCGGCGGAATCACTCGCTCACTCTCTCGCGGACGATCGATCTCGAGGCGTCTCTGGTTACTCCCATCGGTTGCACTTCGGTTGCCAGGAATCATCACGTCTCCGGAATGGGGCACGTTACTGCACGGGGGCCGCCGACTGTCAGCGGGTGGCACGGCTACACCCGCTGCAGCACTGACGAACAAGACCTGTTGGGCAGCGACCGGCCGATCGCCTCGTCGATCGCGCGGACCTGCTCGACCTGGGTCAGCACCTCCGGACCCGTCCCGGCGACGAGCTCGCGCCGGGGCCTGAGCCGCTGACCGCGCCTGCCGCGCGGCGTCTACGCACGCGTGCTCTCGATGAACGCCACCAGCTCGTCGAGGTCATGAGACCAGAACAGCGTGAGTCCGCGGTCCTGGGCCTGTTCGAGGTTGCCGCACTTGAAGACACCGGCCAGCATCGCGGCCGGGACCGTCTGCGCGGTGCCGAACTCGCTCAGCCCATTTGCCGGCCATGACGGCGGCGTCGTTGTTGAGCCGCTTGATCGAGTTCGTCGAGAAGTTCGACTGAGATTCGCTGTCTCTCGACACACGCCTCGACCGGCCCAATAGGCCCGACCAGTCTTGTAGCCCTGCGACAACTGCTTGACTGTCCGAGCAGTTCGCCGGCGCGTACGCTGCGCGGCATGGTGACCTCGTCCAGAGCCGGGTCGAGGCCCCGTGCGGTACGCCAACTGGAGCGAGCCACAGGCAGCCTCGCCACGGCCTCGATCGCCCGGATGGAGGCGCGGCTGCCGTGGTACCGGGCGATGCCGCCGGACGAGCGGTCCTGGGTCGGACTGGTGATCCAGGCCGGCATCGCCGCCTTCGTCGACTGGTACGGCAGCCCGGGCGACGAGGGCCCGACGGTGACGGCCGACGTCTTCGGTACCGCGCCCCGCGAACTGACCAGAGCGATCACGCTCGAGCAGACGGTCGAGATGGTCCGGGTGGCCATCGAGGTGGTCGAGGAGGCCGTCACCGACGTCGTCGCCGAACCGGACGTCCCTGCTGTGCGGGAAGGCGTGCTGCGGTACTCGCGCGAGGTGGCGTTCGCAGCCGCCGAGGTGTACGCACGGGCCGCCGAGGCCCGCGGTGCCTGGGACGCCCGGCTGGAGGCGCTCGTCGTCGACTCCCTGCTGCGCGGCGAGAGTGACGAGGAGGTGCGGTCGCGGGCGGCCGCCCTGGGCTGGACCGCCCGGAGCGGAGTAGCCGTGACCGTCGGCCGGACCCCGCCGGGCGACACCGAAGCCGTCGTCGACGCGATACGCCGCACGGCCCGGCAGGCCAAGCACGACATCCTCACCGGCGTCCAGGGCGAGCGCCTCGTGGCAGTCCTCGGTGGTGTGGACGACGCGCTGCGTGCGGCCGCGTCGATCGCCGGCCACTTCGGGCCCGGACCGGTCGTCGTCGGGCCGTTGGTGCCGGACCTCACCAC
>JBOGDS010000024.1:0-50004 GCA_050743075.1 Jiangellaceae bacterium | reverse complement strand
ATCCAGATGCGGAAGCACCGCCTCGAACTTCGCCCGCAACGACTCCACCACGCCCGCATCAACAGCCACTACCACATCATGACGGACAGAATCTTAAACAGAGCGGTAATTTATCGGCAAATCCTAAATCAGCGGTCTGGCCATGACTCATACGCTGTGCGCCGTGGACCTACACGTCAGCCTCGTCGGCACGACCGGGCTCTCGGCGCAGATCTACCGCCAGATCCGCGCCGCGGTCCTGGAGCGGCGGCTGCTGCCCGGACAGGCGCTGCCGTCGACCCGTGGCCTGGCGGCTCGGCTGGAGGTGTCGCGCAACACCGTGAGCATGGCGTACGACCACCTGACCGCCGAAGGGTTCTTGACCGGCAGGGCGGGCGCCGGCACCTACGTCAGCGAGTACGCGCGCCGCAGCCTTCCGCGCCGTCCCTCGGCCCCCGTGGCTCCGCTGTCGCCGCGCCCGGCCTGGGAGGCGCTGCCGGAACCGCTCGACATGACCGCCGCAGAACCGCGGTTCGACTTCCGCCTCGGCATGCCGGACGCCCGGTTGTTTCCGTTCGCCACCTGGCGGCGCCTGGTAGCCGACCAGCTGCGGGCATCGGCGGTAGGGCTCGGCGCGTACGCCGATGCGGCCGGCCACCCGGGTCTTCGAGCTGCGATCGCCCGACACCTAGCCGTGTCGCGATCGGTCGACGCCGTGGCCGGCGACGTTCTGGTCACCTGTGGCACCCAGCAGGCCCTCGATGTGGTGGCCCGGGTGCTCGTCGATCCAGGCGACGTGGTCGCGGTCGAGGATCCCGGCTACCCGCCGGCGCACCGTGTGTTCCAGTCGTCGGGCGCCCGCCTCCTGGGGGTGCCCGTCGACGCCGAAGGCATGCGAGTGGACGCCCTGCCGGAACAGGCCCGGTTGGTGTACGTCACCCCCTCGCACCAGTTGCCGTTGGGGATGCAGATGTCGTTGCCGCGGCGGCTGGCGCTGCTGGATTGGGCCGAGCGGACCGGCACCGTGATCGTCGAGGACGACTACGACAGCGAGTTCCGATACACAGGCCGCCCGATCGAACCGCTGCAGAGCATGGACCGTGCCGGACTCGTCGTGTACGTGGGGTCGTTCTCGAAGACCATGCTGCCGACGTTGCGGCTCGGCTTCTGCGTCGCCCCGCCGTCTCTGGTTCCCGCGCTGCGAAAAGCGAAGTACGTGCTCGACTGGCACACGGCAGTGCCGATGCAGGCGGCGCTCGCCGAGTTCATCGACGCCGGCCTCCTCGCACGGCACATCCGGCGGATGCGCAACGTCTACCGCGTCCGTCGCGATCGCATCGCCGTCGCGATGGAGCGCGACTTCGCCGACGATCTGACGCCGATCTCGTCAGTCGCCGGGTTGCACGTGACGGCCTGGCTGCACCGTGGAACGGCGGACGACGCGCTCGAGGTGGTGCGGCGTGCCCACGACGCAGGCGTCGAGATCAAAGCGCTGTCCGACTTCGCTGTCTCCTCCATGACGCCACCGGGCCTGGTGCTGGGCTACGGCGTGATACCCACCGACCGCATCGACGAAGGCCTACGCAGACTGCGCGCCTGTGTCGACCTGACCGCCTGAGGTCCACGTGACCCGGCCGAAGCAGCATTGCGACTCTCAGCCTGGCTCGGGTCCGGCTCGTCGGAGCGGTCGGTCGCGTCAGGTGACTTCATCCTCACGGACTGGAGCCTCCGGACACGCCGGGGTGATTCACATCGACGCGTTCCAAGGCCGCGGATGCCGGTCCCGCCGGCGAGCCATTCGCGGCGCTGGAACGCGTGAGCCCACGACACGGCCTACTCCCCTGGCTGGCCGTCGACCATCTCGCGGATCAGGTCCAGGTGGCCGTTGCGGCGCGCCGTCTCCGTCCCGGCCGGACACGAGAGGGGCTAACGTCGAGTCGGGGTCGAGCCGGGCGCGGCTTCGGTGGCTTGTGGAGGAGGTAGCGACATGTTCGTTCAGGTGATCCAGGGCGAGGTGTCCGATGCGGCGCAGGTGCACGCCGCCTTCGACCGGTGGGCACGCGACCTGGGGCCTGACGCCTCGGGCTGGCTCGGCTCGACCGCAGGCGTCACAGCCGACGGTCGGTTCATCGCGCTCGTGCGGTTCGAGTCCGAGGAGGCGGCTCGTCGCAACAGCGCCCGACCCGAGCAGGACCAGTGGTGGTCGGAGACGTCGACGCTGTTCACCGGCGAGCCTGCCGTCCGCGACAGCAGCGACGTCGCCCTCGACCTGCCCGGCGATCCGACCGGCGCGGGTTTCGTCCAGGTGATGCAGGGTCGCGGCAGCGACCCGGACCGTGCCCGCGAGCTGATGGGACAGGGATCGGCGCAGTGGGAGGCGTTCCGCCCGGACATCCTCGCCAGCGTAGGTGTTGGCCACGACGGCGGGGCCTACACGATGGCGGTGTACTTCACCTCCGAGGAGGCCGCGCGCGAGGGTGAACGCAAAGAAGTGCCCGCGGAACTCCAGGCGCAGGTGGCGGAGATGGACAAGCTCAACGTCGCAGAACCCGAGTTCTACGACCTGCCCGAACCCTGGCTGTATACCCCACGCTGACCAACGCCGAGGTCAGCCCTCGGCTTGCTCGGCGTTCTGGTCGAACACATGGAGCACGTTGCCGGCCGGGTCGGTGAACGCCGCCGAGCGTCCGCCGGGCACGTCGATCGGGTCGCCCAGCCAGGTGAAGGCCGGGTGGGCCTCGACGAAGGTGTCGACGTCGGCGACCTCGAAGAATCCGCCGGAGGACCATCTGCGGTCGCCGTCGGGCGGTACGTCGATCATGAACTGAGTGGTCGTGCCGGGCAGGTCGAAGGCGACGGTCGACTCGCCTTCCCGCCAGGCCTCGACCAGGCCGAGTTCGTCGCGATAGAAGACGAGTGCTGCCGGCAGATCCTTCACCGACTGGTAGAGGTAGGTCAGCTTCATGGCCCGAAACGTAACGAAGTCACGTGGGCGCGTCAACGCGCTATGCTCAGGCCGTGCGGGAATGGGTGCCGGTCCCGGGCTCGGCGAAGGCCAGGCTCGTCGAGGCAGCTCTGCACTACTTCGAGCGTGACGGTTTCGATGTCGTCAACGTCGCCGAGCTCGCCGCCAAAGCCGGCGTCACCACCGGTGCGCTCTACCACCATTTCGGTTCCAAGTTCGGGCTCTACACCCTCGTGCGGACGGACCTGGAGAAACGGATCACCGACCGGATGGAAGGTGCGGCCGCGGCGGCGGGAGCGGGCCGGCCAGCGATCCGGGCGGCGCTGCTCGTCGCGTTCGACGCGGCCGTGCGGTTCGACGCCTGTCGCCTGCTCGGCGAGCCGCCATCCCGCGATCGACCCGATCCGGTCGGAAAGCTCGTGCGAAGACTGCTGCCTCGGCGGCAGGAGCCGGCGGCGGCCGTCCTCGTCGCCGCCTGGCGGGCGGCGCTGCTGGCCGCCGCCGACGGGGAGCCCGCCGCGGCCGCTCGTTCCGGGCTGGCCTACGTCCTGGAGGGCTGACGCGCCGTCGCCGGTCGATGGCCGTTCGGCTCGGCGACAGCGGGGCGATACCCAGCTCCGGGCTGCTGGTCATCGAGAGTGCCGGGCACAAGCTGCCGCCGACATGGACGTCTTCGTGCCCGCGCTATCCGACACACATCCGCTGATGCGGCCGGGCGGTGCACCGAGGCCGGTCGCGTGCTCGTGTGGGTGGGTCACGATCGTGTGGTCGAGGCCAGCACCTCGAGGTAGTGCGGGTTGTACATGATGCCGAGGATGTTCCCGAACGGATCGACGACGGAGGCGGTGACGAACCCGTCCTCCCGGTCGGTGGGCGCTTCGTACTGCGTCGCTCCCATGGACAGGAGCTTCTCGAACGTTGCTGGCACGTCGTCGACGTGCCAGCACACGACCACGCCGCCCGGGCCGGTCACCGAGCCCTCCGGCGCGTAGGGGCGATCGATCAGGCCCAGCTCGTGCTGGTAGTCGCCGAGGCGGAACTCCAGGTACGCCGGCGGTCCCTCGAGCGGGCGCTTGAAGTACGGGCGATGCCCAGCAGGTCGGTGTACCACTGCCTCGCCGCTTCCACATCGTCCGCCCAGAGACTGACGGTGGTGAGTCCTCGCAGCATCCGTGTGCTCCCTTCGTCGTCGCGGCCGCGCCGCGGTGGACCTTTGGTCCTCAATCCTTACTCGTAAAAGTGCTCACCGACTGAGCACTTTGCTTGCCAGACTGGGCAGATGCGCGCAGATCGACTCGTGGCCGCCCTGTTGCTCATGCAGGCTCGCGGCAGGGTGACCGCGGCCGAGCTGGCCGACGAGTTCGAAGTGTCGGTGGCCACGGCCCGCCGCGATCTGGAAGCGCTCTCCACTGCCGGTATCCCGGTGTATCCGCAACCGGGACGCGGCGGCGGGTGGCAGCTCGTCGGCGGCGCCCGGACCGATCTCAGTGGGCTCAGCGCGTCCGAGGCGCAGGCACTGTTCCTTCTGCTCGGCCCAGCAGCGTCGATCGCACCGCAGGCCAAGTCGGCGCTGCGCAAGCTCGTCCGTGCCCTCCCCGGCACGTTCCGCGCCGATGCTCAGGCCGCTGCCAGTGCGGTCGTGGTCGATGCGGCGCCGTGGGGCGAGCGCGGCCGAGAGCGACCTGCCATGGTCGACGTTCTGCAGACCGCCGTCGTCCGCCGCCGCAAGGTCCGGCTGGTGTACGCCGACCGAGCGCGGGCGCGCACGCAGCGACTCGTCGATCCGTGGGGCCTGGCCGACAAGGACGACGTCTGGTACCTCGTGGCCGGAACCGAGAACGGGCAACGCACCTTCCGGGTCGACCGGATTGTCGAGGCCGTCATGACGGATCTGGACGCCGATCGGCCAGCCGAATTCGAGCTGTCGGAGGAGTGGGCGCGGATCGTCGACGAGGTGGAACAGCGGCGCTCGCTGGTCTCGGCGACCGTGCTGATCGACGCGAAGCTGGTGCCGGGCCTCCGGACCCAGTTCGGACGTCATTGTGACGTCGACGGCGCGCTCGACGACGGGCGTGTCCGCGTCCGACTGGCGGCGCCGATGGCAGTCGATCGCGGAGCAACTGGCCGGGTGGGGTGCGCTCGTCGAGGTCGTGGAACCCGAAGCGGTCCGTGCCCAGCTCGCGCGGATCGGCGCGGAGCTCGCCGATCGGTACGCGACCTGAGGCGCCAGCGCCAAACTCTTCCGACCCGGCGCTTGTCACTGCGGGCAGCGGGCTCACGGGTCGTCGGGCGGCTCGGGCATGGAGGTAGCGCTGTTGCTGGAGGCTGGTGGTGCGCCGGGCAGCCGCTTGGTAGGAGTCGCGCGCCGCCACGCGATCGCCGGCCATCTCCAGCAGGTGCGCGCGGACCGCGTGCAGCCGGTGGTCCCCGGCGATCCGCTTGTCGTCTTGGAGCTTTCCGAACAGGTCGAGCCCCGCGTGCGGGCCGCGGGCCATGGCGACCGCGACGGCATGGTTCAGCGCCACCACGGGGTTGTCGGAGATCCGCATCAGCAGTTCGTACAGCGCCGTGATCTGTGGCCAGTCGGTCGCCTCTGCGCTCGGGGCTTCGTCGTGGATCGCGGCGATCGCCGCCTGGAGCCTTGAACCTCACGGGTTGATGGCATTCGCACCACGACTGAATCCACGAGCGCAGGGGGTCAGGCTGTCTCTCGCAGCTCAAAGGTCTCGGGAGTGATGTCGATGTGGAACTCAACGCCGAGGCCCGCGGCGAGCCGGACCAGTGTGGCCAGCGAGGGTTCGTGGTCTCCGGCCTCGAGGCGGGCGATCGCCGGCTGCTGCATGCCGAGCTTGCGGGCCAATGCCGACTGCGACAGCCCGTGCTCGGTCCGGTACTTGATCACCCGCATGGCGACCGCGTGAGCCAGTGCCGTGCGCACGTACTCGGCCCGGACCTCCGGGTCGCGCAGGTCCTCGGCGCGTACCTGCCTGGCGCTCTTCAACTCCGACAGCTTCGGCATCTCTCTAGTCCTCCTCCAGCTCGGCCAGCCGGGCCACGGCCTGACGTGCTGCCCGCTCGAAGCGTCGGTGATCGCTGACGGCCTCTGGCCCAACGGCGGCGATCACGAACACCTCACCGACCTGCCCGTAGAGAGCCCGCCACGGACTTCGCCCCGCCCTGGGCCGCAGCTCCCGCAACCCAGCAGCACCGCGGACCGCGCTCGTATGCGGATACCCCAGCCGTGGCCCGAAGGCCTCGAGCTTCTCGACTGCATGGATCAACGCGTTGCGTTCTGCCTTGGGAAGCACCAAGCGCTCCTGCTCGGCCTCCTGGAGGTAGACGACGCTCCACATCGAGACCGATCATAACACGCGTGGTATCGAACTCCCGGAAGAGTCGAGGGCCCCAGCGAGCTCAAGGAGTTCCTGGCCAAGATCGACGCCGAGGTGCCCGCCGACCTGGACGTGCACCTGATCTGCGACAACTATGCGACCCAATCCAGAAGTGGATCACCGCGCATCCACGATCAGCTCGTCCTGGCTCAACCAGGTCGAACGCTGGTTCGGGCTGCTCACCGACAAGCAGCTACGGCGAGGCGCCCACAAGTCCGTGCAGGCGCTGGAGCAAGACATCCGCGACTGGATCAAGACCTGGAACGACGATCCCCGCCTGTTCGCCTGGACCAAGACAGCCGACGAGATCGGAGCACGCCTCAACTCATATCTTCAACGGATTCCCGGCGCGACACACTGCGGCCTCGTCGGCGATTGCGTCCGGCGCCTCGGTGAAGGCGGTCCAGCGAATGCTCGGACACGCGTCCGCCACGCTGACGCTCGACCGCTACGGGCACTTGTTCGACGACGAGCTTGATGCCGTCGCCGACCACCTCGACGAGGTGATCCGCAAAATCGGTGCGGACCGTTTGCGGACCGGCGCCGAAATCGTCGCGTTGCGAACCGCGCCGCAGGCCGCTGGCCTGTGGACATAGCGGGTGCCCCCGGCAGGATTCGAACCTGCGACACACGGTTTAGGAAACGGCCAGGCGCAAACACTGTGCTGACCTGCGGTTTCACCGTTCCCCGGGCGAGCGTGGCAGCGGAATTATCCGCTGAACACAGCGGCCCCGCCAGCCGAGATCAGCGGCGGACGGGGCCTCGATGACCCCGAGGAGGTCACCGTGAATCACAACCTATCCGCCGACCGCATCCGCTTCGTGGCCGAGCTCGACCCGCGAGGACCGGTCGACGAAGGGCTCGCGGTCACCCTGGCCTACGAGCTGCCCACCGACTCCGCGGCCGCGCTCGCCGAGCTGATCCACAAGCGCGTCGCCAGGACACGGGCCGACGCCTACGACCGCGGCTACCGCGAAGGACAGCGCCGATGAGGGTCTCCATGGATGCGGGGACGCTGACGGTCATGCTCGGTGTGGCGTTCGTGGTCGGGCTGCTGGTCGGCCTCGCAGTCGGCCTCTGGCGGCGCTAGAACCCTACGAAACTCGGACATACGCGCGGCGTTGAGAATCCTCTGGCCAGAGGATTCTGTCGGCCTTGGGGTGCCCGGAAACTACACGGCTGGCATTCCAGGCCGCCCAGACGCCGCTCTGGGGCCGCTGAGGGGCATGTACGGCGACGCCCCGGGGCGCAACCCCGCCGGGGCGCCACCGCGATCAGGGCAGCAGGATCACGCCGCGGGGTCGTACAGGGGTGCCTCGTCGACGGCCCGGCGGACCACCCGATCCCACGGGACGCCGGCCAGCTCCGGCCACAACCGTGCCACCCGCGGCAACTCCGCGGCCGGCTCCGGCTCCGGCTCGACGACGGCCGGTGCCCGCTTGCGCCGGGTCACGACGACGGCGCCACGACGTGGGACACGCCCAGATGCCCCGGGCAGCCCGGAACGTCACAGCCGCCCACCGGCACGGGGAACTCCGGGAACGCCTCCGCCTCCGCGGCCTGCACGACGACCATCATGGAGTTACTACGTCGTTTTTGATCACGAAGCCGGTCGTCAAAGTGATCCCGTAGCCGCCGATCAGACTGGTGGCCACCGTGGTGATGTCGCTCTTGGGTGCCAGGTCGGTTTGGCTGAGCGCACCGCGGGCCTCGAAGAACCGGACACCGACCTGCAGGTTGGCTGTGAGCATGAACCCGGTTGGAACCGCCGTGCTCGCGTAGACCGTCGCGCCGCTGAACTTCTGGAAGGGTTCGGCGATGGTGAGCCCGCCGACCGGGGTCACGTCCTGCAGCAGCGGCACATTGTCGGGGTGGGCCATGATCATCAGCCGGGCCGGGTCGGCGGCCGCGGTGGCGGCGATGACCGTCGCCATCGACTTGCGGATCTGCCCCACCACGTCGGCATTGAAGGGAACTGCGGCGCCCGCAGCGGTGTTCACCGCGTCGACTAAAAGCTTGTCCAAGTCGAGGGCGATGCCGAGCTGGTGCATGCCGATCAGGGCCCCGGCGTCGGCGCCGATCAGCGCCTCCACGCTCAAATCGGTCCACCTGCCGAACCTGGCCAAAGTGACCGATCCGGCGGTCGAGGACGCGTATTCGGCCAAACTGACGCCCTCTCCGACGCCGGGGGCCGCGGTCGGCAACGTCAACGACGGAAATTGCGCCAAAACGGCGGTGATGGGCTGCCGGGGAACACCCGCGGCCACGTGCAACAACCGTGGACCGTCGAGCACGTTCGCACCCCACTCGCGGGGCGCCCCGTAGGTGCTGGTCGACAACGTGGCGTTGAAGAACTTCAGCTCTTCGCGGGTCATGCCGGCGGCAAAGCGGCCCTCGGTGCGGGACTCGATCGCGGCCTGCAACCCGTCCAACGCCTCCGCGGTGAACCCCAGCGGATTCGGCCGGGGAGCGGCGGGTGCGGCGGCGGCGCCGAGCCCGGCCAGCCCGCCGTCAACCGGCGTCTCGTAGGCGGTCTGGCGGGCGCGGATCTCACCATCGCGGCGGTTCACCGCCAGCTCCCCTTCCAGGGCCTCGTACGCGGCGGCCTCGTCGTCGGACAGCAGCCGGTCCCCGGCGGCGTCGACGATGGCCCGCTGATCGGCCAGGACGTTCTCGATGGTGCGGGTGGGCATGGTCAGACTCCGGTCGTGTCGGTGCTGCGGTGCTGCACGCCGATCGCGGCCAGCGCCAGCTCGTAATCAGGGTTGGACTTCACGTCGGCCAGGGTCGTGGACTCTGCCGCGCCGGCCGAGCGCAGCGCCTTGTCGATCTCGGCCAGCGCGTCACGTTCCAGAACGGACCCGCGGACCGGGCGAAGCGCAGCCGCGTGGCGATACCAGGACGACTGCGAGATGCCCAACGCGCGCGTCACATCTGCCACCGTCAGCACGCCCTGGTCGACCAGAGACGCAGCGAACAGCAACACATGCGTGCGTTCCCGCTGCCACCCCGCCCACTTCTCGTGCAGCACGATCATCGCAGCGAGGCTCGTCCGCGCCCGCTCGGAAAGCCCGTCGTCCAACAGCACGCCAGCAGCCTACCAGGAATGAGAACCGGTATCGGGCAGACGACGCGTCGACGAGCGGACTTCGGGTCAGGCCTTGTACGAAAAAGTCGCGGGAACTACGGGAGAACGGTCCATGATCTTTTTCAACTTCGGGGTGGCAGCCCGGGTCCCGGTCGAGGTCGAGACTCGCGAGCCCGCAGCTCCTCTGCGATCTTCGCGCCCTTCGACCCGTTGCACGCGGCGCACGCCGGCTGCACATTGCTGGCATCGTCGGATCCGCCGGCCGCCTTCGGGATGATGTGATCCCTGACCGTGGCCCAGCCGGTGCAGATCCCGGGGTAGGCCAGCGCGCACGGCTGCCCGCGGACCGGGATCGCCTTCCACTGCCTGGTCTGGTAGATGCGCCGCTCGGGCCGCCGGGACCGCACCCGATCACGTGCCCGCTGATGCTCCCGACACCGCGAATGCCGCGGACCGGGCAGCGCCATCTCCGGGCAGCCCGGCTCCAAACACGGCAGCCGGACACCCTCCACGACGCCCACGGTAGTTGCACACGCAAGAGAGCCGGAAAGTGAGTGGCAAAAAACGAGAGACGGCGGGAGGAGCGGGGTGGGTGCGGCGAACTTTTCGGGCACGCCGGCTGGGCGCGTGCGTGCGCGTCGTCGGCGCGGTTCGGTCGGTCATTCGGTGGCTCCGTTCGTGATCTTGTGTGACTGGTTGTAATGGACGTGGTCATGCGATCTCCTCACCGCGCGGTCGTAGTCGTCGGTGTCGGTCGGATAAGCGGATGGTGTGAACCCTCGGAGGAGTAGCGAGCAGACATGGCACGAACGGCACCGACGGCACGCGCACCGTCTGACCTGGACAGATCCGGGTGCCATCCTCGGGTGCCATCCGGCCCGTGCGGTGCCGACATGGTGACCGCCGATGGCACCGCGTACTCGCAGGTCAGCATGTTTGTGCCATGGGTGCCATGCCCGCGGGGTACTCCTCTGAGGGCGGCGGCGTGATGTACCAGTGCCGCTCCCTCCGGGTGCGATCTGGCGGTTCGACCGACCAGCCGAGTGCTCGCAGTGATGGCGCGGCGCGAGCCAGCCGGCCGCCCATGCCCTGCGGTGTCGACGGCCAGTCCCTCGGTGGCTTCTCGACCGTGAGGAGCTTCAACAGGTCGCTGGCGGTGCCCTCCCACGGATCCGTGATGTTCTCCCGGATCGCGATCGCGACCGAGTCACCCTCGGCCACGGTCTCGGCAGTCCTGGACGCCTGCTCGCTGTACGTGGTGTAGGCGTCGGTGCCGAGCACCTCGTCGACCGCGAGCAGGATCCTTGCGAAGTCGGCCATCCTCGGCAGGTTGGTCTGCCGGATCGGCCCCAATGCCCGGAGGACATTGACGGTCGTGTGCAGCAGACCACCGAGGACCCCGGCGTGGACGGAGGTCCACTTCTGCGTCATCGCCTCCTCAGCCGCCCGTGCGCTCTCCGGGATTCGCTCGAGCTCGACCGTGAGGAGGCGGTCGGCCAGGTCGCCGTTGAGTCGTCCGGGGTCGATGCTTGTCAGTGCGACGACCCGCCGGAACGCGAGCACCGACACGTCGGAGTCGGTGTAGAGCTGCCTCCTGAGGAGCCCGTCGCCCGTGACGGCCCGGCAGACCGCGTCCTGCAACCAGTCCTGAATGTCCGACAAGTTGTCCAAGCAGGTGATCCAGCTCCCGGCGCATGCCACGGCCCAGTCCTCCACATTGCGTGGTGCGGTGCGAAGCTGCGATGCGCACCGGTCGACCAGGCTCGTGACGAGGCGGGCCGCCGACGACTTCGCGGTGCCGTGCTCCCCTCTGAGCAGCAGCACCGGATGCGGCAGCTCGGGGATGAGCGCGGCAACCAGCCACGCGACGATCAGAGGCCAGTCCTCGTCACGGACATTGAGCATCGACCGCAGGTCATCGAGACTGCCCAAATCGTCCGGGGTCGGCAACGGCAGGGTGGCGTTGGTGCGCCAGAACAACACCGGGGAGTGTTCGACGATCTCCCAGCCGTAGGCGCCGATGACCACGGCTCGGCCGTCGTCGCCGCCGAGGTCGAGCACGAGCCGGCCGTCGTCGAGCGGTGACCGGCCGACCCGCAGCGCGACCTCGGACGGATCCGTGCCCTGCGCCTCGCCCTCGAGGACGAGGAGGGCGTCGGCCAGTGCCTGCGCGTTCGCCGCGGCCTTCGTCTTCTCGAAGTAGATCCGGGCCAGCTCGGAACGCAGCGACCGCCGGCCACCGTGCAGGACCCGGGCGACGTTGGGCCCGTCCGTGGGCACCGCGTACGCCTCGCCGGTGGTCGTGACACCGAAGTCGTACTGCTCGTGTGCGATCTCGACCAGCTTGGTCGCGATGTTCGACGCGCCACCGAGCAGGGACGCGAGGGTCGCCTCGTCGGCCTGGATCGGGGTCGCCTTGCGGGCCTTGCCCTCGAGGACGGTCATCGCGTTACCGAGGCTGGTGGCCGATGGCACGGATCCGTAGGTGGCCTGGTAGACCTCGGCCAGATCCGGGCGGATGTCGGCGAGCGGACGTTTGATCTCCGGGTTGCCCTTCGGTGACGCGAAGGTGTGCACGACAGGTTCGGGGTCGCCGTGGTGGTGGTGACTGGTCTGGGCGGTGACCGATCCGAAGACGAACAGGTCCTCGGCGATCTCGACCAACATGGTCGCGACGTTCACGATGCCGTCCTCGCCGGGCACACCGGCGTGCAGTCGTCGAGGGATTCGCGGGCGGCGAGGTCGAGCGCTCCGCAGGCGTGACATGACACGCGGATCGGCCGACCGAGCCCGCATTCGTGATGGTCGAGCGGACAGCCGAGCGGACAGCCGAGACGAAGATCTCGGCGGCGGCGTGCCAGCGTCAGGTCGTCGGTGGCAGATACAGTGCCGGTAGCAGTTCTCGCCGACCTGCCGGGAGCCGGTCCCCTCGGGGACCGGCTTTCTCGTGTCACGACGCGTCGCCCGTCTCACGGGCTGCACGGTTGCGACGGCGGGACTGCGCCGAGCGGAGCGCCATCCGGGTGAAGTGGGCCTTCGCGAGTAGGCCGGCGCGGTAGGCCAGCTCATCCGGGGGAAGGTCACCGAAGCGTTCACGGGCCTGGGTGAGGAACTTGTCCTTCGCTGCCTGCCGTGCGGGGGCGGTGGCGGCGGTGCGGTCGGGCTCGCGCGCCCACCGTTCGACGCTGGCGAGTCTGGCGATGAGGGCGGCGTCGGGGTGCCCACGGGGTCGGGGCATGGCGTGCCTGCGATCCCCCCGCGTGCCATCAACGGCGAGGATCAGATCGGCTATGAACTGCCGTGGCAGGCCAACTATGGGTAGCGCTGTTCACACAGTAGCGGGGTTGTCGGGGTGGTGCCAGTGTCCGCGCGGGCATCGGTACGCCCCTGGTCCGGCGGCCCAGTCGATGACGAACTCGTCGCCGGCTGCGACCATTCGCCTGAAGTAGGGTTCGACGATCGCGCCGGGGGCGACCTCGGGTGGCCCGCCCGGCGACGTCAGCGGTCGCCTGGTGCGGAAGATCGGGCTGTGGCACGTCGGGCACCGCACCCACCCATCCCGGCGCCGGCTCATAGTCGGTCACCGGGGCTCAGCCGTCGGTGGGCTTCGCGGGCCCGGGACGCGCCGAGCGCGGCGGCGTACCGGTCGACCATCTGCCTGCTCTTCCACCCGGTGACCCGCATCAGGTCGGACTCGTTGCCGCCGGCTCGTAGCCACGCGTCGGCGAAGTAGTGCCGCAGCGCGTGCGGGTGCAGCCTGGGCACGCCGGCCTGGTCGGAGCGGCGGATCAGGATCTGCCGGACTCCGGAGTCGGTCAGCGGTCCGCGTGGTCCGAGCCACAGCTCGGGGCGGGCGGCGTCCTTGCGCTTGGCCCGAGCCCGCAGGTACCGGTCGAGCGCGGCGACGGCCTTGTGCCCGATCGGGACACCGCGAGGTCGGCGGCCCTTGCCCATGACGATGACCACCCCGTCGTTGAGGTCGACGTCCTCCACGTTGAGACCCACGGTCTCGGCGGCCCGGGTGCCCCCATCGGCCAACAGCAGGATCAGCGCATGGTCGCGGCGGTCCTCGAAGCTGCGACCCGTGCACGCCCTGAGCACGGCCCGCACGTCCTCCACCGACGGGACCTCGGTGAGTTTCTCGGGCACGGCCGGCTGGGGGATGCCGTCGAACGGATTGGCTTCGACCTCGCCCTCCGCCGTGAGCCACTTGAACCACTGCTTCGCCCCGGAGTGATGCCGCACGGTGGTCTGCGCCGACACGGTGTCGAGCAGCTCACCGAGCCACGTTCGGACGTGCTCGCGGCCCACCTGTGTGACGCTGGTCAACCCCTGCGACCTGGCCCACGTCGTGAACCGGTCGGCGGACTCGATGTAGGCGCCGATGGTCCGCTCGGCCTTGTTCCGCAGCCGCAGGTCCCGGCGGAACGAGTCACGCAGCAGGTCGAAGTCGTCGTCTGGCACGGCCTGGATTATGCGCTGTGCTTACGCTATTCTCAAGGTGCACGCACCGGAAGGACGGAGATTCTTGCAGGTCAGACCCTAGATTGTGCCCCCGGCAGGATTCGAACCTGCGACACACGGTTTAGGAAACCGTTGCTCTATCCCCTGAGCTACGAGGGCCGGTGACTGAATCGCCACGACATACTGCTGAGGTACGCCGGAGCGGGGGCCGCAAGGTCATGGTAGGGGAGCTCGCGCTCGCCCCTGAAATGACGACAGCGCGCCGGATGGCGCCTCGGCAGGCGGCGGGAACACGCCGCCGGGGTTCTGCGCTGGTTCCGCTATGGACATCGAACGAGCCACGGAGTTCGTCCGTAACAACCCACGCGCCGTGCTGGCGACCACGAGAAGGAACGGGACGCCGCAGCTGTCGCCGGTCCTCGTCGGCGTCGACGACCGGGGCCGGCTCCTGATCAGCACGACCGAGCGGACCGTCAAGGCTGCCAACGTCCGCCGCGACCCGCACGCCTGGGTGTGCGGGATCACCGACGGGTTCTTCGGCGACTGGGTGCAGATCGGCGGCGACGTCGAGGTCGTCAGGCTGCCCGACGCGATGGAGATCCTCATCGGCTACTACCGCGGCATCTCCGGCGAGCATCCGGATTGGGACGACTACCGCGCCGCCATGGTGCGCGACCACCGCTGCGTCATCAGGATCACACCGACGTCGGCTGGCCCGCGGACCTACGCGATGTAGACCTTCCCGGGTTGTTCGTGGCGTCGTAGAGGTCACCGTTGAGCTTCAGCGTGGTGATCGTGCTCAACAGGAACGGGCCGGCGGCAATGTCGATCCGATCGACGTGCTCGGCATCCGACCGTCCGCACCGCTGCCGCATGTGGTTGGCGTGACATGCCCGAGCAGTACGGCCGCCGCTTCGCGGACGACGACGGCAGTGGCGCACCTCAGCCGTCAGACCCGCGCCGAACTGACCTCCCGCCGTTCTTCCCGTGGTGGGCGAAGGCGCCGCCAAGTATTGAGGCGTGCGGGCGGCGTCGTTCTCCGTCGGGGCATGGTGCTCAGCTCACCTCAGTCGGAACATGTCGGCCCACAGCCGGGTCACGAGGGCCAATGCGGCGGGGAACGACTCCGCGTGCAGGTGGTTGTCGGCGAGCCGTTCGTAACGGTCGGGCCAGGACTCGGGGAGTGGCGGGAGCGTGGTGGTCCGACGCCGTCGCGCTCTGCCCAGACCTGCCGCGTCGCGGCCGCTACGGCGGCCGGATCGACGAGGTCACGGACCCGGGAGTTCTGGCGGTCGCCGAAGTCGCGGAGCATGGCGTGGAGCTTCTCGGCTGAATGCCGGTGGATTTGGACGATCTCGACCAGAGGGGCCGGAACGCCGGCGATGTCCAGCATATTCGGAAGGGTGACGACATCGGTGGCGTCGAGCTCATAAGCCCGGGGCGACACGTCGAGCTGGATGGCGCCGAAGGGTCTGCCGGCCAAGCCGGCCGCGACCTTCAGCCGCAACGTGAGATGGCCGCCGCCATCCTCACGAAGAGGCGCCGGCGATCCGGGAGCGAGCTCGAAGCCATCCCCGTCGAGGTCGGCCGTGAGGGCGTCGATCAGCCGCTCGTGCAGGTCTGCCGCACCAGCCACGTCCTCTCGGAGCCCGAGGTCGATGTCCTTGGTCAGCCGGGCGTCGTCACGGAGCCGGACCTCGAGTGCCATGCCGCCTTTGAGCACCCATCGGCCCGGCTCGGCCGCCTCGAGCCGGGCGACGATCCGCTCGAAGGACGCGCCGGCGCAGCCGATCGAGGCCGACGCCCGTTCGTTCGAGCGGGTGAGGAGCCGCTGTTCAAGTGCCATACGCAAGCCATGCGGCGTCCGGTACCTCACGACGCCTCGGCCCGCTGGATCGCCCGCTCGATGTACAGCGCCGCGCGGGCGTCGACCGCCTCGGCCCGCGCCCGGAGGTGGCGGGTCGTGAGCAGCCCACTCTGCCGGGCACCATCGAGAGCCCTGGCCAGTTGATCCTCGTCGGGCGAGAGGGCGGCGACGTCGATCAGCGAGCGCACCGGTGTCGTGACCCGGAATCCGGTGCGCTCCATCACGTCTATGTCCGGCAGGTCGGCATGATGGAGGGTGACGGCGTCTCTGTGCGGGGTAAAGCCGGGCGGCACGGTGAGGTGAACCCGGGAGGATTCGAGCTCACCGATCCCGTGCACCGCGAGCGCCGTTTCGTGCGAGACGACGCCACGGCCCCGGGACCACAGCGTCCAGCGGGCCAGGTCGTCGTGGACGTCAGGGACCCACTCGGCGAGGCGGAACAAGCCACGGTCGGTCCGTAGCCAGTTGCCGGCACGAACATGGTGCGCCTGACCCTGGTAGGAGTGTCCGATCTCCCTCGCTTGCGCCGCGGTGAAGTACCCGCGCTGCTCGGCGGCCAGGTTGAATAGCCGTCGTCGCACGTCACGCCGATCTGCGGCCACGGCTGCGACCCTATACGAAAACTCGAGTTCTGTCGGTAGGATGTCGTTGAAACTAAAGTTCCGCTTGATATCGAGCGACGAGAAGTTCTGCAGCCTGCGCGACAACCTCCGCAGGTGGCGCCGACTGGCCAAACGGGCGCCAGCGCGATGGCCGCTGGCACGGACGTGCTGACGATGGGCCGGTAGGGGCACTAGACGCCGCGGACCATACCAAGTATCATACTGGGTATGATCTTCGATGGAGACCGCTCATGAGTGTTCGACATGCGCTGCTGGCGCTGCTGAGCGAGGGGCCGAAGTTCGGGCTACGGCTGCGGCAGGAGTTCGAGTCCAGGACCGGCGAGGTCTGGCCGCTCAACGTCGGGCAGGTGTACACGACGCTCCAGCGCCTCGAGCGCGACGGGCTCGTGGAGTCCGACAGCACGGAGGGCGAGGGCCTTCAGAAGGTCTTCAAGATCACTCAGGCTGGTGACAATGAGCTGGAGGGGTGGCTGAAGACGCCGCCGGACTCGGTGCCGCCACCGCGAGACGAGCTCGTCATCAAGGTGCTGGTCGCCGTGACTGTGCCCGGCGTCGACGTTCGCGGCATCCTGCAGGTCCACCGTCGGCACCTGGTCGAGGTCATGCAGCGCTACACGCATCTCAAGGCCGAGGCAGCCGAGCACGACGTCGGCCTGGCGCTCGTCGTCGACGCCGAGCTGTTCCGCCTCGAGGGCATCCTTCGGTGGCTGGACGCCGCCGACGCCCGCCTGACACAGACGCCATGGACGGCCGTTCCGGCTGCCACGACGACTGAGACCGGACAACAACGTCGTGCAGCGGAGGCTCGCAGATGAACGTTGCGATTGAGATGCGCCAGGTGTCGAAGGTCTTCGGCGATGGCCGCGCCGAGGTCCAGGCGCTGCGCGACATCGACCTGACAGTGCGCGGCGGCGAGCTGGTCGCGATCATGGGGCCGAGTGGCTCCGGCAAGAGCACACTGCTAACGATCGCCGGCACGCTGGAGCAGGCCACGAGTGGCGACGTGCTGGTCAACGGAGTCGACGTGTCGGGCATGTCGCCCAACACCAGGGCCAGGCTGCGCCGTCGCTTTGTCGGCTACGTCTTCCAGGATTTCAACCTGCTCGCCGGGCTCACCGCCGTCGAGAACGCCTCCCTGCCTCTGGAGCTGGACGGCGTCGGCGTCAGAACCGCACGCAAAGCTGGGCTGAGGGCGCTGGAGGCATTGGGTGTCGCCGACCGAGCCGGCCGCTATCCCGACGAGCTCGCCGGCGGTGAGCGTCAACGGGTGGCGTTGGCCCGCGCCGTGGTGGGTGACCGACAGGTGCTGCTGGCGGACGAGCCGACGGGCGCCCTGGACTCGGTGAACGGCGAGGCGGTCATGCGCATGGTGCGCTCGGCGTGCAAGCAGGGTGTGGCCGGCATCGTGGTGACGCACGACGCCCAGCTCGCCTCCTGGGCCGACCGGGTGGTCTTCCTGCGCGACGGCCGGATGGTCGACCAGACCGCGCCTCCTGCCGGCCCGGAGTCGCTGCTCGCACCGGGTGCGCCAGCATGAGCCAGGGCTCGTCCGAGGGCGGGTTGGCGGCACGCAGGGCCGTGGTCCGCTGGGCCTGGCGGCTGTTCCGCCGGGAGTGGCGCCAGCAGGCTCTGGTGCTGGCGTTGCTGAGCGTCGCCGTCGCGGCCGCGGTGGGGGTGGCGTCGGCGGCGTACAACGTCCTTCCCGGCCAACCCGCCGCCGTTCTCGGATCGGCCGACCATTTCCTGCGGGCCGATGGGTCCGACCCTCAGGCGCTGGACGCCGCCGTCGGCGCCGCCGAGGACTGGTTCGGCACGATCGAGGTGATCGGTCACAACCAGGTGCCCGTCGAGGGATTGTCCGGCCCCCTGGAGCTGCGAGCCCAGGACCCCGAGGGACCCTACGGTGGGCCGCGCTTGGCGTTGCACGACGGCCGCTACCCGGCCAACGACACCGAGCTCGCGCTCACCGACGGCCTGTCCGACGAGATGAGGCTCGCCATCGGCGACGGTCTCGAGTTCGAGGGCACGGAGCGGACCGTGGTCGGTCTGGTGGAGAATCCGAGCGACCTCGACGACGAGTTCGCACTGGTGGTGCCAGCCGGGAACGACGCGCCCGACTCAGTGACGATCCTGCTGGGTGGCAGCTCGGAGCGGGTCGAGTCGTTCCGGGCCCCCGGTGACGCCGTGACCGAGGTGGGGGTGCGTTCGGGCAACGAGGCCCTCTCCGCCGCGGTTGTCGTGCTGGGTGTGGCCGAGGTGGTGCTGCTGTTCGTCTCGCTGGTGGCGGCCGCGGGCTTCGTCGTCATGGCACAGCGGCGGCTACGTCAGCTGGGCATGCTGGCCGCGATCGGGGCCGCCACCCAACACCTCCGTTTGGTGATGGTGGCCAACGGTGCCCTGGTGGGGGCCTTCGCCGCAGTGGTCGGCACGCTTGTCGGGCTGGCCGGCTGGGTCGTCGCCGCGCCCCGCATGGAGACGGCCGCGCAGCAGCGGCTCGACCCGTTGAACGTGCCCTGGTGGCTGATCGCAACGGCCATGGTGCTGGCGGTCGTCACCGCCACGGGGGCGGCGTTGTGGCCCGCCCGTGTGGTGGCCCGCGTCTCGGTGGTGCGGGCTCTTTCTGGCCGCCCCCCTGCCGCCCAGCCGGCGCGTCGCTCGGCCGCCCTGGCCGGCGTGCTCATCGCTCTGGGCCTGGGGTGTCTCGCCAGCGCCGGCGACGTCGACGACGGTTTCTCGGTCAACTGGACCAACGTCCTGCTCGTGGGGGTCGGGATGGTGGCGACCGTGGTCGGCGTGCTGCTGGTCAGCCCCCTGGCGTTGCGGCTGCTCGGCCGGGCCGCGGCCCCGTTGCCGGCGGCCATCCGGCTGGCGCTGCGGGACCTGGCCCGCTACCAGGCCCGCTCGGGGATGGCGCTGGCTGCGATCAGCCTGGCGCTGGGCATCCCCGTGGCCGTGGTCATCACCGCGACGGCCGCCGAGCACAGCACGACGGAGGGCAACCTGTCTGATCGCCAGCTGCTGATCCCGCCCGGTGCCAGCGAAGGACCCTTCGTCCCCGACTGGTCATCCAGCGAGCTCGCGCAGCTGGAGGACGACGTGGACCGGATCGTCGCCGAAGTGGACAGCGACGCCACGGTGACGGCTCTCGAGGTGGCTGCGGACCCCAGGGTGGAACCCGAGCGTGAAGGGGAGCGGTCGGTCATCGGCCTGGCCAGGCGCGTCGGCGATACCCGGCTGGACATCGGGGTCGTCCATGTCGCCACGCCCGAGCTGCTCGAGCTTTACGGCCTCGACGAGTCTGACGTTCGCCGCGGGACAGAGCTGATCAGCTCCGAGACCGAGGCCGACGAGCTGAGCTACTCGGGTGTTCTCGACCCGGCCAGCGGGTCGTACCCGCCCCAGCGGGTCGAGAACATCCAGCAGATCGAGCCCGGCTACACGTCGCTGCCGACCGCCCTGATGACCTCCGAGACGCTGGCCGAGCGGGGGTGGGAACCGGTACCTGCGGGCTGGCTGGCCGAGACCCGCGGCCCCGTCGACCGCGAGGCGCTCGCCGCGGCGCGCCAGCTTGCAGCCGACGCCGGCTTGACGATCGAGACCAGGCGCGGTCAGGGCGGGCTGGCACAGTTGCGGTCCGGGGCGACCGCCGTGGGGATCCTGCTGGCACTGGGGGTGATGGCCATGACCGTTGGGCTGATCCGCAGCGAGGCTGAACGCGATCTGCGCACCCTCACCGCCACCGGAGCCACCAGCACGTTCCGCCGGACCCTGACGGCCGCGACCGCTGCGGGCCTGGCCCTGTTGGGGGTCACCCTGGGCACCGTCGGTGCCTACCTGGGGGTGGCCGCGGGTTACCTCGACGACATCAGCAGCCTGATTCCGGTACCGGCTCTGCACCTGGCCCTGATCGCCGGCGGCGTCCCCCTGGCCGCTGGCGTAGCCGGGTGGCTCCTTGCCGGCCGCGAGCCGACCGGCCTCGCCAGGCAGGCGATCGAATGACCTCGAGGAGCCGACCGTCGCGTAGGCCACCCGCACGCCATCCGTGAGCGCGAAACGACGCGCCGAACCGGCGCGGTCCGGTGGGACGACGTACGGGAACGGCGAACCGCTCATCATCCGATCGCAGGGTCGCCGGTCACGAGTCCCGGGTAGCGGCGGCACGGGCACGACCGTGCACTTCAACCACGACAGCTGCGCCAGCGATGAGGGTCCGCTGCCGATTCACCGGAGGACTCTGTACACCGAGGCCTGACCCAGGATCCACCTGCCGTCAGCCCTTGACCGCGCCCATGGTGAACCCGGACACGAACCGGCTGAGGAACAGGTTGAAGACGAAGGCGATCGGCAGCGCGATGATCACGTTCGACGCCTGGAGCGACTGCCAGAAGAACACGTCACCCCGGATGAGCTCGGTCGGTACGCCCGTGCTCACGACCTTCTCCGCCGACGGCGAGATGAACGCCAGCGCGTAGATGAACTCGCTCGCCGTCAGCGTGAAGGCGAAGACGATCACGGCGACGACGCCGGGGAAGAGCAACGGCATGATCGTGTGGACGAAGGCACCGACCCGGCTGTACCCGTCGACCATCGCCTGTTCCTCGATGTCCCTCGGGAGGCCCTTGAGGAAGCCGATCAGCAGCCACGTGCAGACCGGGATCGTGATCGTCGGGTAGATCAGGACGAGCGACCAGGTCGAGTCCTGGAGGCCCAGCCCGACCACGACCCGGGTCAGAGAGAGGAACAGCAGCGTGGGCGGCACGAGGTAGACGAAGAACAGGGCGATCCCCATCGGTCCGGACCAGGGCCGGTCGAGCCGGGCCAGCGAGTAGGCGGCCGGCAACCCGAACAGCAAGGTGATCGCGACGACCAGCACGCCGACCCAGAGCGTGTTCCAGAGGAACGTGGGGAACGCGGTGCTCTGGAACAGGAACGCGACATGGTCGAGCGTCGGCGGCTCGTTGAACGCGAACGGGTTGTTCGTGGGGTCGTACAGGTCGCTGTTCAGCTTGAGTGCAGTGATCGTGCTCCACAGGAACGGGCCCGCGCAGGCGATCGCGGCGAGCACAGCCGCGACATGGACGCCCACCCGGCCAAGGCGATGTCGCCTCGCGTACCGTCTCCGCAGGTCCTCGGCGCTGGCCTCGGAGGTCACGACGGCGGCCATCACATCACCTGCATCCGGCGGACGGCACGCAGGATGAGGACGGCGGCGGCCAGCAGCAGCGGGAACAGGAAGATGGCGATCGCCGCGCCCTGCGCGACGTCACCGCCCTCGATGCCGCGGACGAAGGCCCAGCTCGCCAGCACCTGGGTGGAGTTCGTCGGCCCACCGCGGGTGAGTACGTACACGACGGCCATGTCCGTAAACGTGAAGATCGCGCCGAACAGCGACGCCACCGCGATCAGCGGCAGGGTCAATGGAATCGTCACCTCGAACATCCGGCGCCAGAATCCCGCGCCGTCGACCCGTGCGGCCTCCTCGACGTCTTTCGGGATGGCGATCAGACCGGCCAGGATGATGACAGCGGCCAGGGGCACGAGCCGCCACACGTGGACCGCGATGACCGACGCCGTCGCCAGGCCCGGCCGGCCGAGCCAGTACATGTTCGCGTCGATGAGACCGAGCTCGCGGAGCACCCAGTCGATCGGGCTGAAGATCGAGTCGAGAAGCCAGAGCCACGAGACGGTGGACAGCGCCACCGGGGTGGTCCAGGGAAGCAGGACGAGGAAGCGCACGACCCACTTGCCGCGGAAGTCGGCGATGAGGATGTTGGCGAGAACCTTGCCGAACACGACGATCAGCACCATCGAGATGACGGTGATCACGAGCGTGTTGCGTAGCGACCGCCAGAAGACGGGGTCGTCGAAGGCGCGGCGGAACGCGTCGAGGCCGGCCCAGTCGAACGACGGATCGCCGGCGCTGACGTCGCTGAATGCGAACCCGATCGCGAGGACGAATGGCACCGCGACGAGGGCTACGACGTAGACGACGGAGGGGAGCAGGAGCAGCCACGCGAGCAGACCGTCGCGGTCGGCGAGCCGTCGACGCGGTGTTGGGTCCGCCGTCGGGGTCGCGGGCTGGACTGCCGTCGCCTGTTCCACGGGAGGATCAGCTCGCGATCGGAACCGGATCGGTCCGGGAACCTGTCTGCGCATCGAAGAAGCGCAGCCGCTCGGCCCGGACGGCGAAGTCCTGCGTCTCGCCGGCCGACAACGGCGTCGACACCGTCGAAGGCAGCCGGGCGATGACCCGCGTCTCCTCGCCGATCCGGGTGACCGTCCCGTACACGTGCCGATCCCCGGACAGGTACTCGATCCGGTCGACGAGGAACGGGATCGTGACCCGGGTGGGGGAGACCACCTCGACTGGGAGGAAGTGCTCCGGACGGAACCCGACGAGGGCGCCGTCGCGTGGAACGAGGTTCATCGGCGGTGATCCGATGAAGGTGGCGACGAACGTGTCGGCGGGATCGTCGTAGACGTCCGTCGGCCGGCCGAGCTGACGGATCGTGCCGCTGTCCATGACCGCGATCCGGTCGCCCAGCCCCATCGCCTCGGTCTGGTCGTGGGTGACGTAGACCGTCGTCGTGCCGATCCGCTGCTGGAACTGCTTGAGCTCGTCGCGCGCGGAGGCACGCAGCTTGGCGTCCAGGTTGGACAGCGGCTCGTCGAGCAGGAAGACCTGAGGCTGCCGGACGATCGCGCGGGCCAGCGCGACGCGCTGCCGCTCCCCGCCGGAGAGCTCGCGCGGCCTGCGATCGAGCAGGTGGCTGATGCCGAGCAGCCCGGCGGCCCATCTCGCCTTCTCGTCCCGGCTGCCACGGTCCATCCGCTCGGCCTTGAGCGGGAACACGATGTTCGCCAGCACGGTCTTGTGCGGGTACAGCGCGTAGCTCTGGAAGACCATGGCGACCTGGCGTGCACGCGGCGGCAAACCGTTGACGACGTGCCCGCCGATCAGCACGTCGCCCTCGCTGGGCTGCTCGAGCCCGGCGATGGTGCGCAGCAACGTCGTCTTGCCGCACCCGGACGGACCGAGGAGGACCAGGTACTCGCCCTCCTCGGTGGCCAGGTCGATCCCGCGCAGTGCCTCGACATGGCGATGCCCGCCCTCGTACGTCTTGCGCAGTCCGCGGACCTCGACCACCCGGGTCATGGACTCAGCCGCCGCCGATCAGGCCGCGGTCGCGCCACTTGGTGAAGATGGCCTCGACCTCGGCGGTGGCGTCGGCGACTGACTGCTCGGGCGTCACCTCGCCGCGGGCTGCCCGCGCGAACATGTTCGGGATGACCGGCAGACCGAAGACCTCGCCCTCGGCGGTGTTCGCCGGGCCGGGATGGCCGATGTTCGTCGCCCAGTCGGTCGAGGTCGTGAGGATGGACAGCTTGTCCGCTGGCTCCGACCCGAACGGGTCGTCCTGCAGCCAGTCGTCGAGCTTGGGGACCAGGCCGTCCCAGGCCGGGAAGTCGTACAGCTGCGAGTGGTACGCCGCGGACTCCAGGTTCGCCGCGTAGTGGAGCAGGAACTCCTTCGCCGCGTCGGGGTTGGCCGCCTGCTGAGGGATGATCCAGTTGTACATGACGTGCTGCGCTGCGAGCGCTGTCTCGGGACCCTCGAGCGCCGGCACGAACAGCGTGTCGTCCGCAATCTCGGGGTTCGTCTCCTGGGCCGTCCGGTAGCCGGAGATCGAGTTGAGGATGTAGCTGAGCTGGCCCGACACCAGACCCTGGTTGTTGCTTGCGGCGTTCCAGGAGAAGACCTCGTCGGTCATGGCCCCTTGGAACAGCTGGCTCATGTACTCGACCGCGGCGACGGTCTCCGGCGAGTCGAGCACGACGTTCTCGTTCTCGTCCTGGATCGACGCACCGAATGACCACATGAGCGCGCGGCCGGCCATGTTCGAGTCGATCTCCTGGGACATTCCGATGCCCATCTGGACGCCTTGGCTCGCCTTGATATCGGTGCCACCCTCGAGCAGCTCGTCCCACGTCGACGGGCCGTCGGGTAGTCCGACCGCCTCCCAGAGGCTGCGCCGGTAGTTGCCGGGATCGGGCACCCAGCCGGGACCGAAGGCGTAGTACTTGCCGGTCGTCGGGTTGAACGAGGACAGGCGACAGATCTCGAGCTGCTCGCCGTACCGGTTGTTCGCCTCCTCGGTCACGTCGGTGAGATCGAGCACGCTCGGCTCGAACTGCGCCAACGGCGCGATGTACTGCATGAGGTCATGACCCTGACCCGCCTGTAGCTCGGCGGCGATGCGCGGCGGCACCTCGGCCACGTTGATGTGGTCGACCGTGACGTTCACGCCCACCTGCTCGCCCCAGTCCCTGACGAACTGGTCGAACCATTCGTCATGGCTGGGGACGAAGTGGCTCCACATCAGGATCGAGAGGTCACCGGAGAGTTGGGATGCCGGGTCCAGGAACGTGGGACTCGGCGAGGCGTCGCCGTCACCCGTACCGCCTCCGGCTCCTGGGCTTCCCGGCTCGCTGGCGCACGATGCCGCGGCCAGACCGAGCGTCGCCAGGCCTGTCGTTCGCAGGACGCTCCGTCGCGTCCACGTCCTCTGGGTCGGCATGAGGGGGTGCACCTCCGTCTCGACGATCAGCCATCGGACCCGCGGCCATGCCTCCCAGCGGCCGCGTGTCCCTGATCAGCGGCTCCTGCCCGTCACTCGAACAGGGGAAACCTCTCGGCTGCTCGCCGCCGTGGTCTGTGGCCACGCCTGCGGGTGCGTCGCCGTCGCGATGGCTACCCTCGTCCAGGTGGGGCAGCAGTACGTGGACCGCCGGTGACCGCCGTGGACGACCCGACGTCCCCTGCTGCCGGGTCGGCCCGGCTCACCAGGGCGGAGCTGGTCACCGAGGCCGCCGCCGGCTGGACCGCGGAGCTCGCCGCCCTCGGCGGTCGTGACCCGTTGCTGCAGTTCCGCGACCTCAAGGTCGGCACCCTGGACCTCGCCGCGGCCGAGCCCGAGGCGCGCAAGAAGCTCCTGGACGGCGAGGCCGTCGCGATTACCCGCCTCTTCCCGCACGAGCCGTTGCGCAGTTCGGCGCTGCGGTCCGTCCACGCCATCCGCGACAAGGCGCGCGAGCTGGCCGACGAGCACGGCCTGTCCGCGTGCGTCCTGGCCGTCGGCATCGCCACCTGGGCCGATCCGTTCGCCGCCCACCGGCCCACAGCGCCGGTCCTGCTGCGACCGGCCACCGTCACGGCACGCGACCCCGCCGAGACCGACTTCCTGATCAGGATGGCGGAGGAACCGGAGGTCAACCCGGTCCTCCTGCAGGCGCTGGACGCTCAGGTCGGGCTGCGGTTCGAGCCCGACGACCTGCGCGACCCGGCCGGCGCCCTGCGCTATCCCGTCGTCGTCGAACGGATGCGGGAGTTCGCGCCGGCCCACGTCGTCGACGGATTCTCGATCGCCCACCGGGCCGTGCTCGGCACCTTCGCCAAGGAGCCGCTGACGTTGGCGCGGGACCTGGCGGCGTTCGGGCCGGAGCTGGAAGCTCATGACGTCGTCGCCGCCCTCGCCGGTGACCCCGTCGACCTGGGGGCGGCGCCGGCCTCGAGGCCCGGGCCACTGCCGGATCCCGTCCTGGATGCAGACACGGCCCAGCGGGCGGTGGTCGCGGCCGCGGTCGCCGGCGGACACCTGCGCGTCGACGCACCGCCGGGCACCGGCCGGACTCAGACGACGGCCAACGTCGTGGCTGAACTGACCGCGCGTGGTCAGCAGGTGCTCGTCGTCGGGCAGAAGCAGTCCATCCTGGTCGACCTCGTCGCGCGGCTTCGGTCCGTCGGTCTCGACGACCTGGTCCTCGACCTCTCCCACGGCCGTACGTCGACCGCCGCAGCGGTACAGCACGTTGCGGACACCGCACGCCGGGTTGCGGCCGAGCCGCGCGAGGCACCGCCCCTCGACCGGCGCGGCGCTGCCGAGCCGCTCGAGGCCTACGTCGAGGCCCTCCATCGTCCGCGCCAGCCGTGGGGGACGAGCGCGTACGACGCCATGGTCGCGCTCGTCGCCGCGCCGAAGCGGGCGCGTTCGCCAGCGCGCATCTCGGCCGACGCGCTGCGACGGATGGACCCGGAGACGATCTCCGCCCTCAGCGACCGGCTGCGGCAGTACACCGACTTCGAAGGCTTGTCGCCAGCTCAGGAGGACTCGCCCTGGCACGGGGCGACCGTGTCGACGGTCCAGGAGGCCGACGTCCTGGCGGCGACGGTGATGCGGCTGTGGGAGAAGGATCTGCCCGCCCTGCGCGACGCCGCCACCCGCGCTGCGGTCGAGGCCGGGCTCGTAGCTCCGCAGACGCCGGCGGAGTGCTTCGAGACCGTCGACCTGCTCAAAGGCGTCGCTGCGACCCGTGCCCAGTTCGCGCCCGAGGTCTGGGACGCGCCGCTGGACGATCTGGTGGCAGCGACCGCTGACCGGCGCAGGCGCACCGACCATGGCAGGCAGCTCGGCCTGTTCGGGCGCCGGCGCCTGCGCCGCCAAGCGCGCGACCTCGTGGTCGATACAGCCACGAAGCCCGACCGCTCGCATCTGCACGTGCTGCTGGTCTCAGCGCGCGACCAGCTCGCAGCCTGGAGGGTTCGGGCCCGCGATGCCCGCCCGCCACAGGTCGGCGCGCACCTGCCGGCCGCGACGCGGGCCGTCGACGTGGTCCGGGCGGCGTTCAACGTGCTCGGTGCCGCCAACCCGCGCACATCGGATCTGCCCGGGCTTCCCTACGCCAAGGTTGCGCAGCGGCTGACCGCGCTGGCGGCCGCCGAGGCCCGGCTGGCGGCGATTCCACGGCTCACCGGGCTCGAGGCCGAGCTCTCGGCAGCCGGCCTGGACGATCTGCTGGCCGTCCTGCGCGAACGTGGTGCCGACGCCACGACGGTGGTGGCGGCGTTCGACCACGTACGCAACGCCTCGCTGCTCGACGCCTGGCTGGCCGAGGACCCGGTGCTCCGCGACTTCGACACCGAAGAGCACGAGCGGCGGATCGACGTCTTCCGGCAGGCGGACGCCGAGGCGCAGCGCGAGGCGGCGGCCCGGGTCCGGGCCGCACGCGCAGCGCGGTTCCAGGAGGTCGCCGAGGAGCACGAGGGGCAGGCCGTCGTCGTCGAGTCCGCTGCACCACGCACGCCGAGGGAACTGCTGGTCGCCGCCCCGGACGTCGCCCTGGCCGCCGTCCCGTGCTGGGTGATGTCGCCCCTGACCGTTGCGGGAGCACTTCCGGCGCGGCGGTTGTTCGACGTGGTCGTCGTCGAGGACGCCGGGCGGCTCGCCGTCGCGCAGGCCGTCCCGGCCATCGCCAGGGGCTCCCGGGTCGTCCTGGTCGGCGACGACCGGCAGGTCGTCGGGACGGCGTTCAGCACCGTGGCCGAGCCCGACGTCGATCCCGACGACGGCAGCAGTCCGCTGACCGAGCCGCCGCCCTCGATTCTCGACGCCCTGCGCGGGTTGCCGTCGGTCTCGCTGACGACGCACTACCGGGCGCGTGACGACCGGCTGGTTGCGTTGCCGGGCCGGACGGAGTACCGGGGCCGGCTGACGGCCGTCCCCGGCGTCCGCGGCCCGTCGCGGCTACGGCACGAACTGGTGGAGACGACGGCCGAGGGCGACGAGCCGGTCGACAGCGCCGTTGCCGAGGTGAGTCGCGTCGTCGAGCTGATCCTGGAACACGGGCGGACCCGGCCGTACGAGAGCCTGGGCGTGGTCACCCTCGGCAGCCGCCACGCCCGCCGGATCGACGACGCCTTGCGCCATGCGCTCGTCCGCGCCCCTGACGTCGCTGCGTTCTTGCGGGATGACCGGGAGGAGCCGTTCTACGTCAAGGATGCCGAGCGCGCGGCCGGCGATGTGCGTGATGCGGTCCTCCTCAGCATCGGATATGGCCGTTCGGTCGACGGGCGGGTGCTCTATCGCTTCGGCGTGCTCGACCGTCCGGGCGGCGAGCGCCGGTTGATCGCCGCGGCCTCGAGTGCGCGCGAGCGGATCACCGTCGTCTCGTGTTTCGCGGCCGACGACCTGAGCCCCCGCCGGCTGACGACGCCGGGGGGCCAGGCACTGCGTGACTTCCTGGCCTTCGTCGCGGCATCGGGGTCCCTCGCGATCGGCGACGCGGCGGCGGACCCGCTCGAGGCGGTGGTGGCCGAGCGGCTGCGCGCCGCCGGCATCGATGTCGTGGTAGGCCACGGCAACGGACCGGGCCGGATCGCCGTCGCTGCGCGCCACCCGGCCCGCAGCGACCGGCTGGTGCTCGCCGTGGAGACCGACGGTCCGGCGTACGCGACGCAGGCGACGGTTCAGGTGCGCGATCGGCTGCGACCGGAGCACCTGGCCCGGCTGGGTTGGACCGTGCATCGCGTCTGGTCGCCGGCCTGGGCGGCCGACCCGGAGGGTGCGGCCGAACGATTGCTGGCGGCCTATGACGCAGCCGTCACGGCCGCGGACGCGTACGACTGGGCCGAGGCTGCCGCGGACGCGGATGGCCTCGTCGGCCTGCCCGACGACGGCGAGCACCCGGAGGACGGCGGTCCGGCCGGCGTCGTCGGCATTCCCGACGACGCCGACCTTCCGGCTGACCGGGGCAGCCGGCCGTCGGTCGCGCGAGGGCGGCCGATCGGCACATACACCAGGCGTGAGCTCGCGGCCCTGGCGCGCTGGGTCGACGCAGACGGCGAGCACCGAAGCGAGGTGGCCGCCGTCGCCGCCGTCGCGGACGAGCTCGGCCTGGCCGAGCGTGGGCGGCGGGCCGACGACGCGTTGCGGCACGCGGTCCGGGTGGCGAGGGCGGGCGCACCACCGTTGTGACCGGGCTACCCTTCTGTGGTCGCCGGACCATACGAGGGAGCGGATGCACGTGCGTGTCGCAGAGATCATGACCAGCGCGACCGTCACCGACTCGACCACGGGCAGCCTCACCAGCGCCGCCGACCTGATGTGGCGCCAGCAGACCGGCTCGCTGGTCATCCTGGACGGCAGCGAGATCGCCGGCATCGTCACCGAGCGCGACGTGCTGCGCACCGTTGCGGTCGGCAAGGACGTGAACAGTGTGGTCGTCGGCGACGTCATGACCCGCGATGTCGTCACGACGACGCCGGACACGCCGGTCCGCGACGCCGCCCGCATCATGGCTCAGCACTGGATCCGGCACCTGCCGGTGGTGGACGACGCCGGCACGCTGGTCGGCATCGTCAGCCAGCGTGACGTGACCGGCGTCTTCGCGGCGCTGCGCCGAGCCAGCCGCTCACCGGAGATCGACACCGACCGGCTGGTGCGCGAGCAGCGGCTGGCTCGGGTCGAGCACGGCGACCTGGACTGATGACCACCGACTGGGACGACGACTTCGACGTCCTGCCGGACACCACCACGGACGAGAGCGCCGCCGGCTGGGGCGAGCCCGACGAGTCGGACGACGACCGGCTGGCCGAGGAGCGCCCGCCCCACTGGGACTCGTGAGCCGCCCCACCTCGCCGAATGTTCAGAGCTGGTCACGACACGCCGGCGGGTCGCGGCACAGGTGTGGCGCGCGGCGGGATCGGCGTCGCGCTATCGAGGGGACGGGCTCAGATCTGGCCCTGGCGGTCGCGCAGCAGGTCGCGGATCTCCTGGAGCAACAGCACGTCTTCCGCCGGCGCCTCCGGCTCCTCCTCGATCCCTTCCGCCCGCATCTCCCTGAACTTGTTCATCGGTGCGATGAGGACGAAGTAGACGGCCGCCGCCACCAGCAGAAAGTTGAGGACCGCGGTCAGGATGGTACCGATCGAGAAGTCGGCGTTGTTGATCGTGAAGTTCCAGACGCTGTCGAGGTTGGGCTGGCCGAAGATGGCGGCGATCAATGGCGTGATGAAGTGATCGACGAGCGCGTTCACGACGACCGTGAAGGCCGCGCCGATGACGAAGGCAACCGCCAGGTCGATGACGTTGCCGCGCAGGATGAACTCTCTGAAGCCCTTGAGCATGGCCGGCTCCTCACGACGGATCATGGTTCAGGTCGCCGATCACCGTAGCGTCGTACGGCCCGCCGGGTCACGGAGCGCGCAGCGCGACGGACAGCCGAGACGTCACGGCCGCCTGCGCGAGCGAGGCGGCCTGCCGTTCCGTTGCTCCGACCACGAGCAGGGCACCTTCGGCCAGCGCGCCTTGGTCGGTCTGCGCCGGCACGGCCAGAACCGGGACCCGCGACGCGACGGTCACCACGGCGCCGGCGCCGGACGCGGGAGCGGCCAGGAGGTCGATCCGGTCGCCCGGCCGGACCAGCCCCGCCACGCCGGGATCGGCGATGCGCACCGGCGTGGCCAGCAGGTCGTCGCCCCAGCCGGCAAGGAGCCCGGGACCGACGAACCGCAGGTCGGTCAGCGGCTCGCCGGAGCGGACCGGCCCGGCGAGCACCCGTCCGACGGCCGCATCAGCGGAACCGAACGCACCGGAGGGAACCAGGTCGGGTGGAACGTCGACGGTCCGCATGTCCGCATCGACGACGATCGCCCCGCCGGACAGGTCACGCGCCGCGGCCAGCACCGGAACGGTGTGCTGAGGTGACGGCTCGGCCGCCTGCAGAACGAGCGCGACGGCGCCCGCCGCCAGCCCGGCGGCCAGCAGCCGGCGGTGCCAGCCGACCGCCCGCGTGACGTGCCTCAAGGCTCCGAGGCGGCGGTCCTTCATGACGGCCCAGGCTGGCACGGCAGCGGACCTGCCAGGCCGTCATCCACAGCGTCAGCTCGTCACCCGGTCGGCGGATACCGTCTTGTGGACAACGGTCCCGCACGGTCGCCAGGTCATGATCGACGGACTGTTGGCGGGGTCAGAGCCCCACCAACAGTCCGTCGATCAGCTGGCCGAGGTGCCGGCCGGCTCCTTCTTGGCGGCTGGTTCCTTCGTCCGGCTGGATCCGTTCCCCGAGCCCTTGGTCGACGCGTCCGATCCGGACGTGCTCGACGAACCCTCGCGTTCGCTGGAGCTGTCGGCCTTGCTGGACCCGTCGCCGTTGCCCGACCCGTTCGAGGCCACGGCCGCACGGCTGTCGGTCCGGTAGAAGCCCGAGCCCTTGAAGACCACGCCGATGGCCGAGTACACCTTGCGCAGCCGGCCGTCGCACGTCGGGCACGTCGTCAGCGCGTCGTCGGTGAACTTCTGCACGACCTCGAGCTGGTCGCCGCAGTCGGTGCAGGCGTACTGGTAGGTGGGCACGGTTCTCGCTCCTCAAGGCGGGCCGTTAGCACTCGACGGTCCTGACTGCTAATGATGCGTCCCCGGCCCCCCGTTTGTCCACGCGACGCGGTCGTGGCATCTCGCACACCGCCTCAGCGGCTGAGCCGCCGGTAGCGGCGCACGGCCAGGGGAGCGAAGATCGCAGTCAGCACGACCGGCCACACGATCGCCATCGTCAGCGAGTTCTGCGCCACCCACGAGTCACCGCCGAGCCCCGGGTTGCCGAACAGCTCCCGGACTGCGGCGACTGTGGCCGACAACGGGTTCCACTCCGCGATCGCGCCGAGCCAGCCCGGCATCGCCTGCGGCGGTACGAAGATGTTGGACACCGCGGTGAGCGGGAACGCCAGGGGGAACACCACGATGGCGACCATGTCCGGGTTCGGCACGCTGAGGCCCAGGTAGATCCCCATCCACGTCATGGCGAAGCGCAGCAGCAGGAGCAGCGCGAGGGCGAGCAACGCGTCGCCCACGCCGTTGTGCCACTGCCAGCCCACCAGCAGCCCGCAGACGACGAGGATCACGACCTCCAGGACCGCGCGCATCAGGTCGGCCGCGCTGCGCCCGGCCACCAGCGCCGACCGGGCCACCGGCATGGAGCGGAACCTGTCGATGACGCCGCGTCCCATGTCGGTCGCCACGCCGGTCGCGGTCGCGCCGATGCCGTAGAGCATGGTCATCACGAAGATGCCGGGCACCAGGAACTCGCGGTAGTCGCCGCCCGGCGCGGCCATGCCGCTGCCGAAGACGTAGCCGAACACGAGCACGAACATGACCGGCAGGAAGAAGCCGATGATGATCTCGCCAGGGTCGCGCACGATGTGCGCCATGTTGCGCCGGGTCATCGTCCACGCGTCTGCCGCCGCCCAGCGGACCCGGTCCAGGGGATCCCGTCGAGGTGCCGCGGCCGGTGCGGGCCGGAGCTCGGTGGTGGTCATGCGATAGCCTCCTCGGCGGTCGGGCGTCCGGTCAGGTGCAGGAAGGCCTCGTCGAGCGTGGGCCGGCGCAGCGCGATGTCCTCCGCGGCGAGGCCGGCATCGTGCAGAGCGCGGACGACCTCGGTGAGGGCGGCGATCCGGTCGTCGACCGGCGCGCTCACCCGGCGCAGGTCGGGGTCGCGTGCCGGCTCGGCCCCGCACACCCGCGCCACGACGGCGGCCGCCGCATCGAGGTCGGCGACGTCGTGGACGACGACCTCGATCCGGTCGCCGCCGAGCTTCGCCTTGAGCTGGTCCGACGTCCCCTCGGCGACGACGCGGCCGGTGTCGATGACCGAGATCCGGTCGGCGAGCTGGTCGGCCTCCTCCAGGTACTGGGTCGTGAGCAGCACCGTCGTCCCGCCTGCCACCAGGGACCGCACAGCTGCCCAGACCTCGTTGCGGCTGCGGGGGTCGAGCCCGGCGGTGGGCTCGTCCAGGAACAGGACGGACGGCGTCAGGGCCAGGCTCGCCGCCAGGTCCAGGCGCCGCCGCATCCCGCCTGAGTACTCGGCCGCCGACCGGCCGGCCGCCTCGGTCAGGTCGAACTGTTCCAGCAACTCGTCGGCCCGCTTGTGCGCCGCACGCGCCCCCAGGTGGAAGAGGCGGCCGAACATGACGAGGTTCTGGCGGCCGCTCAGCACCTCGTCGACGGCCGCGTACTGGCCGGTCAGGCCGATGCGTTCGCGGACCTGCTCGGCGTCGCGCACCACGTCGAAGCCGGCGACCGCGGCCCGCCCGGCGTCGAAGCGCAGCAGCGTCGACAGGATCCGCACAGCCGTCGTCTTCCCGGCGCCGTTGGGCCCGAGGAGTCCGTGCACGGTGCCGGCCGGTACGGCGAGGTCGAAGCCGGCGAGTGCGTTCGCCGTGCCGTAGCGCTTCTCCAACCCCTCGGCGAGGATCGCCGGCTCGCTGCTGCTCACGGTGTCTCCAAACTGTATATGGCATATACTTACGTTTAGGGTACACACAGTTCTAGGGTGGGCGTCAAACTCCCACGTGATGGTGAGCCATGGCGGACGAGCGACCGGCTTCCCGCGATCCGCGGCGCACGCTGGAGCTGCTCTGGGGGCGGACCACGCGGCCCAGCCGCGGGCCGAAGCCGAGCCTGAGCCTGGCCGGAATCGTGCGTGTCGCGGTGGCGATCGCGGACGCGGAGGGGATGCGGGCCGTCTCGATGCGCCGGGTGGCCGACGACCTCGGCGTCACGACGATGTCGCTGTACCGGTACGTGCCCGGCAAGGACGACCTCGTCGAGCTCATGATGGAGTCGGCTGTCGGGCTCCCGCCCGAGCGTGACGGCGGCGGGCCGGGACACTGGCGGCGGGACCTCGAACGGTGGGCGCGGGCCCAGCACGTGCTCTACCGACGGCGTCCGTGGATGCTGCAGGTCCCCATCCACGGCCCACCGATGGGACCGAACAACCTGGCCTGGATGGACTCCGCCCTGCAGGCGCTGTTCGAGCCGGGCCTGTCCGAGGGGGACGCGCTCTACGGGCTGCTGCTGCTGTCGGTCTACGTGCGCGGCGAGGCGCAGCTCGGCCTCGGTCTGGCCCAGGCCGAGCAGCGCACCGGCGTCACCCAGCTGGAGCGGGACATGGTCTACGGCGGGCTGATCGCGAGCCTGCGCGACGACCCGCGGTACCCGGCGCTGGCCCGGCTGGCCGAGTCCGGAATCTTCGAGGAGGGCGACGACGAGCCCGACGCCGACTTCGACTTCGGCCTGCAGCGGATCCTCGACGGGATCGAGACGCTGATCCGGGAGCGCGGGTCGCCTACCCTTGCCCGGTGACTCGCCGCCGCCTCAAGATCGGCCTCGCCGTCGTCGCCGGAGTGGTCGTCCTCGCTCTCGTCGCCGGGACAGCCTTCGTCGTGTGGTCGGTCCGTCGTCCGTTCCCCGATTACGGCGGCACCGCGGCGCTGCCGGGCCTGCAGGGTGACGTCGAGGTCGTCCGCGACGAGCACGGCATCCCGCAGATCTACGCGGACACCGCCGAAGACCTCTTCCGTGCCCAGGGCTACGTCCACGCGCAGGACCGGTTCTGGGAGATGGACTTCCGCCGGCACGTGACCGCCGGCCGGCTCTCCGAGCTGTTCGGCGAGGACCAGGTCGACACCGACACGTTCATCCGGACGCTGGGCTGGCGCCGGGTCGCGGAGCAGGAGCTGCCACTGCTCAGACCGGCCACCCGCCGGTACCTCGAGGCGTACGCCGCCGGCGTCAACGCCTGGCTCGACGGGCGTTCCGGTGGCGAGCTAGGCCTCGCCTACACGCTGCTCGGCCTGACCGGCGGGGACAACTCACCCGAACCGTGGGGACCGGTCGACTCGCTGGCGTGGCTCAAGGCGATGGCCTGGGACCTGCGCGGCAACATGGAGGACGAGATCGACCGATCGCTCCTGGCGGCCGAGCTGCCGGTGGAACGGATCGAGCAGCTCTACCCGGACTACCCGTACGACCAGAACGCGCCGATCGTCGACGACGCGTATCTGTCGGCGGGCGGGCGTGTTGGCGACGCGGCCGCCCGGGTGGCGCCCACCTCACTGCCAGCGGAAGCGGTCCAGGCCATGCTGACCGTGTCTCGGGCGGTCGCAGGTGTGCCGGACCTGCTCGGCGACGGGCCGGGCGTGGGGTCCAACTCGTGGGTCGTCGACGGCTCCATGACCGCCAGCGGCTCGCCGTTGCTGGTGAACGATCCGCATCTCGGGCCGGCCATGCCCTCGATCTGGTACCAGGTCGGCCTGCACTGCCGGACGGTCGGCGCCGCGTGTCCGTTCGAGGTGGCCGGCTTCTCCTTCTCCGGCGTCCCGGGCGTCGTCATCGGTCACAACGCCCAGGTGGCGTGGAGTTTCACGAACCTGAGTCCGGACGTGTCCGACCTCTACCTGGAGCAGGTCGACGGCGACTCGTACCTCGTCGGCGACGAGATGGTGCCGATGGAGACGCGCGAGGAGACGATCCAGGTCGCAGGCGAGGACCCGGTGACCTTCACGGTCCGCTCGACCCGCCACGGTCCGGTCTTGTCCGATCACGACGACGAGTCGCGCGACGTCGGCCGGGCAGCGCCGGTGGACGACGGGGCGCCGGTGCGCGGCGACGGGTACGCCGTGGCATTGCGCTGGACGGCGCTGGACCCGGGCCGAACCGCCGACGCGATCTTCTCGCTCAACACCGCCCACGACTGGGACTCCTTCCGAGAGGCGGCGAGCAGGTTCGAGGTGCCGGCGCAGAACCTCGTCTACGCCGACGTGGAGGGCCACGTCGGCTACCAGGCGCCAGGCAAGATCCCGATCAGGCGCTCGGGCGACGGACGCTGGCCCGCACCCGGCTGGTCGGACACCCACGAGTGGGTCGGCTTCATCCCGTTCGACGCGCTGCCGAGTGTGCTCGACCCCGACGAGGGCTTCATCGTCACCGCCAACCAGCCGGTGACCAGCACGGCCTACCCGTTCCTGCTCACTCACGACTACGACTACGGCCAGCGTGCGCAACGCATCCGCGACCTGATCGAGCAGGCCGGCCCGCTCGACGCCGAGGCGATGCTCGACATCCATATGGACAGCCACAACACGAACGCCGCGGCCCTGGTTCCGTTCCTGATGGATCTCGACGACGAGGACGGCTACTACGGCGACGGGCTCGATCTCCTTCGGGACTGGGACTTCAGTCAGCCGCCGGACTCGGCACCCGCGGCCTACTTCAACGCGGTGTGGCGCAACCTGCTGGAGCTGACATTCCACGACGAGCTTCCCGAGGACCAGTGGCCCGGTGGCGGCGGTCGCTGGTTCGAGGTGGTGCGCCACCTGCTGGAGGCGCCCGACGACCCGCTCTGGGACGACGTCACGACCGACGACGTCGTCGAGGACCGCGACACGATCCTGCGGCAGGCGATCCGCAGCGGACGCGACGAGATGACCCGGCTCCAGGGCAAGGACGCGGACGCGTGGGAGTGGGGTCGCCTGCACGCGCTGGAGCTGGCCGACCCGGCGTTCGGCGCGTCCGGGATCGGCCCGATCGAGGCGCTGGTCAACCGCGGACCGGTCGAGGTCGGCGGCGGCGAGTCGATCGTCCAGGCCACCGGCTGGACAGCCCCGGACGGGTACGAGACCGACTGGGTGCCGTCGATGCGGATGGTCGTCGACCTCGCCGACCTCGACGCCTCCCGGTGGATCGACCTCACCGGCGTCAGCGGCCACCCGTACCACAACCACTACGGCGACCAGACCGAGATGTGGCGCACTGGCCAGACGCTTCCGATGCGCTGGGACGAGGAGTCGATCCGCGACGAGGCCGCCGACACGTTGCGGCTCGTACCGGCAGAGACGGGCACCGACGGTTGACAGCATTCGCGGGCCCTTCCTACTCACGTGAGGGAGGTCATCTACCGCAGCGCCTCAGCGGCCTCCAGCGTTTCGCCGGGGGCTTGAGCGGCTGGACCGGTGCGCCTGCGGAGGCCACGCGCAGTGATGCCGACGCCGAGGACGGCCGCGACAACGGGCACGATCAGGGCCGCGCGGAAGCCTTCGAGCAATCCCAGGGGCGACCGGTCGGTTCCGGTGGCGGCGACGTTGACCGCGGCCGCGACGGCGAGGCCGAGGGCCGCGCCGAACTGGATCGACATGTTCAGCAGCCCCACCGGCGAGACCCTGCTCCTCCTCGGCGATGCCTTCCGTGGCGGCGATGGTGAACGCGCCCCGTAGGCCAGGGAGAAGGCGATGCCGATAAGGATCATGGTCGGCAGCATGGCCGCGTACGTCCAGTCAAGGCCGACCGGCAGGAACAGTGCGTAGGCGACGGCCGCGATCATCGCGCCGGCGAGGATGGCCCGGACGTTGCCGAAGCGACTCACGAGCCGTGGCGTGAGGGTCGGTGCGAGCACGGCGTCGATGCCGGCGACCATGAGGGCCAGGCCGGTCTCCAACGCCGACCACCCGCGCAGTTCCTGCAGATACAGGACCGCGATGAACTGGAACGCGACGAACGAGCCGACGAACAGCATCGCGCCGAGGTTGGCGCGCACGAGCGGGCCGGAGCGGAGGATGCCCAGGCGCACCAGCGGCGAGGCCGACCGCCGCTCGTTCACCACGAAGGCGGCCCCGATGGCAAGACTGCCGGCGAGGGTCACGACCGTCCAGTCCGCGGCCACGACCGGTGCGCGGACCACCGTGAAGACGAGCAGGAGCATCGCACCGGTCACGCTGAACGCTCCGGCCAGGTCGAACCCGCCGGCTGAGCGTTCGGGGCGGCCCGTGTCCGGGATCAGACGGATGGCGGCGACGAGGATGACGGCCGCCATCAAGACCGGGGCGAAGAACACCCACCGCCAACCGATCGCCGTCAGCAGGCCGCCGATCACCATCCTGAGCGAGAATCCCCCCGCCGCGGTACCCGCGTAGACCAGGAGCGCCTTGGTGCGCGCCGGTCCCTCGGCGAACGTCGTCGTGATGATCGACAGGCCCGCGGGCGTCAGGAACCCCGCGGCTATGCCCGTCACGAACCGGGCGAGGATCAGGACCCATCCGTCGGTCGCAAGTCCGCCGAGACCGGAGAAGACGAGGAACACGACGAGCCAGGTCAGGAGCATCCGGCGCCGGCCCAGCAGATCCGCCGCCCGTCCTCCCAGCAGCACGAAACCGCCGTAGCCGAGCACGTAGGCGCTCACGACCATCTGCAGCGAGCCGGTGGACAGGCCCATCTCCGCGCGGATCGAGGGCAGCGCGACGCCCATCATCGAGACGTCGATCCCCTCCAGGAAGATGGCACCGCACAGCACGAACAGCACGCCCCAGGCGCCTGCTCAAGCGGTCGATGCCCCCATCGAGCGACGGAGACTGCAGTGTGGACACCAGAGTGGCTCCTTGGTCGGACCGGACCATGCCGGCAAGTTCCTCTAAGGCCTGCCAGTTACGTCTTGTAACTAGACGCATCTTCCGGCACCATGGACACCCATGGAAGTAGGCACTTCGAAGTCACCGACGCACTGCCCGGACACCGGCGACGACCACGACCCGTTCCAGTGGGACACCCGGGAAGACTGCGAGGTCCGCCAGATCCTCGACCGAATTGCGGACAAGTGGTCCCTCCTGGTCATTGCGCTGCTCGACCGTCGCACCCTCCGCTTCACCGAGTTGCGCCGCGAGATCGACGGCATCAGCCAGCGCATGCTCACTGTGACGCTGCGTCAGCTTGAGCGCGACGGCCTCGTACGGCGCACGGTGTATCCCGTCGTGCCACCCCGGGTCGACTACGAGCTCATGCCCCTCGGCGCGACCTTGCACGACACCGTCCAGTCGCTCGTCAGCTGGACAGAACAGCACCAGAACGAGATCGCCGCCGCTCGCGCCGACTACGACGCCCGCATCGACGCCGCGCACGAACTCGCCACCGGAGCGCTGACTGGCGCGCGCTGACCGAACGCGCGGCCGGACCTACTGGTCGCAGCTGCGGCCGAAGCGGTGGAGGCGACGGGTAGCGGCTGCCTCGACAGGAACGTCGTGAGAGTCACGCGGCACCACCCCTGGCCGCTGGTTCGAGGTGATGCGCCACCTGCTGGAGGCGCCCGAGGAAGCTGCCCTGACATGTCAGTGCGGGCGCCGCAAGATCTCCCGTTCGTGCCGCCAGCGGGCCCGATCGACGGCTGTAGGGACCGCAAGATCGCTCGATCTGGTTCTCAGTGGGTGCGGCGCCGGGCGTGCCGTAGGGGTTCGATGGAGTACGGCCTTACTCGTCCCGGCTGCGGCCGAAGCGGTGGAGATGCGACGGGGTAGCGGCTGCCGCGACCGGAACGTCGTGAGAGTCACGCGGCACCCGCATGTCGAGCACCTCGCCGTCGTGCAGCAGCACGCAGCTGAAGGCGCGGCCGGCGACCCGCGCCAGCACCCGGTCGTACGAGCCACCACCGCGGCCGAGGCGGATGCCGTGGCGGTCGACCGCGAGCCCCGGGACGAGAATCGCGCCGGCCGTCGCCACGGCACCGGTGCCGAGCGGGTCGCCGGTCGGTTCCAGCAGGCCGCGGGTGGCAGAGGCCAGCGAGCGGGGGCCTTCGTAGGCCGCCCACTCGAGGTCGCCGTCGGGCAGCAAGATCGGGAGCAGCACCTCGACGCCACGCGCCGACAGCGCCTCGATCAATGGTCCGGTGCCCGGCTCACGACCGACCGAGACATAGCCGGCGACCCGCTGGGCGTCGGCGAGCTCGGGTGTGGCGAGCATGATGTCGCGCAGGCTGCGCGCGCCTTCGGCGAGTGCGCGCGCATCGAGTGACGCTCGCATCTCCAGCACCCGTTGGCGCAGCGCGCGCTTCGCCTCCGCCACGCTGCCGCTTGCCGGCTCTGCCACATCGATCACCGTACGTCAGCGCTACGCGGCGACCGATCAGCCGACAGCTAGGGTGACGCTCATGACGTCGCGGACCGGTGTCGTGACCAAGGCGGTGATCCCGGCGGCGGGGCTGGGCACCCGCTTCCTACCCGCCACCAAGGCAACGCCGAAGCCCATGCTTCCGGTCGTCGACAAGCCGGCGATCCAGTACGTCGTCGAGGAGGCCGTCGCCGCCGGCCTCGACGACGTCCTGCTGGTGACCGGCCGCAACCAGCGCTCGCTCGAGGACCACTTCGACCGTGCCTGGGAGCTGGAGGCCGCGCTGGAGGCCAAGGGGGACGAGTACCGGCTCGAGCGGGTGCAGAAGTCGCAGGTCTTGGCCGACGTCCACTACGTGCGGCAGGGTGATCCGCTCGGTCTCGGGCATGCCGTGCTGTGTGCGGCGCGGCATGTCGGTGACCAGCGGTTCGCAGTCCTGCTCGGCGACGACCTCATCGACCCCCGCGACCCGTTGCTGCCGAGGATGCTCGACGTCCAGCGCGAGCACGGCGGCAGTGTCGTGGCCTTGATCGAGGTCGACCCGGCTCTGATCAACCTCTACGGCTGCGCCCAGGTGGCGGCAGGCGCGGGTGGCGACGTCGTCGAGGTCACCGACCTGGTGGAGAAGCCGGAACCGGGGGAGGCGCCCAGCAACCTGGCCATCATCGGGCGCTACGTCCTCGACGCCGCGGTCTTCGACGTGCTGCGCGAGACCACACCGGGCCGGGGCGGCGAGATCCAGCTCACCGATGCGCTCAAGACGCTGATCTCGTTGCCCGTTGACAAGGGCGGCGGTGTCCGCGCCGCCGTCTTCCGCGGTCGGCGGTATGACACCGGTGACCGGCTCGACTACCTGCGCACGACGGTCCAACTGGCCAGCGAGCGCCCTGACCTCGGCCCGGACTTCCGCGCGTTCCTGCGCGAGTTCGTCGCCGCGCTGCCGCCCGAGGACGGCGGGGAGCGCCGGTGAAGCGGGTCGCCGACCACCTCTCCGACGTGCTCTCGGCGGTCCGGCCGCTGACCCCGCTCAACGTTCAGCTCCTCGACGCGCACGGCTGCGTCCTCGCCGAGGATGTCATCGCACCCTGGCCGCTCCCGCAGTTCGACAACTCGGCGATGGACGGATACGCCGTGCGCGCCGAGGACGTCGCCGACGCGGACGAAGCCAACCCGGTCGAACTGCCTGTCGTCGCCGACATCGCCGCCGGCGAGACCGAGGCCACCGCGATCGGGCCGGGGTTGGCCGCCAGGATCATGACCGGCGCGCCGATTCCTACCGGTGCCGACGCGGTCGTCCCGGTCGAACAGACCGATGGCGGCACCGCTCGCGTTCGCATCAGCGCCACCGCGCCCGCGGGCAGGCACCTGCGACAGGTGGGCGAGGACGTCGCCAAGGGCGACACCGTGCTGACCAGCGGCACGTTCCTGGGTGCCGCACAGGTGGGGCTGCTCGCCGCCGTCGGCAAGGACCGGGTCAGGGTGCGGCCGCGTCCGCGCGTCGTCGTGATCTCCACCGGCCGCGAGCTCGTCGAGCCCGGGCTGCCGCTGGCGCGCGGCCAGATCACCGATTCCAACTCGTTCACGCTGACGGCAGCCGCGCGCGAGGCAGGCGCGGTGGCCTACCGGGTCGCGCCCGTTTCCGACGACGAGACCACGTTGCTGAGCCTGATCGAGGACCAGCTGGTCCGCGCCGACCTCGTGGTGACCAGCGGCGGCGTCAGCGCGGGCGCGTATGACGTCGTCAAGCAGGTGCTGGCCGAGCTCGGCACAGTCACGTTCGAGAAGGTCGCCATGCAGCCGGGCATGCCGCAGGGCTTCGGCACCGTCGGCGTGGAGGCGACGCCGATCTTCACGCTGCCCGGAAACCCGGTGAGCGCCTTCGTGTCCTTCGAGGTCTTCGTCCGCCCGGCGATCCGCAAGATGCTCGGCGTCTCGCGGCTGCACCGGCCCAGTGTCAAGGCGATCCTGCAGTCGACGTTGCGCTCGCGCGAGGGCAAGCGACAGTTCGCCCGGGCCCGCTGGCAGCCGGCGCCGGACGGGTCGTACCTGGTCACCCCACTCGCCGGGCAGGCCTCGCATCGGCTCGCGGATCTCGCGTACGCGAATGCGCTCGTCGTCGTCCCGGAACACGTCACCGAGATCGCCGCCGGCCAGGTGGTCGACACGGTGCTGCTCGAACGCCGGAAGGGCTGAGGACGTGGGTGAGCGGTTGACACACGTCGACGACACGGGCGTCGCCCGGATGGTCGACGTGTCCGGCAAGGACGTGACGGTACGGACGGCGACGGCGTCGGGGCGCGTGCTGGTGGCCCCGGAGGTCGTCGCGCTGCTGCGTGGTCCTGGCGTGCCGAAGGGCGACGCGCTCGCTGTGGCACGGATCGCGGGCATCCAGGGGGCGAAGCGAACACCCGAACTGGTTCCTCTGTGCCATCCGCTGGCGCTGCACGCGGTGTCGGTGGACGTGTCCGTCGCCGACGACGCGGTCGAGATCGCGGCGACCGTACGGACCGCCGACCGGACCGGCGTGGAGATGGAGGCGCTGACGGCGGTCGCGACGGCCGCCCTCACCGTCGTCGACATGGTGAAGGCCGTCGACAAGGGCGCGGTGATCACGGACGTCCGGATCGAGGAGAAGACCGGTGGACGCTCCGGAACCTGGCGGCGGGCCGGGGCGGCTTCGTGAAGGCGCTCGTCGTCACGGTCTCCACCCGCGCGTCGGCTGGCGTCTACGAGGACCGCGGCGGTCCGATCGCCCGCGACGGACTACGGGAGATGGGGTTCGACGTCGACGGTCCTGAGGTGGTACCGGACGGAGAGCCGGTGGAGGCGGCGCTACGTGCCGCCGTCGCGGACGGGTACGACGTGGTCGTGACCTCCGGCGGTACCGGGCTGACGCCGCGCGACCTCACCCCGGAGATGACGCGCCGCGTCGTCGACCGCGAGGTGCCCGGTGTCGCGGAGGCGATCCGGGCGTACGGTGCGGGCAAGGGTGTGGCGACGGCGGCGCTTTCGCGCGGCACGTCGGGTCTGGCCGGTCGCACGTTGATCGTGAACCTGCCGGGTTCGCCGGCTGGCGTGCGGGACGCCATGGCGGTGCTGGCGCCCGTGCTGGCCCACGCCGTCGACCAGGTCCATGGAGGCGACCACTGAGCGCAGGTGAGCGGTTGTCCTGGCCGGTCCGCCTCGCCGAGGGGCCGGTCGGGCTCCGTCCGCTGCGCCATCGCGACGCGAAGGTGTGGGCGGCGATACGCGAGCGCAACGTCGAGTGGCTGCGGCCGTGGGAGCCGACGCCGCCGTCACCCCAGGTCCGGTTCCCGGCGAGCTACCGGCAGATGGTGCGTCGGTTTGCCGTGCAGGCCCGCACCGGCGAGGCGCTGCCCTGGGCCGTCACCTACGACGGCCGGCTGGCCGGCCAGCTCACGATCTCGAGCATCACCTGGGGCTCGGCCCGGATGGCGAGTGCCGGCTACTGGGTCGACCGCGAGGTCGCCGGCCGCGGCGTGATCCCCACCGCATTGGCGCTGGCCGTCGACCACTGCTTCTTCACCGTCGGGCTGCACCGCATCGAGGTGAACATCCGCCCCGAGAACGCCGCGTCCCTGCGGGTGGTCGAGAAGCTCGGCTTCCGGCAGGAGGGGCTACGGGAGAGGTTCCTGCACATCGACGGCGACTGGCGCGACCACCTGTCGTTCGCGCTGACCGTCGACGAGGTGCCCGGCGGCCTGCTGCGGCGGTGGCGCGCGTCCCGCGAGTCCGCCTCGCCCTGACCGCTGCGCCGCGCCCGCGTCATGGTGGGCCACGCCCGTTGATCACGTCCACCACCCTGGCGGGTGCTTCACGAGGCACCGGAACCTCGTGAAGCACCTGTTGGCCTGGTGAAGTGAGGGCCGACGGTCGGTCACGCTTGTCACACCCGTTACGGGCGACACACCGGTTCGGGTCCACCGCCCGTGGCGGAAGGGCCCGTAGCGTCACATGGCGTGGGGTCGAGCGGACTGATCTACGCGGCGATCGTGGCCGCCTGGGCGGCCGTGCTGGTCCCCCGGTGGGTCCGCCGCCACGAGGAGGTCGACGACGCCCGTGAGCTCGATGCCGCCCGAGGGGTACGCGTCGTGCCCCGATCGGCGGCAACGTCGCGGGGGCGGCACCCGGTGGTCGACCTCCCCCCGGCGGATGTCGGGCCGATGGCAGTCGCGGAACCCGATCGGGGGCTCGGCGAGAGCTTCGCGGTGGCCGCCAGGCGACGTCGCCGCGTGCTGATGATGCTGGCGGCGATACTGGCCGTCCTCGGTGCAGGCGCTGCTGCTGGCCGGCTACCCGGATTCGCCGTCACGGTCCCCGCGACGATGCTGGCAATCTTCCTGGCGTTGGCCCGTCGTGCCGCGGTGGCACAGGCGCGACGACGGTCGGTTGCGCAGCGTCGGATGGCGTTCGCGGCCGTCGACGAGCGGCCGCGCGGCCGGATCGCCGTCCTGGACGAGCCGGAACCCCTGCCGGCAGCCGACCCGGACGCCTGGGAGCCCGTTCCAGTCCCGCGCCCGACCTATATGTCGAAGGCAAGAGCCGAACCGCCGGCCGTCCGGACGATCGACCTCTCGTCGGCGGGAGCGTGGACATCCGGCCGGCTCAACCCGGCGGACTCGATTGTGCTGCCACCCCAGCGGCGTACGCCGGAGCCGTCCGACGACGAGGCAGCGGAGCTGCCGGAACACCGGCGGGCTGTCGGCGACTGAGCGCACACGGCGGATTCGGAGCCGTCCAGCCTCGGCTGTTATCCTTCTGCGGGTCTCCGGGGGCTGTGGCGCAGTCCGGTAGCGCACCTCGTTCGCATCGAGGGGGTCAGGGGTTCAAATCCCCTCAGCTCCACCCAACAGACCGGCTCTGACCGGCGGAAACGCTTTGATCTGTAGCTGTTCGCTGGCTCCTTGGTGATCATGTTCCGTCCTACGACTCTGCCGAGTCGACGCGGTGACGGAGCAGGATCGGGTCCACACGAGTTGCATCTGAGGCACAGCCGATCTGTCTCGGCGCAATGAATCGAGCGTGGTTCTCTGACCGGCTGTGTGAGTGCCAGCGGGGCGATCGCCGGCAACATCGAGCAACGCCAGGCGTGCGTAGCCGTGGATCATCCCGGCCTCCCGAACCGCCCTTACCGGCACCCCGGCAGCCGCCAGCCTCCGGGCGTAGACCTCGCCCTCGTCGCGGAGCGGGTCGTATTCGCAGGTCAGGACGAACGCCGCAGGCGAGGTCGGCGGCACGCAGCGGCGAAGCCTCGGCCAGATCCCCGTCCGTCGGGCTGGCCAGGTACTGCTTCCAGTACCAGCGTGCGGTCTCGGCGCTCAGGCCGTAGCCCGTCGCGTTCTCGGCGTACGACGGGGTGTCGCAGCGAGGCATCGGATAGATCAGAACCTGGGCCGCGAGGCGGGGTCGCCCGGGCGCGGGCGCGCAGCGCGATGGCGGCGGCCTGGCCCGACCATTTCTTGGCCACCGCGCGTGGCGGAGCCCTGTTGGCCGGTCGTGTTCGCTAGCTTGGCGCCGGCGTGGTCGTAGGGGAGCGAAGGAGAACGCCGGAATGCTTGCCGTACACGGATTCTGGTCACACCGGCGAGGTTTGTGCCTCTGGGCCGAAGACGCCGAACGCACGGTGAAGAGCCCCAGCCAGGCGCTGCGCACGGCCCGACCGCATCCGTTCGCGGCGCCGGCCGACGCGGTGGCGGACATCCATCCGGGTAAGCACGGAACGGCAACGCTGCTGCTGCCCTCGCTGCGCACCGCGCCGCTGGACTCCCCGGAGCTGGTCCGGATCACGCCCCGGCCCCCGGCGCAGTCTGCACCGGTGCTGCTGCCATGGTCGGTGCCGGTGGTCTGGTTCGACCCCGCCGCGACCTCGGGTGTGCTCGACGCGCCAGCCGACTCGGTTCGCTATGGCGCCTCGGTGCGGTTCCTCGCTGAGCTGACGACCTTCGCGCGTGAGCTGGCGACGAGGGGGCGGGTGCTGCCAACGCTGGACCAGGACCACCAGGGCGCTTCGGCCCGGTGGCGGCCGGTCCTGCAGGGGCCGGACATCGTGGCTCTGCAGGCGCTGACCGCCGCGTTGCCCCCGGTCGGCCGGGCGGAGTCCGACTTTCCGGTGGAGACCGCAGGTCAGAACCCGAACGAGCTGGTCTCGGCGGCGTTGCACGCGCTGGTCGACGCGGCGATGCGCGAACACGCGGCCGCGACCGGCGAGCAGGCCGGGTCGCTGCTGGACCTGCTACCGCCGAGACAGGGCCGACGCCCGAAACGGCCCCCAGCCGCTGAACCCTGGCTGGCGGCGTTGTCGACTGCGGATGGGCGCTTCGACGCCGAGCCGGACGAGATCGACGACCTCGAGCGGGCACTTGCGGCGTGGGCGGGCTTCGGTGTCGGGCAGACCGGGCCGGCTCGGGCCACCTTCCGGCTGACCGAGGCCAATGTAGTCGCGGCGCTCGACGGCGACATCCAGGCCGACTCCGCGGAGGCTGAACCGACCGAGGAGGGCCGCTGGCGGCTGGAGTTCCTGCTGCAGTCGGTCGACGACCCGAGCCTGCTGGTGCCGGCCGAGCAGGTCTGGAGCTCCGGCGGTGGATTGCGCCGTTGGATGGACCGGCCGGAACAGCTGCTGCTGGCCGAGCTCGGTCGCGCCAGCCGGATCTATCCCGAGCTGGCGCCGGCGCTGCGGCAGGCGCGCCCGAGCGCGCTGGAGCTGGACGCCGAGGGGGCGTACGGGTTCCTGTCCATGGCGGCCGGGGTGCTGGACGAAGCGGGTTTCGGCGTCCTGCTGCCCTCCTGGTGGGACCGCCGCCGCCGGCTCGGGCTCGCTGCGTCCGCGAGCACCCCGACCGACGGCGTCGTGACCAAGAAGAGGAAGTTCGGCCGCGACCAGCTCGTACAGTTCGAATGGCAGCTCGCAATCGGCGACGAGACTCTCACCGAAGAGGAGATCGCCGTGCTCGCCGCGACCAAGGCCCCGCTCGTACGGCTGCGCGGGCAGTGGGTAGCGGTCGATCCCGAGCAAGTACGGCGCGGGCTCGAGTTCCTGCGAAGCAAGCCCGACCGGAAGACCGCCAGCGAGGTTCTGGCGCTGGCCGCCAGCCATCCCGCTGACGTGGACACCCCACTGCCGCTAAACGCCGTCCACGCCGACGGCTGGCTGGGTGACCTGCTCTCCGGCGCCGCCGAGCGCGCCCTGCGCCCGATGACCGAGCCGGCCGGGTTCCGCGCGAGCCTCAGGCCGTACCAGCAGCGCGGCCTGTCGTGGCTGGACTTCCTGTCGTCGCTCGGGCTGGGCGCCTGCCTCGCCGACGACATGGGACTGGGCAAGACGATCCAGCTGCTGGCGCTGGAGTCGCTGCGGCGCGCCGAGGAGTCGGATGGCGGCGTCACGCTGCTGCTCTGCCCGATGTCGCTGGTGGGCAACTGGCAGCGGGAGGCGGCCAAGTTCGCCCCGGGCCTGCGGGTGTACGCGCACCACGGGCCGGGGCGGCGACACGGCGACGAACTTCGCGACGAGCTGGCCGGCGCCGACCTGGTCGTGACGACCTACGCGACGGCGACCAGAGACATGGACGAGCTGGCGGTGTACGACTGGCGGCGGGTGGTGCTCGACGAGGCGCAGGCGGTGAAGAACAGCCTGTCCCGCTCGGCCAAGGCGGTACGACGGCTGCGTGCCGAGCACAGGATCGCGCTGACCGGAACCCCCATGGAGAACCGGCTGGCCGAGCTGTGGTCGGTCATGGACTTCCTCAACCCCGGCATCCTCGGCTCCGCTGAGACCTTCCGCGCCCGGTACGCGATCCCGGTGGAACGTCACGGGCACACCGAGCCGGCCAAGCGGCTGCGCGCGATCACCCGCCCGTACGTCCTGCGCCGGCTCAAGACCGATCCCCAGATCATCGACGACCTGCCGGAGAAGATCGAGATCAAGCAGTACTGCCAGCTCACCGCCGAGCAGGCCTCGCTGTACCAGGTCGTCGTGGACGAGATGATGGCCCGGATCGAGAACTCCGCGGGGATCGAGCGCCGCGGCAACGTGCTGGCCGCGATGGCCAAGCTCAAGCAGGTCTGCAACCACCCCGCGCAGTTGCTGCACGACCGCTCGGCGGTCGGACGACGGTCAGGGAAGGTGATCAGGCTAGAGGAGATCCTCGAAGAGATCCTCGCCGAGGGCGACAAGGTGCTGTGCTTCACCCAGTTCACCGAGTTCGCCGAGCTGCTGCTCCCTCACCTGTCGGCACGGTTCGGTCAGGAGTTGCTCTACCTGCACGGCGGCACTCCGAAGAGTCGGCGGGACGAGATGGTCGAACGTTTCCAGTCCGACGCAGGCCCGTCGGTCTTCCTGCTGTCGCTGAGAGCCGGCGGCACCGGCCTGAACCTCACCGCGGCGAACCACGTCGTCCACCTCGACCGGTGGTGGAACCCGGCGGTGGAGAACCAGGCCACCGACCGCGCGTTCCGGATCGGGCAGAAGCGCAACGTGCAGGTGCGTAAGTTCATCTGCGTCGGCACACTCGAGGAGAAGATCGACGAGATGATCGAGGACAAGAAGGCGCTGGCCGACCTGGTGATCACCGATGGGGAACGATGGCTGACCGAGTTGTCCACCGGTGCGCTGCGCGAGGTCTTCGCCCTGTCCGAGGGGGCCGTCGGTGAGTAGCTGGTTCCCTCCCCCGTCGCGACCGCTGGCCGTCGACGGCGGGATCAAAGCCCGCAGCAAGCGCGGTGCGATCGCGCAGACCTGGTGGTCCGAGCGGTTCATCGAGGTGCTCGAGTCGATCGGCCTGGGCAGCAGGCTGCAGCGAGGCCGGAGCTATGCCCGCGCCGGGCAGGTGGTGGAGCTGCGCGTGGAGGCCGGCACGGTCAACGCAGCGGTGCAGGGCAGCCGGCCCCGGCCGTACCGGGTGCGGATCGGGATCACGGCGTTCGACAAGACCGAGTGGGCACAGGTGAGCCAGACGCTGGCCGACAATGCCTGGTACACAGCAACGCTCCTCGCGGGCGAGATGCCCGAGGACATCGAGGACGTCTTCAGCTCGGTCGGACTGTCGCTGTTTCCCAGCAGCGCGCGCGAACTGTCGTTGGACTGCTCGTGCCCGGACTGGCAGGTTCCGTGCAAGCACCTGGCAGCGGTGATCTACCTGCTGGCCGAATCATTCGACACCGACCCATTCGCGATCCTGGGGTGGCGAGGACGCGACCGCGAAGACCTGCTCGCAACCCTGAACGCCCTGCGGTCAGGGGGCCCACCTGCTGCCGACCGCGCAGAAGGCGCCGACGCGGCGGTGCCGCTGGCCGACTGCCTCCACTCGTACTTCTCCCCCCAGGCCGGGATCCCGCTGCGCGGTCCGGCACGGACCCGCAGCGACTCGCTGCTCCACCAGCTACCACCGATCCAGCTGACCGTCCGTGGCAGAAACCTCGTCGACGTGCTCCGGCCGGCGTACGTGACCCGCGGCGACGCTCCGGAATGAGCCGAGCGTCTGCGCGGCGGTGAAGCCCCATGCCGAGGTCGGCGGCTGTCCGCGAGGAGCTAGGGCTGAGCCGTCTACCCGTTCGACCCGTATCGGGGACCACACGGTGGACGTCACGGCGGGGACCAGCGACGGACGCAGGGCGTCGTCGCAGCCACGGCGCCGTCGCCGCTGATCGCGCGGTCAGGGTCTTCGGTGCAGGGTGTTGCGGAGCGGTTTGCGCTCGGGGTCGACCCACGGGGGCGGCATGAAGGTGGCTAGCCCGTCGGCGGGGTCGATGAACACCTGCCAGTGGCCGCGGCGGATCACCGCGTGGTGGTGGCCGCGGAGCAGCACCCCGTTGGCCAGGCTGGTGGGCCCCGTCGACCCAGTGGGTGCAGTGGTGGCAGTCGCACCAGGCGGGCGGCCGGTCGCAGCAGTGGAACGCGCATCCGCCGTCCCGGAGCACCGGGGCGCGGCGCAGCGGGCCGGTGAACAGCCGCCGGCCGATGGTCACGTTGACCTGTGGCCAGTCGCCGCCGTTGTCGGGCTGGTCCCCGCCGGCCAGCGCGCGGCGGCACAGCTCGACCAGCGCGTCGCCGGTGCGCTGCGC